>CAZUVM010000127.1:0-29203 GCA_964623885.1 uncultured Verrucomicrobiota bacterium
GCGCGCCTAACGGGACCTGGACGCGGCTGCCTACCGTGAGCTGCGCTTCAAGCCCCGGCGGCACGAGATAATCGAACTCCTTGCGGAGGGCCAGTTCGAGCGTGACGCGAGCAATCACAAGCAGGAGTTGAACAACAAAGAGACAAAGTGACAAAGAAGAAATGAAATTGGCGCGGCTGCGGCTTTGCTCCTTCCAGTCTGTCACTGCTTCACTTACCGCCGGAAGTTATCGTATATCAATTTGGCGGTGAGAGCTAACACGACCGTTATGAAAATGGGTCGAATGAAGTTTGTTCCGCGGGTGATCACCATGCGCGAGCCCAGCCGAGCGCCGGCTAACTGGCCTATGCCCATTACGAGGCCAGCTACGAAGACGACTTTGTGGCCTAACAAGAAGAACACCAACGAACCTGCGTTGCTTGCAAAGTTCATCACCTTGGTGTAAGCCGTTGCTCGAGTGAGATTGAACCCGAGCCATATTACATAGGCCATTGCCCAAAAGGTTCCAGTACCAGGACCGAAAAAGCCGTCGTAGAATCCGATTCCCAGCCCGAAGAGCGCGTCGAACCAACTTCGTGCCATGCGGGGTTCACGATTTTCGGCACCTAAACGCGGCTTGAGGAGCAAGTAAACGGCGATAACTGCTAAAAGGACGGGGATTGCTCGGCGTAGAAGTGAGGGATTGATTTGCTGGACCGCAATGGTGCCCAGGATCGAACCACAGAGCGAATACGCAAAGCCGCGGACGCAGTCGTTCAGAGGCACAGCTTTGGCTTCCGCGTAATGCCACGCGGCGCTGCCGGAGCCAAAGGTGGCCTGGAGCTTGTTCGTTCCAAGTGCTTGCTGTGGACTAAATCCAAAGCTGAGCAAGACGGGCAAGGTTATCAGTCCGCCGCCGCCGGCAATTGAGTCGACGAACCCGGCGGCGAGACCGGTAACGAACAGGAGCGGTAACTGCCAGATTTCAGCAGTTTCAGGATTCATTCTTCTGCATCCGAGGACTTCGCAGCCAGGCTGTCGCGCAGCCGATCGCGAGCAGGAGCGACAACGCTGCACCGACTTCGAAAGCGCGGTCTTCATAGGCAACACGGAGCCGATGGGTTCCGGCAGGGACGAGAACGGCTTGAAACGCGTAGTTGGCGCGCAGCAACGGTGTGGGCTGGTCATCAAGATAGGCACGCCACCAATGATAATATGTTTGGGAAAGGACAATCAGCGAAGGCGCCGCAGCCTTGATTTGCAGATCACCAATCATTTTTGTCTTCTGATTTCTGGGTGCCGGCTCGAATGAAACCTGAGCTTGAGTTTGATTTGTTATGGAGACGAGGGTTTTAGCTTCGGGGAGCAGCAGAACCATTATGCGGGGATCGAATCGGCGGCTAAACAGAGCGGGCAAGGCATCTTTGTCGCCCAGGAAAATAGGCTTTTGTCCGGCTGTGGCCAGCGGGAGGAATGTTTCGCGTGGTTGCCATTCAAAAAACTTTCCTGGAGTGGTTAGTTGGGAAATGGAAAGAAAATCAAGCAACTGAGGCGAGGGCAGGTTTGTGAAGCTGTATAGAGCAGATCCCAACTCGCCGCATTCGCGCGGATAAAGCGAAAGAAATCCATCCACCTTTGGCACGTCGTCCAGGAGATTGCAGTCGGCGAAATACCCGATTCGTTTCACGAGGAAGTTATCCTTGAAGTCGCTTACGAGGAATTGACGAAACTTGTTGTTCGCCTCCGGCGAGAGCATTGCTCGTGATTGTGTGAGTTCCGGTTGCGGGTTCATGGCGAGTTTCTGGCGCGCAAGCCCGGGCGTGTAGACGAAAGACGGCACCGTGGGGTTCTGGGAAGGTTCATGGGTCCAGACATCGACCCAAACCAGGAGCAGCAGGAGCAGAGGCAGGAGCGGTTTTAACTTTGCTTCCCAGGCGGGCTTTACTGGATTGGTGTTGAGTTTGTCGGTGCTCGATTCTGAGCTCGCCGGGAACAAGCAGAACAAAACGAGGACGGTAAGAATTAGGACTACCGCGCGACTGAAACCATTGGTCAGAGTGTTGTGAATGTCGTCGGTGGGAAATGGAAAACGCCATGCGCAATAGAGAATGATTCCTATGAGCGCAAGCAGAACACCGCCCAGCAACAAAATGCGGCTTTTGTTTTGCCGATCTTGCCCCGATCTCAATTGAGCCATGGCGAATGCAGAGAGCAGTGGGACGGCAAAAGTGACGACCGTTAGGTACTTCACCGGGTACGTCATGAAGCTGAGCTGTGGGATCAGGTGACGCAGCCAACGGCCGACTAGGACCTGATCTCCGAGAGCCAGCAGCAGAGCGAGAACAAGGGCGACTTTCAGAAAACGCGCGCGAGCGTTGCGTGCCCCCCAAACTGCAATTAATGCGAGCAGCAACGGCGCGAGGCCAAGGTAGTATGATGAGGTCCACGCTTGCTCGTATTGAAAAAACAAGCCTTTGCTCCAACGCTGGCCAAAGGCCATGGGGACGAGGAAATTGGCCCAACCCCAACCGGGCATTGACCAGCGAGTGTCAGCGTATCCTTGCTCGCGCTGGGAATGGGCGGCGAGATCGAGAAACGGGAAGAGTTGAGCGGCGGCCAAACCCGCAACGAGAACTACGATAGTTGGAAATCGCCAGAGCAGCGTTTGGGGAGGGGCGCTTTGCGATCCGCAAGCTAAGCGCTGGCGCCAGGCTTGCCAGGTTTCCCTCAACCAAAGCCCAAGGCAAATGAGCCAAGTAAACAGAATCGTTTCCGGACCACCGGCCAGCATTTGGAGAGCGCCGACGACGGCAGCCAGAACAAGTTGGCGTCCCCCCAACCGCCAGCCCCTCTCAACGCACAGCACGACCCAAGGCATCCAGCTCAGGGTAGCGATGTGACTGGGCCACATCAGAAGATTGAGAGTGAATCCGTTAAACGCAAAACCGAGTCCTGCCACGGCTGCGCCGAGGCGATTGTTGGTCCAGCGGTAGGCAAGGAAATACATGCCCAAGCCCGCCCAAAACAGGTGCGCGAGGCAGAAGAAGCTCAAAGACCAATTTAGCGGAAACAGCAGGTAAATGAGCGCAGGCGGGTAGAGAGGCATCGTATTCCACTGCGCGAGGAACGGCACGCCGCAGTTATTATATGGATTCCAAAGGGGCACTTCGCCTCTCCAAAAGCAATCCCGCTGGAATTTCGCGAGTGGGTAAGCAAAGAAGCCGTAATCCCTGACAATGAATGTTTCCACGCCGAGGAGGACTTGCGGGAACGCGGCGAAAATCAAAACGGCCAGGAGCAGAGCAAAAGCTAGTGGGCCAGGTGCCGCTTCTGCCGTCCAGTAGCTTCGCGCTGATATTGTCTCGGCTTGAGATGCGGCACCGGTGGAAGGCCCAGCCGAAACGGCCGCGTCGCTGCCGGGATCAGGGCGGCCGTTGGTCATTGGGCCTGGCTGCTGCACAGGCTCCACAATAGGATAGCTGAGGCGGTGCCGTCCATCGTAGGTTCATTCGAAGCGTAGTCCTGGACGTCATCGTGGTAAACCGCGAGTCCTTGGAAATCGGCCAGTGGATCAGGCTCGGAAATGGTCACGCCTTTGAGCGATTTGAAAATGCGCTCGTAGACGGGACCGTCAACCAGTCCGCCGCGGACCGGTCGGTGCATCAATTCCATTGTCATCAGATGCGGATTTTTTGGGTAAACCTGGCCAATTCCGGTGAACATGGTGTAGCCCCAGGGATTGCGCCCCAGGAGCCAATCGCGCTGACACGCGGCGAATGCGCGGAACTGCTGGTCGCCCGTCATACGTTCATATAACAGGCATTGAGTTGCCAAGGCGACCGTCAGATTGTTCGAGCACCAGATGAATGGGACGCCGATACGATAAGGATTCTTTTGGCTGGCGCGGATGCAGCGTTCAATCCCTTCGCGATAGTATTCAGCCAGGAGTTTTTTCAACTTTCGATCTACAAGGTCGTACAGCCGAAGATGCCCCACATTGATGAAAGGGTAATACTGGTAATGACCGGTTTGCTCCTTGCCCATCCAGGACTCGTCGGCAGCAAGTTGGGCGTAGCGTTTTGCATCTTTGAGGTAACGGCGCTCGCCGGTCGCGCGATAAAGCTCTGCAGCACCCCATTCCATGTCGTCGGCCCAGGTAGTTTCTTCATAACGATAGGGTGAACGATAGGAGTTTCCTTGTTGAGCGCCCTCTTTGGCGCGCCCTAATTCATACACTTCTTTACCGGCCCTGAGGCACTGCTCAGCAAAAGCATGTTGAGCGTGATCCTTCTTCCAAACTTGGTAAGCGAGCGCCATCGCGGCGGCATAGCGGCCTGCGAGGTTGGCGACGCCGGTGGAGGCACTCTGGTATTGACCGAGACCTTGCGGCCGCCCATCGGCGTAATACACGACGCGCGGGCCACCTTTGCCCCAACCGTAATCAGCGGTGTCGTTTTGCGGAAGGCGAGGCGCGATATGGTCGCGATCGTCCGCCACCTGGTGATAAAGTTGATCCGGCGCAGGATGTAACTTGAGCATCCACTCCAGTCCCCAGTGTGCTTCGTCGAGAATGTCGGGGAGACCATTGGTGCCAGGTTGACCAAGGTTCGTGACCGCATCGGCAAAGATCGGATTCTTCTTGTTCCTGCCCAGCTCATATGCCAGCAACATCTGGGCGGTCGCGTTGCCCGAGGTCAGCAGGTACTTCAATAAATCGGCTGCATCGTGCCATCCGCCGCGCACGTCGAGGTAGGTTCCATTGGTCAATGGTCCATACGCCGTCCGGCCGTCGAACGGGTGGCAAGCGGCTTCGAGATATAGGTTATAGCCACATCGCTGTTGACGCATGAATTCGAGCAGCACATCCGGAAGTTCGGAGTAGGCGCGAGAACTAATGGAGAACCTCAGCGAACGGGAATTAGCCATTAACAGCTCGTACTCCCCTGGGATTTCCAGTCTGGAGAAATCCAGTTCCACGCAGTTTTCAAGTTGTCCCCACGAGCTGCCACCGAGCGGCAACGTTTTGTCCGTGAGGCAGACCCGTTTTGTGCCGGCAACTACTACGATGAAAACTTTCGGCAGTGGCGATTTCGAGAACGCAATCGCGGTTTTGGTATCTTTGGGCAGGAAACCAAGCTGGCTGGCACGGAGAAAGATTTCGGCGCCGTGGATGCTGACATTGCCAACCCACGTCGCCAAAAGAAACATGAGCGAACCGTAGCAACCGATGCGCTTTCGCAGAGTCATACCGAAGTCATATCGTTTTTGAGCCAAAGAATCGAGCAACGTCTCGATTGTGTGTGAAAATGATGGACCGTGTCGCAGAGTCTGGCCTGCCGCTTCTTGCCTTGACCGGCAAATTGACCCATAGTGCGGACGTGCAGTTGACGGTTACCCAAATCACTGAGCGCCTGGCGGCTTCCTACAACCAGGTCGGCGCGATCAATCAGTTGGACGGAAAGAATCTGCCGTCCAAGCATGCAATTGAGTTGATCACGAGGGATCTGCTGCGGCTTTTATTTCCGGGATTTTTTGGAGAGAAAGTTGTGCACTCATCGGAAATCAAAACCGAAACGGGCCTGCTCGTCGCTGCGGTGCTCGGCAATCTGGAGACCGAGATTGGTAAGAGCCTGGAGTATCATCCACCACCCGAGTTGCCGAAAAAGGACCTCCGGCCGGTGGCACACACTTACACGATCGAATTTCTTTCCAGCCTGCCGCGGCTTCGGGACCTGCTGCAGACGGATATCGAGGCTGCTTTTAGTGGTGATCCAGCGGCGCTGAGCAAAGAAGAGGTGATCGTGGCTTATCCTTTCATTGAGGCGATCGCCGTGCAGCGCCTGGCGCATGAGCTTTATCTCAAGAATATTCCGCTGATCCCGCGGATCATGACTGAGTGGGCGCATGCTCGAACCGGCATGGACCTGCATCCTGGCGCGCGAATTGGGACGCACTTTTTTGTCGATCACTGCACCGGGACAGTGATCGGCGAGACCAGCGAAATCGGCGACCATGTAAAGATGTATCAAGGCGTGGGTCTGGTCGCCAAATCGCTCTCGGCCGGACAGCAGTTACGCGGACTGAAGCGCCACCCGACGATTGAGGATCGCGTCACGATCTATGCGGGGGCCATGATTATTGGTGGCGATACGGTTGTGGGTGAACACAGCACGATCGGAGCAAATGTGTCACTTGCGGTGAGCGTGCCGGCTTACTCTCTCGTAATCCAGGAGGAAGCCAATGTGAAGGTCATGAGCAAAAAGGATCGAAAGAAAGAGCCGCCTGATTTCAATGTTTGAGAATTGCCGCTTCCGTCGGAGGGGATTTGTATCGCATCGATGGCTGAGTTTTCAGTGTGCCTGAGCTGCCGGACATAACTGTTTACCTCGAAGCGCTGCAACGGCGCGTGCTGAACCAACAACTTAATCGGGTACAGATTCTTAGCCCATTTCTGCTGCGCACTGCGCGACCTCCAATCGACATTTTGCACGGCCGTAAAGTGTTGCAGTTGCGTCGAGTCGGCAAACGCATCGCGATTCACTTCGAGGCGGACCTCTGGTTGGTCATACACCTGATGATCGCCGGACGACTGCATTGGATCGACACTGCTCCAAACAGTGGCGAGGGGAAACGCACGGTCACCGGCCGCAGGCTCGCAGCAAAACAAGCGATTTTCCAATTTGCGTTGGGCACGTTGATTCTAACCGAAGCGGGCACAAAGCGTCGGGCCGCGGTGCATTTGGTTGCGGGTGAGGCAGCCTTGCGCGCACTTGACCCCGGCGGTTTGGAAGTGCTGGACGCTTCTTTGACTGAATTCGCGCAGGCGCTTAGGAAAGAAAATCACACCCTCAAGCGTGCGTTGACGGATCCCCACCTCTTCAGCGGCATCGGCAACGCCTATTCCGACGAAATCCTGCACCGCGCCAAACTTTCGCCAGTCGCACTTACGCAAAAACTATCAGGAGAAGAAATCCAGCGGCTGCACGACGCTACTCACGAGGCTCTCACCCTTTGGCTGGAGCGCTTGCGCGCTGAAGCTGGGGCCGGATTTCCAGAGAACGTGACCGCGTTTCGCCCCGAGATGGCGGTGCATGGGAAATTCGGCCGTTCATGCCCAGTCTGCGGCGCGAAAGTCCAACGCATCCGCTACGCTGAAATCGAGACCAACTATTGTCCAAAATGCCAAACCGGCGGCAAGCTCCTGGCGGATCGTTCCCTTTCACTACTCCTAAAGCGCGACTGGCCGCGCACGCCGGAAGAACTCGAAGAAATGCGTGGCGCTCATTCCAGCGCTCGACCCTCAGCATCGTAAATCGCATCAGATCAAGGCGCGAAAAAGCAAAGAGAGAACAAGTGGAGTCAAGACATAACCCGGAAACTGTTGCGCCATGAAGGCGCCGTCGCCTGATGCGTTGCAACCCTCTGTCACTGAGCGCTCTCGTTGTGTTGCGGAACGCATCGTCCAGCGTGCCGCGCCATTTAAAACTTTGACCGGCTCCGCAACTTTTCATAATTTAGCGTGTATCAGAAGACTAATGATTCGCAGTTAGTCTAAGACAAATGGCATTTATCTCTCTCAAAGAGTTTTTGTCACGCATGGATCTGGCCACTCCCGCGCAGTTTGACGAGTGGAACAAAGCATGGCGCGTGGCGACGAGCAACGGTTCGCAGGAATCGCTGCTGGCATTTATTTGCCGTGAGCGAGGTTTAGCCGAGGACGTGTTCCTGCAAAAACTGGCGCAAGCCCTGAACTGGCCATTCCTGGATTTACCCAAGCTTAAGATTCCGGCTGAGGCACGCACCCGCATCTCGACCAAGGTGGCCTTCCAGTTTTCCGTCCTGCCGACGCAGGTTCAGAATGGGACATTGCAGGTGGCGGTGAGTAATCCGTTTGACACGGCGATGCTCAACGCAGTGCGGTTTGACGCACGGGGACCGGTGCAATTTGCGCTGGCCACGCGTCCGGAAATCGAGAAAGCGCTCAAGAATTTCTACGGCGTCGGTGCCGAAACGCTCGGCGAACTCGACACCGAAGAGGAAGCGCTTGACCTCGATTTGCCGCTGGACAAGGAAATCACCGAGAGCGACCAGGAAGCCAGCGTCATCAAGTTCGTCAACCAGGTCATCTGGGAAGCTTACAAGGACCGCGCGACCGACATTCATTTCGAGCCCGCGGAAGACGAGTTGCGCATTCGTTACCGGATTGACGGCATCCTGCACCAGACGCCAATGCCGCCGCAACTTAAGCGATTTCAAGCGGCGCTCATCTCGCGCATCAAGGTGATGTCGGGAATGAACATTTCGGAAAAGCGGTTGCCGCAAGATGGTCGTATCAATGTCCGCATCAAGGGGGAAGAAATCGATATCCGAGTTTCGACGGTGCCAACGGTTTACGGCGAGAGCGTCTCGCTGCGATTGCTGACGCGCGGCAAGATTTTCCTGAGCCTGGACAAGCTGGGTTTTTCGCCGCTGGAAGAGCAGGCGATCCGGGAAATTATTATTAAACCACACGGGATTTTCCTGGTGACGGGCCCTACCGGTTCGGGCAAATCGACCTCACTTTACGCGTTTTTGAGCACGATCAATTCCGTGCACAAGCGCATCATCACCATTGAAGAACCGGTCGAATACGAACTCAAAGGGATCAATCAGATTGCGGTGAGGCCGGAGATTGGGCTTACGTTCGCTATGGGACTGCGCCACATCCTGCGGCAAGACCCGAACGTGATCATGGTGGGGGAAATCCGCGATCTTGAGACCGCCGAGATTGCGATTCGCGCCGCGCTGACCGGTCACTTGGTTTTCAGCACGCTGCACACGAATGATGCACCGAGCGCTTTCACGCGCTTGATCGACATGGGCATCGAGCCGTTCCTGGTGGCTTCGTCCGTCGAGGCGGTCATGGCGCAACGCCTGGTTCGTACGATTTGTCCTCATTGCAAGACCGAGCAAAAGGTCGAACGCGATTACCTCCGGCGCATTGGTTTTCCTGAACAGGAAATCGAAACGGCCAAATTCTGGCGCGGCGCTGGCTGTGAAGATTGCCGGCAGCTTGGTTATCAGGGGCGCATGGGCATCTACGAACTTTTGATTCTGAACGAAGGATTACGGCCATTGATTCTGAATCGCGCCCCAGCTTCGACAATCGCCGCCCGGGCAATGGAATACGGAATGCGAACCTTGCGCACTGACGGTTGGAATAAGGTCCGCAATGGACAAACTACCATCGAAGAGGTCTTGCGCGTCACTCAAATCGAGGAGCATCTCGACGCGCTGGTGGAAGACACGAAATCGGGAGTATGGGTCAAGAGCTAACCCCGGGAAACGACGCGATGGAGTTCTGGAGAACTCAAATGGTGGGATCCCTGAAAATGCGGCTGGGCGTTGCCTGGCTGGCATTGATATTCTTATGCCCCTCGATTCACGCGGCTTCCAATCAACTACCGATGCCCCAGCGGATGGGAGTCAGGACCAACGCTGCGATAGGGAGGCCTTTTGCACGGACGAACATCTCCACGGCGGTTCATCCTGCGCCCGCTGCTCATGGTCCGGACACTCGAACCAATGTGTTTGGTTCCCGCACTAATGCCGTTCCCGCCAAAGCCGCAGCGCCGGCGACCTCGGGCTGGAAGGACAAGCTGCTCCAGCTCAAGTCTTATCGGCTGTTTTATCCGGTGGTCGGCGCGGTTTTCGTTGGTTTGGCTGCGCTGTTTGGATTCATTGCCTTCCGAAGCAAAGGTCAAAAAGCAACCGACAAGACGGGTGCCAAGACTGCGCTGGTACCCGTTTCGAAGGTTGCGGCCAAACCGGCCCGGCGTCGTGGTCCGATTACCTATCATTCATGCACGGTGCTGGAGATTGGACCAGAGGCACGCCAGGTTTGGCAGTTTGATGCTCGGGGTCGAGGGTATGTCCTCAACCGGCAACACACCAGCCTTGACGGGGAGAAACTGCCGGGAGGTATTGTGGCAAAGGATTGGCGCTCGCTTTTCCAGCATAAGCTCAATGTCGCCTGGCTTCCTCCGGAACAGGTCTTTCTTAAGGTGGCACAGCTTCCGCGCAGCGACTTCGAAGAGACACTTTCAATGGTTGAACTCCAGCTGGAGAAGCTCTCGCCGCTTCCGGTAACACAGATTGTCTGGAGCTTTCAAACGCTCCCGCACGCCGAAGCCAATTTACAAACCGTAATTGTGTCGATGGTATCGCGCAACGTGGTCGAGGAGTTTTTGGGCAAGCTGGAGGGCCAGGGATATCTGGCGGATCGTCTGGAACTGCCGCTCCTGGACCAACTGCAGACTACTGCGCTGACAGAGGACGGTGCCTGGGTTTACCCGGAGGCCGCCGGTGGCAAGAATACTGCCGTTGTAGCCTGGTGGTATGGCGGCGTCTTGCGCAACCTGGACCTGCTTACGATGCCGACGGGCGAAGGAGATCGCGCCGCCGCACTCAAAGAACAGTTGATGCAAATGGCTTGGGCCGGGGAGATGGAAGGCTGGCTCAGCGGCCCGCCCGAGTGGCACTTGGTGGCGGACGTCAGCGCCAAGGAATGGGAGCCAGCACTGCGCGCCGGTCTCGAGCAGCCGGTGGAGACGGTCACGCCGCTATCCACCCGCGAGCTGGCGGCCCTGACGGCCGAACGATCGGCGCATGGCGAACCGCGCGCCAACTTGATGCCGGCCGAGTTTGCTACTCGATATCAGCAGCAGTTCGTGGATCGGCTTTGGATGCGCAGTTTGCTGGCGATCGGCGGTCTCTACACCATCGGGGTGGCCATTTACCTTATCGCCTTGTGGTTTTTCAATTTCACCACCACCTCGGTAGAAACTCAGGCGGCGGCATTGGCGCCCAATTACACGAACGCGCTTCAACTCAAGGTCCGGTTCAACCTTCTCAAGGATCGACAGGAACTTAAGTACGCCGGCCTCGATTGCTGGAACGCCACCGCCCGCCTGCTTCCGGATAATGTTACCCTGGACAGCTTGAACTTCAGTGAAGGCAAGCGGCTCCGCCTCAGCGGCACGGCCCCGGAGAGCGCGTACCAGCGGTTATTGGATTTTGACCGCGACATGCGGCGCTACATCAAACCTGGCGAAAATGAACCGTTGTTCGACGCTACGAAAGGGGAGAACCTGCAATGGCGCGCACCAGGTCCGACGGCCAGTTGGAGCGTCGGGTTGGAACTCAAACGTTCGGAGGTCCAATGAAAGGCTACTGGAACAACTTGCGCCCGTTTGAGAAGCGCGTGCTGGTTGGTGTGGCCTCATTGTTTTTTGTGGTTCTTAATTTCCTGCTGGTAATACCGCATTTTTCCGACTGGGGCATGGTCCGCACGCGCAAATCAGACGCCGAACACAAGATTTCAGTATTTCAGGCGGAGATCGACCAAATGTCGAGTTACGAACGCCGCGTCAAAGAACTGGAAAATGAAGGATTGGCCGTGCCCCCGGAAGAACAGGATTTTCAATTCGCCAATGCCGTCAACAGCCAGGCCAGCCGGAGCGGCGTGCGTATCATTCAAAACGGCACGATCAAGAATTCAACCAACCAGTTTTTCGTTGAGAAAAGCCAAAGCATCAGCGTACAGGCCGGCGAAGCCCAGCTGGTGGACTTTCTATATAACCTCGGTGCCAGTAATTCATTAATCCGCGTGCGCGATCTTGGCCTGCGGCCAGAGCAGGCGCACCACGATCTGGTTGCGAGCATTCAACTGGTCGCCAGCTATCTGCGCAAAGCGCCCGCCCACCCGGCGGCGAGTCCCCGCACGCCTGGCTCTCCTATCAAGAGCGGCCCTTCTACCACCCAGCCGCAAACACCTGCGACGAAAACATCACCTTCAAACACCAAAAAACCGTGAAACCTATGCTCCAAATCAGGAGCGCGGACTATCTGGTCCGCGCGTGTCTTTCCACGCTGTGCCGGAATCGCGGACGAAGGCGTCCGCTCGCCTTCTTAAGGGCTGTGATTACGGCGATGATTTCGTTGGTCGGAGGCTTTTTGAGCTTTGCGCAAACTCCGCCTGCGCCGACAGGTTCGGCAACGAATTTTGCTCCAATCCCAGTCTATTCGGCCGCCCAATCCAACCGGATCGAGATGCTTCGGGCGTTGCGACAGGCCAAGGCATCTGGGACCAACGCTGTTAATCAAACGGGCGCTGCGGTCGGGCCCCTGACTCCCGCCGAACAAGCTCTCTCCGAGCCGCCCGTTACGTTACGCCCAGCCCTGGCGACTGCACCGGCTACGACTGCACCGGCTACTAATGCTAATGTGGTGCCTGCCGCAGCAGTGCCTGCGGCAACGGTGCCTTCTGTCGCGCCAGGCGGCCCCGCTCCTGTTGCCCAAGGGGTTGCGGCTGATCCTGCTGCGGTTGCCGGTGGTGGCGGGGCGGTCACAAATTCTGATGAGGAAACAATACCGCCCGGAATGATCGATTTCCGTGGCGCTGACCTCAACCAGGTGCTGGCGATCTACGCCGACCTGAAAAATCGCACGATTCTTCGGCCCAGCACCCTCAATGCTGCCCAACAGATTGTCCTGCAAACCCGTGGCACTTTGACACGGAAAGAGGCCATCCAGGCGCTGGATACCGTGCTCAGCCTCAACGGCGTTTCGGTAGTGGATGTTGGCGATAAGTTCTGCGAGGTGGTGCCGGCAGCCCAGGGCGGGCAGGTCGGAGCGCCTATTGGAACTGACACCAATGCGTATCAACGTCTGCCTGATATGGGCCAGTACGTGCAGTACGCCATTCAGTTGAATTATGTAAAGCCGACCGAGCTTGTGCCCGTGCTTACGCCGTTTGCGAGCCCGGGTCTGCAAGGCGGGATTCTGCCGTTTGATACGACCCAAATGCTGGTGCTCCGCGATTACACGCCGAACGTGAAGCGCATGCTTGAGATGATCAAAAAAATCGATGTTGCCGTGCCTTCGGAATACATTTCCGAGGTTATCCCGATTAAGTACGCGCTCGCATCAGATATTTCCAGCGCATTGAACAGCCTGAGTTCGGGCGGCGGCGGCACCGCGATTGGTTCGTCGAGCAGCGGCGGGAGTCGTTACAGCGCGGGGGGGGGCAGCCGGTCCGGTTTTGGAAATACTTCCGGCATGGGAGGCTTTGGTTATCCAGGCAGCACGACTCCTGGGTCGACCTTTGGGCAACAGGGCACCACTACACCCGCAACGACGGCAAATCGAGGCACGAGCTTCACCGACCGTCTTCAAAACATTATCCGCCGCGCATCTGCATCCGGTGAAATCCAAGTGCTCGGTCAGACGAAAATCATCGCCGACGAGCGGACCAACTCGCTGCTCATTTTTGCCACCAAACAGGATATGGAGATGATTAAGAAAATCGTCTCGCAACTCGACGTGGTTCTGGCGCAGGTGCTCATTGAAGCGGCAATCATCCAGGTTTCGTTGAATGATTCAAAGAATCTTGGGATCAGCTATCTACAAACATCACCTTCGCATCCTGGCAACTACTTCACGGGAATCGGCGCAATCAACAACGGCACGGTATTGAATGGGTCCAGCTTCGCGACGCAGGTGGGAACGAACGTCGTGAGCGGTATTCCCGGCGGTTTTAGTTACCTGGCCCAGTTGGGTAACGATCTGGATGTAACCGTGACGGCCCTCGCCAGTTCCAGCAAGGCCAAAATCCTGCAGCGCCCGCGCATTCAGACTTCGCACGCGGTGCCGGCGACACTCTTCGTGGGTGAACAGCGGCCTTACCCGGTTTCGAGCTACTACGGTGGCGGGGCGTTTGGCGGGTACGCCTCCATCCAGCAGCTCCAGATTGGTGTGAACATCGAAGTAACGCCCTTGATCAACCCGGATGGACTGGTCGTTATGGACATCCATACCAAAATCGACAGCTTCGAAGGCAACGTTACCATCCAGAACGTCGGCGACGTTCCCATTACGAGTTCAAAGGACGCTACCGCAAAAGTCGCCGTACGCGACCGCGACACAATCATGCTGGGCGGACTGATCGAAACCGACAAGAGCTCAAACAACTCGGGGGTGCCGTTCCTGAAGGACGTTCCTTTGCTGGGGTACCTGTTCCGAAGTTCCGCGGCGATTGAGAACCGGACCGAACTCATCGTCCTGATTCGTCCGACCGTGCTTCCGACGCCTGAAGTGGCCGCTCTGGCGGCCCGCGCCGAGAAGGAAAAAATGCCCGGCGTGCGGGAAACGGAACGGGACATTCAGAAGGAAGAAACCAAACGCCTGCGCCGCACGAACCAGGAGTTTAACAAATAGAGACGCGGGAGAATTATTTTTCGATTCGCACTGCACGTCAGAAGTAGTAGACCATGATCAGTTTCGTCAAAAGCCTCACCGTGGCTTCCTTTGCCACGCGACTCAAGAATTCGCTCACTCCGTTGAAGTGGTGTACGCTGGTGTTTTTCTTGTTCTCAGTTGCGATCGCGCGTGCCGATACCAACAACGTGCCCAGTTGCACAGAGGAGGACTTCACAAATACAGTTTTGATGGGTGGTTATATCGCCTTTACCCAGGATTGCAGCATCACTTTAACGGCCACGGTGCCCATCCAGCAGAACACCACGATTGATACGCAAGGCCATAACGTAACCATCAGCGGTGGCAACCAGGTGCAATTGTTTAGTATCAACGCCGGGAGCCTCAGCGGTATTGGCCTGGTTTTTACGGCAGGCAGCTGCACCAATGGCGGGGCAATTTATGTGAACAGCGGCGCGAGCTTGCTGCTCAGTAATTGTGCTTTTGTAGGCAACAGCGCCCTCGGCACGAACGGACTAGTGGGCTCGCCCGGTTCAAGCAATAACGTCAACGGGGTCGGCGGGAACGGCGGGAATGGCACAGCAGGGACATCTGGCGTAGGGGGCGCCATCTATAATCTCGGCAATGTGTTTCTCCAGAATTGCTCTTTCACCACCAACAACGCCACTGGTGGCAATGGAGGCGCGGGCGGAAATGGTGGAACTCAAGTTAATCAGGGAGGCAATGGCGGCGTCGGCGCGGCGGGCGGTCTGGCTTTGGGGGGCGCAATTTATAATGGCCATAACCTGACTCTGACCAATTGCACATTCGCGGGTAACACGGCTACTGCCGGTTCCGGCGGGGCTGGAGGAACAGGCGGCGGAGGGGTTTTTTCGGGAATGGATGCCGCAGGCGGCGCCGGCGGGAACGCCGGCGGGGCGGCCATTTGGAATGATGCAAATCTCACGCTTACTTCATCAACGTTCTCGGGCAATAAAGTGCAGGGTGGGACCAGCGCGGCAGGCGGTAATCAGGTGAATGGCGTCGGCACTACCGGCATGAGCGGCGGCAGTGCTTCCGGCGGCGGCGTCTATTCCAAGGTCTGGGGGACGATCATTAATTGCACATTTTATAACAACAACGTGACCGGCGGCACAGGAGGTAATGGAGGCAACGGGAGTGGCTCACTGCCTCAAGGTGGTAATGGCGGAAATGGTGGGAATGGCTTCGGCGGAGGCATCGACAACGCAGGCACCTTGGGAGTGACGAATTGTACTATTGCCAATTGCGCCGCTATCGGCGGCACGAATGGTGTGGCTGGTTCAGGCAGATTCCCCGGCTCACCCGGAAATCCCGGTGCCGCGGCGGGCGGAGGCATTGCCAATACAGCCGGCACTTTTACATTGGCCAACTCCATCCTCGCCACCAATTTAGCTGGGCTGAATGGTTACGGAACGATTGTGGCCGGCGGCTATAACCTCAGTTCCGATCTCACACCCACTAGCCTTAGCAGTGCCAGCCGGAACAAGGACCCGCTGATTGGGTCGTTGGCCAATAACGGTGGACCGACTCAAACAATCGCGCTGCGTTCAACCAACAGCCCGGCATACGCCCAAATTCCGGCCGGGACTGCGGGTTTGCCGACTATGGATCAACGTGGTGTTCAGCGTGCGGTCCCTGGGAAAAATGCCGCCGATATCGGCGCCTTCGAGTTGGCGACGCTCCCTACGATTTCCGGTCAACCGCAAAGCCAGATGCAAACCAACGGTGGCTCGGTCACCTTTACGGTGGCGGCCTATGGAGATTCGCTGAAATATCTCTGGCGTTTCAACGGCACTCCCACGAACGTTACGACTTCCAGTTACACACTGAATAACGTGACGGTTACCAACGCGGGCGTTTATGATGTGGTGGTTTCGAACTCCTACAAGACCATAATAAGTGCCCCGGCAACCTTGGGCATTTGGCCGTACATCATAACCCAGCCGACGAACTTCGAAGTCGATGTCGGCGGGCCAGCGACATTTGTGGTTGGAGTGACCGGCACCCCGCCGTGGCAAGTTCAGTGGATGCACTATGGAACAAATCTGCCTGGCAAAACCGACGCTACCCTAACAATCCCAACGGTCATGACAAATGATGCCGGACCCTATACCGTTTCCATCATTCCGACCAACTCCTCCTTCACGATTACCAGTTCGGTCGCGACGCTGACGGTCGATGCCATACTGGTCCAGCCGCAGAGCCAGACGGTCGCTTCAGGAAGCACAGTCAGGTTGTCGGTCGTTGCTTCCGGGAATGGATTGAAGTACGAATGGCACTTCAATAATACCAATACCATTTCGACAGCGATCGGACCGAGCTATTCCTTTATAGCGAGCAAAGCCACAGCTGGTACGTACGATGTGGCTGTATATAATTCCTTTGCCAGTATACCTAGCACTCCGGCAGTTATTACGGTTCTGGATCCACCGACGATCACCAACCAGCCGGCAAGCCAAACGATCAGTCCTGGTCAGAATGCTACGTTCACGGTTTCGGCCACTGGCGATCCGCCACTTATATACCAATGGAATTTTCAGGGCGCCCCCATTTCGGGCGCCACCGGTACCGCCTATACGGTTTCGAATGCTCAGCAATCGAACTCAGGCAGTTATTCAGTAACTATTACTAACCCGGTTGCATCCATCACCAGCACCATTGCACGATTGGTCGTGCTGGCTCAGCCGCTTGCCATCACGAATGCGAGTTTCGGCTCCAACGGATTCAGCTTCACATTCTACGGCGTGTCCAACCTTACCTATGTTGTACAATACACTAATCGGTTGGGCAGCCTGAGTAATTGGGCGACAGGAGCTGCGTATCCGGGTTCCAATTCATGGATTCAATACCGTGATGCGACGACCAACCAGCCGCAGAAGTATTATCGTGTGAAGGTGCAATAAGGATTATGACCGATGGAGCATCCCTTCTGGTGTTTTAATCAGCCGTGCCCCACGGGTCTGAAGGTATCGGCACATCGTTTCTACGCCGCTCATTTTGGGGCGCACGCCTGATTCGCTCAGGCGAGTCAGCATCCTAAATTCGAGCAAGCGTTTGCCTAATTCGACGATTTGGATATACGCGTGTTTAAGTTTCCAAAGTTGCCCTTTAGCCAAGCGGGGGAGGTTTTTTTGCCGGTTCTTCTTTGCCATAATAAGGTTGACATAATAAACCTCCATTTTCTTCGCTGGGGCAGTGGGGTCCTTTGCCCATGGAGGCCTAATCTAACAGGTAATCAGGCTGCTGGTTTTAGGCTAAGATTGCGATTAACGCCGGTCCGAGTCTGTGCTTAAATTCGGCCACGACATGCGGAAGATCCTGGAGCAGTTTAAAACCGGGGCGTTTGCGGATCCGGCGACGCCGCTCGGTGCATTCATTTACGCGGTTGTTTTCGCCGTTGTGGCATGGCTGATTGGCCGAGCCTTGCGGTTGGCCGTCCAACGCGTGCTGGCGCGAGACAAACGCGCATACGTCGACCGCACTACAATCAACTTCCTTTCTCAGGTCGCTCAATTCGGCGTTTACCTGTTCGCTTTCATTTCCTACGCGCATCTGGTACCGACACTTTCGCACCTGGGGAGCGCGTGGCTGGCCAGCGTCGGCGTCATATCGGTCGTGGTCGGCATGGCGGCGCAAAACACACTGGGCAATCTCATTGCGGGTTTTTCGTTGGTCCTCTATCGCCCGTTTAAAGTGGGAGATCGGCTCCAAGTAACCGCGCCGACTGGTCTGGAGACCGGCATGGTTGAGAGCATCAACCTGGGCTACACCGTTTTGAAGACCGACGATAACCGGAGGATAGTCGTGCCCAACAGCGGCATTGCCAGCCAGACGACTGTCAACCTGACCAGCGAAGACCCGCGCGTCGTCTGCTCGGTGCCAATCAGCATCAGTAGCGACGCGGACATCGACAAAGCCCGCGCGATCTTGCTGGAACTGGCGGGACGGAATTCCAAGGCCCAGCAGGTCACCGGGTGCCCGCTCACCCAATGGGGGCCGAACGGGATTGTGCTGACGGTGAGTGCCTGGTGCCCGAGCCCGGGCGCCGCAGGCGAATTCAAGAATGATCTCCTCGAATCGGCTCGTAAGCGCTTCGATAAAGAAGGTATCGCCGTGCCGTTCCCGCGGATGCAAGTGACGCTGGACCGGCCGCCAGCCAAGGACGGCCACGGATTAGGGGATTAGTGGACTGTTGGATTAATGGGAACAGCGGGCGGTTCTGCCGCCTTGATCTGCTTCGCCCGACACAACGCAACTTTCGTATAGAGAATCCCAAAATCGGGTTAGAGCCGCGCGCCAGGTTGGATTAGCAATTATCGAACGGCAAGTTAGCTGGACTGCACGCGGATCCGGCGTCCGTTTGGCATAAAAGTCTTGAAATTGTTTCTAGTTCACTCGTGATAAATAATCGGCGTTTACTTGATGCATCCTGTCGTTTCCAAGACCCGGCTTAGTCCAAATGTCACGCGCCTGGACGTCGTGGCCCCGCGGATCGCCCAAATCCGCCAGCCTGGACAATTTGTAATCGTGCATTTGGGCGAGGGGGCCGAACGGATTCCCTTGACCATTGCCGACGGCGATCCGAAGGCCGGCACTATCTCGCTGGTGATTCAGGCGGTCGGCAAGAGCACACGGGACCTCGTGGCACTGGAATCCGGGCAGGCCATCGCCAACATCGCGGGCCCTTTGGGCAAACCGACCGAGCTGATCGACTCCGGTCGTGCCCTCTGCATCGGCGGGGGCGTTGGCACGGCCGTGGTGCATCCCATTGCCCAGGGTTTGCGCAGACGGGGAGTTTCTGTGCTGAGCATTATCGGTGGGCGCTCGAAGGAATGGGTCATCTTTGAAACTGAATTGGCGCAGTTGGGTGAGGTGCTCGTTTGTACTGATGATGGCAGTTATGGGCGGCACGGGTTTGTGACCGACGCCGCCAGAGACGCGCTTGCCGCGGGGGGGATTAAAGTTGTCTACGCAGTCGGTCCGGTACCCATGATGCGAGCTGTGGTCAATCTTACCAAACCACTGGGCATCCACACTATCGTCTCCCTCAACCCGGTGATGGTGGACGGCACCGGAATGTGCGGCGGCTGCCGCGTCGCGGTGGGTGGCGAGACACTGTTTGCTTGCGTGGATGGGCCGGAGTTTGATGGTCACCTGGTCGACTTCGATCTGTTGATGGATCGGTTAAGCACGTACCGCGAATTCGAGCAACGCTCGCTCGCGGTCTGTGAGGCGGGCAATTGTAAGATTGGCTTGGGACAATAACTGGTTTGGCCGCTTTCAATTCGTGAGTTCCAATTTTACAACCAAACAGCGCCTGCAAATCGGCCGAACCAAGATGACCGAGCAGGACCCGCTTATCCGCAACGCCAACTTCGAGGAAGTCAACCTGGGTCTCGCGGAAAAGGCCGCCATTCTCGAAGCCGAACGGTGCTTGCAATGCCGCGACCCCAAATGCATCGCCGGCTGCCCGGTCATGGTGAACATCCCTCGTTTTATCGAACTGCTTTCGGAGGGCAACCTGGCCGATGCCGCGCGCTCGCTGCTCAACGACAATGCGCTGCCGTCAGTGACCGGTCGCGTTTGTCCACAGGAGACTCAATGCGAGGTCGAATGTATCCGCGGGCACAAAGGCTTGCCCGTGGCAATCGGTTACTTGGAACGATTTGTCGGCGATTGGGCGCGCAACCGCAATGACTCGCAGCCCGCTGCACCGGTTTCGTCGACCGGCTATAAGGTTGCCGTTGTTGGCGCGGGCCCCGGTGGGTTAACGGCAGCGGGCGAGTTGGCAAAATACGGACATGCGGTCACTGTGTTCGAAGCGCTGCATAAACCAGGCGGAGTATTGGTGTACGGCATTCCTGAGTTTCGATTGCCGAAGAAAATCGTCCAGGACGAGGTAGGACGACTTGAACAAGCGGGCGTCAAAATCGTTTGCAATACCGTGATCGGCCGCACCTACACCTTGCACGAGCTGCGCGGGCAATTCGATGCAGTGTTCATTGCCAACGGTGCGGGATTGCCGGTGTTTATGAATGTCCCCGGTGAGAATTTCAAGGGAGTTTATTCAGCCAACGAGTATCTCACGCGCATCAATTTGATGGCTGCTTACCAGTTCCCGCGCTCCGACACGCCGGTTCTCATGGGGCAACGTGTCGCGACTGTCGGAGGCGGCAATGTTGCCATGGACTCCGCTCGCACGGCCAAGCGGTTGGGCGCAAAATCATCTGTCATTGTATATCGGCGTACACGCAAGGAAATGCCCGCGCGAGCTGAAGAGGTGCACCATGCGGAGGAAGAGAGGTTGGAATTCGAGTTCCTCGTAGCGCCGGTGGAAGTGATCGGCAACGAGAAGAAATGGGTCACGGGCCTCAAATGCGTGCGAATGCAGTTGGGTGAACCTGATGCTTCCGGCCGCGCGCGGCCGGTCGCCATTGCGGGCTCTGAGTTTGTGATCCCTTGCGACGTGGTTGTGGTTGCCATTGGCACGCGCGCGAATCCACTGCTCACTGCCACTTGTCCCGAGCTCAAATTGAATAAATGGGGCAACATCATTGTCGACGAGCAGGGGATGACCAGTTTGCCGGGAGTTTTCGCCGGCGGCGATATCGTGCGGGGCGCGGCTACCGTTATTCTGGCGATGGGCGACGGCAAACGCGCGGCCAAATCGATCAACGAGTTCCTGGCCCGGAAAACAAGCGCCACGCCATAACTCCCGCGCGGTGGAACCCGTACGCTAAACTGCCGACAACCCCAAAGTTGTCGGCATGTGATTAGGCAGTGCTGACGAGCCTCTTCAACTAGCGAGGCGGCGGAAGTGTGTGCTCGGGGCATTCGTACCCAAACCAACGCCGGGGCTAATCCCATTCGTTCCTAGACCAGCGCCATTCCCGATTCCATTGCCCCCAGGGCTCACGCCCGTACCGCCCAAACCAGTGCCTGGGATCATGCCGGGAACGTTTGTTGAGATCGAGCCGAATCGGTTCGTGCCCAGCACGTTGCCAATTCCGGTTCCAAGGCTATTGGTAGCGATGCCGAAGCTGCTGCCTCCGATGGTGCCTACACCCGGTTGCTGCCCGACTCCGGGAGTTGTCCCCGGCTGAACAGTGCCAATTCCAGTTCCAGGCTGCATCGCGCCAGGGGTGGTTCCTTGCACGCTGCCCGGCTGGCCGACTGATCCAGCCCCAGTGCCAGTTCCTCCAATGCCGGTGCCAGTCCCCGTGCCTCCTCCCGACCCTGTGCCACCGGTACCTCCGCTACTTCCCGAACCGCCCGCACCGCCTGCCCCACCACCACCGGCCTGAGCCTGGCAATTCTGTCCCGTCCATAGGCCCAACAATCCCACCAATGTCAAAACACCAATCAGATTCTTCATACGAGAAATAAAACCTCCTGACAAAACACTGCGCTTCCAGGGGTTAATCACAACTGGGGTAATGGCCCCGAAACATGCAAGTACAGGCTCTTCTTTCTCGTAATTCATTGACAATTCGTGCAATAGTGGAACCCGAAATCGAGTCGTTGATTTTATGAAAGCCGTTGCCATCAATGGAAGCCCTCGCCGTGGCGGAAACACCGAAATACTGTTAAAGCAGGCGCTAGCTCCGCTAACTGCTGCCGGGTGGGAAACCGAATTTGTTCAATTGGGTGGAGCTTCCATCCGTGGTTGCCAGGCCTGTTACCAGTGTTTCGATAAGAAGGATTCCCGGTGCAGCCAACACGATGAGTTTTTCAACCAGTGCTTTGCGAAGATGGTCACTGCCGACGCAATTCTTCTGGGTTCGCCGACGTATTTCACCGATGTCAGCGCAGAGATGAAGGCTTTGCTGGACCGGGCAGGCTTGGTGGCTGTGGCGAACGGCGGATTGTTCCGCGGCAAGATCGGAGCGGCTGTGGTCGCTGTCCGAAGAGGCGGCGGAACCCACGCATTTGACACCATGAACCATATGTTCCTTATGTCAGGGGCTATCGTGCCCGGCTCGACTTATTGGAACCTCGGCTTCGGCCTCGAAAAGGGTGAGGTTGCCAAGGACGAAGAAGCCGCCAGGAACATGAAAGACCTGGGTCAGACCATTGCCTGGTTGGGCGAGGCGATCCAGCAGCATGCCTCCGCACGCCCAACCGCCTTAGTTCGCGAGTAGTTATGCTGTCGCCCCGTCGTTTCCCGCTGCGTGAAGCTGCATTTTAATCTTCGTCAAACTGAGGTTGAGCCTGGCGTTTCCTTGTTCGATTGCGCCGACGCGCTGGGAATCAAAGTGCCGACTTCTTGTGGCAAGCAGGGCAAGTGCAAAGAATGCCTGGTCGAGGTCAGTGAAGGCATGGAATGTCTTTCTCCCCGCTCTCCGGAGGAGGCGCATCTTCGGGAGAATTTCCGGTTATCGTGCCGGTGCAAAATCGAGCGAGCGGAGGGCCTGGTTCGCTGCCACACCATGCGACGAGGCAATTTGCGGATTGAGCGGCATGCGTTCCAACTGCCATGCAGCCATGCACAGATGGCGCTCGATCCGACCGTCACTCGTGACGGAGACCGGGTCTTGCTGGATGGTGAGGAGATTGCGCGGACGCGCAACCCGATTCACGGCCTCGCGATGGATATCGGCACGACGACGGTGGTCGTGCGGCTCTTAAACCTGGAGACCGGCGAACTCATTGCGGATGCGTCCTTCGAAAACCCTCAACGGTTTGGCGGCTCGGATGTGATGGCGCGGATTCATTACGATACTCACGACAAAACCAGGTTGCTGCAGCGGACCTTGCTCGGGTACCTGGCACACGCAATCGCGGAGTTCCCGGTCGACGCCGAATCGATTTTTGAAGTCGTAGTGGCAGGAAACTCGACGATGCGCGATTTATTTTTCCGATTGGATGTATATTCGATCGGTCAGAATCCATATCAGTCGATTACCGAGCTTGAGTTGTCAGCCGGCCGACGGACAAGCACGAGCCTGACCGAAACGGCGTCACGGTTGCGTTTGCCGGTTCATCCACGCGCCCGGATTTACGGTCTGCCGATCATCAGCGGCCATGTCGGCGCGGACGCTGCCGCGTGCATGTTGGCGGTCGATATCGCCAACGAGGAGCGTCTGGTAGCATTGATGGACATCGGGACCAACACTGAGCTGATACTGGGGAACAAACACAAGCTATTCGCCGCTTCATGTCCTGCCGGGCCGGCGTTCGAAGGTGGCAAGATCGCTTGCGGCATGCCCGGCCTGACCGGCGCGATCGAGAAAGTGGCGATCCAACCGGATGGTTCGATCGTGACACAAATCATTGGTGAAGAGCCGGCGCAAGGCATCTGTGGCTCAGGACTTGTGGATGTTTTGAGCGAACTACGACGGGTCGAACGCCTTAACTCGTTAGGACGCTTCGAAGATGGCGGCTCGCGTGTCGTGCTCAGCGAGAACGGCGACGGCACGATCTTTCTGGCCGAAAGCGACATCAACGAACTCGCGCAAGCCAAAGGGGCTAACGCTGCCGGGCTGCGGATCATCTTCGAGAATTACGGCGCGCGTTTCGAGGATGTCGCCTTGTTTTATTTGGCGGGCGGATTTGGACGGAACCTGAATGCGCAATCAGCCAAGCGCATCGGGCTTATTCCCGATATCGCAGATGCAAAGATCGTGCAGGTGGGGAATGCTTCCATTGAAGGCGCCACGATTGCATTACTATCGCGCACGAAACGGGCCGAGCTGGAGAGTTTGGTGAAGCGAGTGACGCATTGCCGCCTGGAAACGCATCCTCATTTCTTTGACTTTTTTGTCGACGGCTGTCAATTCACGCCGATTGTGAGCGGCGCAAAGCTGGAGGCGGCTTCTTCGTGACGAATTGCGCCGTCAGCTTCGAGTTTACCGACCTCAAGCCGCAACTCGCGGTGTTGGAAGCTGAATATGTGCGCCTGCTCGGATTTCCGCCGAAAACCCCTTTGGAGGGACGGGCACGGGAGCTCGCTGACTGGGCGCGCGCGTGGTACGCCGAACACGGCCGGCCCTGGCTGCTGGCGCGGCCGACCGGCGGAGCCGGCACCGCGCCGGGCGGGATTGCCGGACCCGGGTTCACGTTTTCATCCACGCGCCTCCAGCGTTCTTTCGCCGCCGCGGAAGCGCATGACGCGATGCTGTTAGCCGTTAGTGCCGGCCCCGAGTGCGAGCAACACGCGCAGCGCTGCTGGCAGGAAGAAAAGCCGGACGAGTATTTCTTCCTCGAGATGTATGGGTCGGCGGTAGTGGAGAGCCTGGTGGCGCAGGGAGCCGGTCGGATCTGCGCGTGGGCCGACCAAAGCGGGCTCGGCGTGCTGCCGCATTACAGTCCGGGTTACCCGGGTTGGCCCATCTCCGATCAGACCAAACTTTGGCGCTTGTTTCAAAACGGCGAGCGGTTCAGCTTCCCGCGCGAGCTTGCGGTTCTGGACACAGGCATGTTGAATCCGAAAAAATCGCTCCTGGCGATCTTCGGGATCACGCGGCACCCGGACAAGGTGCGCACTGGCTCGCATCTGGTGCCGTGCGAGAGTTGTTGTCTTCGGGATTGCCAATACCGGCGCGCGCCCTACCGTTACAATTATGACGAAACTTTGCGATATTAACCCGACCGCTAAAGATAAGCTGCCGCCCGCTTTCGCAGAAAAATCCGGCATCGGCGTGCATTACACCGATGCCATGCTGCGGCCCATGAATACAACGCTCCCGGACGGCACGCGGGTCGCCTGCAAGCGTCGTGGTTTGAAGATCAGCCTGGTGGTGGGCGCAAAAAAAGGCGAGGGCCTCATGCGCCGCCTCGATGTCAGCAAAGACCCGGTGATAATGCTTGCTGCGGCGCTGGCAGAAGCGGCCAAAAATGCGGGCGTGCAGTTGCAGATCACCGAAAAGGAAATCCTAATCGCACCCTGATTGCATGGCTAATCTCAATCACAAAAGGCCGCTTCACGAGGCGGTTCGGGAGAGAACATTCGTCTGTGACGGGGCCATGGGCACGCAGCTCATGCTGGCCGGGCTCGAACAAGGCGGTTGCGGGGAGCTTTGGAACCTGACCCACCCCGAGCGCGTGCTGGCCATCCAACGGCATTACGCCGAGGCCGGAGCGGATTGCCTCACTACGAATACTTTTGGTGGCAGCCGCACGGTGCTGAACCGCCATGGTCATGCCGCGGAGCTGAAGGCGATCAACCAGGCCGGTGTCCGTCTTGCGCGCGAGGCGTTTGGCGAACGGGGCGGATATGTTCTGGGTGACCTCGGGCCACTCGGTGCGATCCTTGAGCCTTATGGCGAAATGCCGCAAGCCGAAGCGCTCGAAGTTTATCGCGAGCAGGCCGCCGCATTGGTGGAGGCGGGAGCGGATGCGATCCTGATCGAAACCCAAACCTCATTGGATGAGATCGGCATTGCGATTGAAGCCGCCAAAGCTGCGGGGGCCGCCAGCATCATCGCTTCGCTGGCCTACGATCTCTCGCAGGACCAGACGTTTTATGTGACCATGATGGGGGTGCTGCCTGAACAAGCGGCGGCCTTCGCCGAGGAACATGGCGCCCATATCATCGCGCTCAACTGCGGCACTGGCATGGATATGGCCGGGGCGGCCCGGGTGGCGAAGATTTACCGGGCGAGCTGTAAGTTACCCGCGATGGTTCAGCCCAATGCCGGGTTGCCTGTACTGGAGAATCTAAAAGCCGTTTACAAGCAATTGCCTGTCGACATGGCGCGCTCCGTGCCGGACGCGCTCGCCGCGGGCGCGAACATTATCGGTTCCTGCTGCGGCAGCACGCCTGATCATACGCGAGCGATTTCGGAGAAGGTCCGCGAACGCTAGTGTAGCGTCTCACAAACAACTGGAATTATTTGAACAGGAGAAAACGGAGAGAAATGCTCTGTTTTCTCTGTTACCTCGAGTTCGTCTGCGATCCCGAGCGGAAGGGCATTCTTCCGCGCTTCACGTCCGAGGGGTTCGCTCTCACGTTCTTCTGCTGGCCTCGCGCCGATTCCAAGCCTCATGAGCGCCAACAACCGCAGGCAGCGGAGTGTCCGACTAATATGGACCCGCGAATCGTGAAAATCAGTAGGCTGCTTGGGCTGCCAACAGAGAGCCCGCGATGGAGGGAGGGAGAGGCTTGGTTTGAAGATCCAGTTTTCCTAAGGATGTTCACCCGCATGGCGGCAGTTATGGAGTATGTCGAGTCCGAGCATGAGATTCGCAGTGACGAAGACCGGCAGCAGCTCGTCCTATTTTTGCGCGATCTGCATTCAGCCTTTTGCAATCGCCTGGAGAACGGCGAAAGCCTCGAAACAATCACCTTCCCGCCAGAGATTCTTGAGGAATACGGCGCCGATTTCGAGGGGCGCTTTCCCTCTAGGCTCGTTATTGAAAGGCTTCGCAGTCAGTTTGATGACTACGAGCGCGCTTAAAATGCCCTTTCCGTCTAAAAGACTGATGCGCAGTGGACCACCGACAGCAGCTTTGTTTGTGGTCACCCACCACGACTTATGAAAAAACACATGGACATCAAGAGTGGATTGCTCGGTTTCATCGCTGGTATCGCCGCGATGCTCGCCGTAGGAGCTTCAAGCTCAACCCCGGCGGTTGGTCGTTATCAGGTTGGGGGCACAGCAAGCCAGGGGTTTGTCATTGATACGGCGACCGGCCAGGTGTGGACGACGTATACACCGTCAGGGCAGGGCAGCAGCGACAATGATTTCGCCCTGCCAAAGCTTCGACAAACCAAGTGATTGTTGCACGGCGGTGGTGACCGATCGCGGGGTCAGAGCCCTAGAAGGCGGAACAACTAAAAGGGACCGCGCCCGCCTCGGGCGCCGCGGTTGGCGCCCTCGCCAGCCGCGTGTCCGCTTCGCAATTTCTGCTTGTTACTCGGTGCGCTTGGATGGTGGTGCCGGTTGGCTCGCCCGAGGCGGGCGCGCTCCACGAAGACGACTGCATCGTTGGCTTACCTAAGCTCGGGGTGGGAATCCCCAGCGGAATCCGAACGATTACTTTTCGCGGAACTGATTTTCGAGTTCCTGTTTGAGAGCGGCGGTGACTTCCTGGGGAGTTCCGGGCCGTTCGGCGGGATCGCTCCAACGAAGCTGGGCCATGTAGCTGTCGGCCTGAATCAGACCCTGTTTCTGGGCCGAGGCGTCGATGAGTTCGGCGAAGCGCGGGGCCAGCGGAGTTTTTATTTCGTCGAAATCGTCCCAGACTTTGATTTCGGATGGGATGTCCTGCCAATAGAGGATTTGGAATTTGGCCTTCGCGTTGGGTGAACGCGGTGTTTGAGCGGCACGCGCGGCCATCACGGGAGCCGCGGCTTCGAGCTTCGTCTTAAACGAGGGGGGGAGTCCTTTGCCGACGAGGTGCAGGAACAAATCCACGGCGCTGGAGGCATCGGCGCCGTAACCGTTGGCGCCAATTTCATCGGCATAGGATTGACTGATGGGCGCGCCGCCGACGGCGAATTTGACTTGGTTGAGCCCACGCTGTTGGAAACCGTCGATGACCGTTTTCATGTAGGTCATCGTGGTTGTGAGCAAGGCGCTCATGCCGATGATGTTCGGTTTGAATTTATCCGCCGCGGCCAGGAATTTATCGAGGCTTTGATCCACGCCAATGTCGTGCACCTGGAAGCCGGCGCCTTCCGCCATCATGCAAACGAGATTTTTGCCGATGTCGTGAAGATCGCCGCGGACGGTGCCCATGAGAAGCACGCCAGCAGGTTGCACGTCAGAATCCTTTGACGAGAGTAACGGTTTGAGGACGGTCATGCCGGCCTTCATGGCACGGGCAGCGATCAGGACCTCAGGCACGTAGAGGACGTTGTATTTGAAATCTTCCCCGACCACGCTCATCCCGGCGATGAGGCCTTCATTGAGCACTTCTTTTACGCTCCGGCCCGCAGCCAATGCGTCGCGAGTCATCTGCTCAACTTCTTTGGCTTTGCCTTCGTAAAGGCACTGATTCATTAACGCGTAGTCAGGCATGAGATGGGTTCAGACTGGTCAAGCGGGGACGCGGCGGCCGTTAAACTCAGCCAGGGCTTGTTGCATGGCCACGATATTGGCTTTGGGCATGCCTGGGCTGGTGCCGCCGCCAACGGACAGAATGATGCCTTCGCCGCCGCTCTTCTCCAGAACGTCAAGAGTGGCTTGGCGGACTTCCTCGGGTGTGCCGCGCACGCCGATTTCCAGCGGATTGACGTTTCCCATGAGACACATGCGCTTGCCGACGCGGGCTTTGACCTCGGCGATGTCGGTTTGCTTGCCCCAGTTGAGCATGTTAAACCCGCAGTCGGGCAGGAAATCCAAGCAGGCCTGCACTTCGGCGTCGTTGTGGTAGAGCTTCACCCAGTCGCTGGGAAACGCGTCGCAGATCCGTTTCAAGTAGGGATGACAGAATTCCTTGTAGTGCTCTTCGTTTACAAAGCCGACAATATCATCGAGGATGAAAATGCCTTCGACGGTGTCGCCCATGGCATCTTGCTGGGCCTTGAGCCAATCAATGATGAGGCGGGTGCAGAGGTCGAGCAGTTTGTGAGCCCACTCGGGCCGCTCGACCAGGTCGAACATGAGCTCGGTGGTGCTGCGGACGAACCCGGCCGTGCACATCGGTCCGCGGGAAGTGACGAAGGGTAGGATTTCGCCGGTGTCGAGGATGCGTTGGCGATGCATGCGCATGCGATGCAGCGTGAGGCCCATGAAGGCGTCGTGCTCGACGTCGTATTCGGGGAAGTTCTCCATGTCCTCGATATGATAGAGGGTATGGTATTCGCTGGGAGTGTTGTCTTTCCAGAACTTGATCTTGGCGCCGAGGGCGGAGGGTTCGGCCGCCATGCCGTATTCCATCCACCAGCCGGGGACGAAGATGATGTCGGGGAATTCGCGATGAATCTTGAGGTGCGATTGGAACCAGACTTCGGGGTCGAGGAAGAAATCGAGGTGCTTCACCCCCAGATAACCGGGACTCC
>CAZUVM010000128.1:0-39642 GCA_964623885.1 uncultured Verrucomicrobiota bacterium
CAAAACAGGTTCGAGCCGGTCTGGAGAAGAGAGCATTGATTGTCCGCCTGCGGCGGATCAAGGGGCAGATTGAGGGGCTGGAAAGGATGGTCGAGGCCGAGGCGGACACGCCAGATGTGCTGATGCAGGTGGTTTCGGCGCGGCAAGCGCTGAAGTCGTTCAGCGAGGAGCTAATTGAATCGCATGTGCGCGAGTGCATCGAGGGGGCGGCGGGGCTGGCGGAGGGGCGGCGCGAGATAAGGGCGCTGTTGGAGGTTTTGAAGCGGTACGCAACGTGAGGGTGTTATGGCTGTGGTCAAGGAACCCAATGGCGACCGCGCGGCGGAGCTGGTCCGCGATGCCGCGATCAAGGATGCGGGGGAGATTCTCCAGCGGCTGGGGAGTTCAGCGAACGGGTTAAGCGACGAAGAGGCGGGGGAGCGGTTAGAGGTCTTCGGAGCGAACGAGGTCGCCCAGGAACGCGGGCATAGCTGGCTGGAACGGATCTGGGTGGCATCGCGCAACCCGCTGGTAATCCTGCTGACGCTGGTGGCGACGGTGTCCTTCGCTACAGGCGACTTTCGGGCGGGTATCGTGATGCTGCTCATGGTGGTTCTGGGCGTGGCGCTGCGGTTCATTCAGGAAACGAAGGCTGACAACGCAGCGGCGAAGCTCAAGGCGATGATCAGCGTCACGGCGACGGTGGTGCGGAACGGACAGGCGAGGGAGATTCCGCTGCGGGAACTGGTGCCGGGGGATGTGGTGAAGTTGTCTTCGGGGGACATGATTCCGGGCGACGTGCGGCTGATGTCGGCAAAAGACCTGTTCGTCATCCAGGCGACGCTGACCGGAGAATCGCTGCCGGTGGAAAAGACCGACGCGCCGGATGCGCGAGAGAAGGTTTCGGCCATCGAGCGGAGCAATTTGTGCTTCCTCGGCACGAGCGTGGAGAGCGGCGCGGCCACGGCGGTTACTATAGCGACAGGGGCGCAGACCTATTTCGGGAAGGTGGCACGCAGCGTGGCCGGGCAGCAGGCGGAGACGGCCTTCGATAAAGGGGTGAAGAGGTTCACCTGGCTGATGATTCGGTTCATATTGGTCATGGTGCCGCTGGTGTTCCTGATCAACGGGGTGACGAAGCACGACTGGAAGGAGGCGTTTTTCTTCGCCTTGGCGGTGGCGGTGGGCCTGACGCCGGAAATGCTGCCGATGATTGTGTCGGTGTGCCTATCGAAGGGCGCCCTGGCGATGTCGAAGAAGAAGGTGATCGTCAAAAAGCTGAACTCGATTCAGAACTTTGGGGCGATGGATGTGCTCTGCACGGACAAGACGGGGACGCTGACGATTGACCGGGTGATTCTGGAACTGCACGTGGACGTGTTCAAGAACGAGAGCCAGGAGGTTTTGAGAGACGCGTATGTGATCAGCCACTTTCAGACCGGGCTAAAGAACGTGCTGGACCGGGCGGTGCTGGCCCACAAAGACGTGCATAAGGAGCTGGGGGTGGAGAAATACAACAAGGTGGATGAACTGCCGTTCGACTTTTCGCGGCGGATGATGTCGGTGGCGGTTGAGCTGCCGAACGGCGAGCGGCAACTGATTACGAAGGGGGCGCCGGAGTCGGTCTTCGCGAAATGTACACAATTTGAGAGCAAGGGCGAGACGTTCCCGATGGACCCGCTTTTCGTGGGTGACCTGCTTCAGCAGGTGAACGAGTTAAGCGAGGACGGATTCCGGGTGCTGGCCGTGGCGACCAGGAAGTTGGACAAGCGAGCAGCGTATTCAAAGGCCGACGAGTGCGAGTTGGTGTTGACCGGTTATCTGGCATTCCTCGACCCGCCGAAGGATTCCGCCATCAAAGCCATTGCGGCGCTGAGGCAGCATGGCGTGACGGTGAAGGTTTTGACGGGGGACAATGACCTTGTGACCCGGAAGGTGTGCAGCGAGGTGGGCATCCACGCGGAGAGGGTCGTGTTAGGCCGGGAGGTCGAGGGGATGTCGGACGCACAGTTATCCGAGGCTGTGGATGCGGCCGATGTGTTCGCGCGGTTATCGCCAGCGCACAAGCAGCGGATCGTGAAGGCGCTGCAAGCCAAGGGCCACGTGGTGGGTTTCATGGGGGACGGCATCAATGATGCGCCGGCATTGCGCGCGGCGGACGTGGGGATCTCGGTGGACAACGCGGTGGACATCGCCAAGGAATCGGCGGACATGATTCTGCTGGAAAAGAGCCTCTTGGTGCTGGAAGAGGGCGTGCTGGAAGGGCGGAAGGTATTCGTCAACATCCTGAAGTACATTCGGATGGGCGCGAGTTCGAACTTCGGGAACATGTTCAGCGTGATTGGCGCAAGCGCCTGGCTGCCTTATGTGCCGATGGCTCCCATCCAGGTCCTGACGAACAACCTGCTTTACGATTTTTCGCAGGTGCCGATTCCGACGGACAACGTGGGAGCGAACCAGACATTGAAGCCGCGGCCGTGGAGGATGGGGGAGATCGGGAAGTTCATCGTGTTCATCGGGCCAATCAGCTCGATCTTCGATTACACGACGTACGCGATGATGTGGTTCATTTTCAAGTGCAGCAACCTGGGGCTGGTGCCGCCAGCGAGTGTGGCAGGGCGATTTGCAGGCGCCGCGGCGCCCAATGACACCTACGCGGCGGCGTTGTTTCACACGGGGTGGTTCGTGGAGTCGCTAATGACCCAGACACTCATCGTCCACGTGATTCGGACGAACCTGATTCCATTCGTTCAATCCCGGGCGAGCTGGCAGCTCACGATGACGACGCTGGCGATAATGGCCTTCGGGGCGTATCTGCCGTTTTCGCCCCTGGCTGCGTTCCTGGGGTTTGTGCCGCTACCGCCGCTGTTCTGGCTACTGCTGCTGGTGACGCTGGTTTGCTACGTGGCGCTGACGCAAGTGGTGAAGGCTTGGCTGTTGAAAAAGTCGTGGATTTAGTTAAGTGGCGGAGGGCTGTAGAGGCTGTAAGTCGATACCGCTGTAGGCAGTGGATTAAGGGCTGGGGAACTTTCCCAAACAACAGTGAGTCCCATCACCCACTTTTTCATTGGTTGGGGTCTGGCAAATTCCGTGCCATCGCTCGACAAACGCGAACGCGCACTCGTGACCTGGGCCAGCGTCGTGCCCGACCTCGATGGCTTGGGAATTATCGCAGACCGGCTAACCCGGAACTCAGCACATTCGTCGAACTGGTGGGGCGAGTATCACCATACCCTTTGCCATAATTTAGGGTTCGCAATCGTCGTCGCCATAATGGGGGCGGTTCTGGCCAGGCTAAGGCTGAAGACCACGATCCTGGTATTCATTAGCTTTCATCTCCATCTGGTTGGGGGCTTGGTTGGCGCTCGCGATCCGGATGGGGAGCAATGGCCGATTCCGTATTCTTTGCCGTTTTCAACGTGCCTGCACTTGGTTTGGTCAGGACAGTGGGCACTCAACGCTTGGCCAAACATGGTAATCACTGCAGTCCTGATCGGCTTCGCAGTGATGTGGGCACGCCACCGTGGCTTTTCTCTTCTTGAAATGATTTCCACAAAAGTCGATGCGGGCTTTGTTCGTGCCATGCGATGCCGCTTTCCGTTGCGAGCGGCCAATTGACCAATAAACTGATGGACAGGTTTTTGACCTGGGCAGAGAGCGTTCAAATAGCAATGAACAGCCACGAAAATCTGGGAGTTTTGAAATTCCTTTGGGCCAAAGACCCAAACGGCAAGTGGCTGATTTGCGCCCTGAAGGGCTTGACCCTCAAACCGCGAGCAGGCTCTGAACCGGATTTCTTTACGTTCGAGAGCACGATGGAAATGCTTACCGACCGGCCATTGATCGGCAACCGATACGGATGGCTCACGTCCTTCGGGAAAACGGATTTTCTGGTCAAGCAAAGCATCGTTCCTGTCGTTTCCTGGTTCGAAGGCGACGCCTTTATTAGATGCATTGGAACGGCGTTCATCGTTAGTTCCACCGGCTTCCTGATAACCGCCTGTCACGTTCTTCTGGATCCTTACGACCAGAAGACCGCGAAATACGTGAAGAGCGACAATAGCATCAGATTTGCCGAAGGCATGCGGTTTGGCGTTTTGATCCCGGTGAGCCCTGCAACGGGGTCAGCAGGCCACTTCTTTTTCCAATTCAAGGATTGCCGGTATTGGGGTCAGTGGAAGGAGAGCCCAATGTTACACGAGGAGCCAAGGCTGGAAATGCTCACGGACATCGCTGTATGCAAGATTTCGTTACTACATGATGACTCTGGGGCTTTCGTTGAACGGCTTTAAAAGGGGTGAGCAGGCAATCGCCATCGGCTATGCAGAAATGAACCACATTCCCATCGAAATTCGGGACGGCGTGCCGGTTGTGCCTGAATTTCAGCAGGATCTCTATGTTTCTGTAGGCTCGGTTAGCGAGGTCTACCCGGAAAACCACTTACGGAAGGAAGTCCCGACGCCCGGCCCATGTTTCGCATTTCAAGCGAAAGTGCCTGGCTTCCACTCGGCATATCGACGGATTATTGATCTGCTCGGGCGATGGCGACTTGGGCGTGACAATCGCTCGGGGAATCAAGAGAATCCAGCCGCGCACGAGGATTTACACCCTTGCCGTCCCGGGAACCAGAAGTCGCCGACTGAAGCAACGAACTGATTTGTTTGATGGGGCGATATTCTATGCGGCGCCGCCAAGCCGGGTTTGGGCACGCTTTTGCAAATGTCTATCGCTGCTGGTGTGCCAGCAGTGCACATCCTCGAAAAGCCATTCGACACCAACTTCATGCAGAGCAGGAATTCTAGTCGTCGTTCATTTCCTAGAAAATTCTGTCGCACTTACGACTGGCCGAAGTTGGCTCAAGAGCTGGGTCAACTCAATCAGGCCGAGGGAAACGCCGTTTCGCTAAACAGTTTCTGTAAACGCCAAGGGTGTGATCCCGGATACGTCGCGAAGCGCCTCTCGCATTCGGCTAGGCCAATTATTGCCAAATTCCGGAATTTGACTGCCAAGCGACACCAAGCCCGTTTGGACCGGGAAGAAGCCGAATTGCGCTCCGCGGTGAACACATTTCTGCAAGGCGGGCAGTGGCCTAGTTTTCGGCGGATCAGACGCAAACTGGGGAAACCAGGAGTTTTGCGGAATCCTCGATTGATCATAATTCGTAAGCAAATGCTCGGGTTGACAAGCTCACCTCAGAATATTCAATCTTGGAACGGAAGTTTGGCCGGTAGTCGTCACTCAGAACCTTAACTCCACGCCCGGAAAGCCGGGACCCAAAGTTTGGCCAGCGGGGTTTGGGAAGCAAAGTCTGGCAAAATGGCCAGACATCGGGTTAAAGGACACGCGCTCAGGATTCAGAGGAGGAGGTGGGGTGGTCGACGGGATTTGAACCCGCGACAGCCAGATCCACAATCTGGGGCTCTAACCAGGCTGAGCTACGACCACCGGACCAGGGAAATAACGTAAGTTTTTGGCGGAAGAGAGTCAAGCTGAGGGGGGCGGCGTGCAATTGCCTTTACCCCGGCGCTTGATGACATAGACTGCGGCTGTGGTTAAGTTGGAGAACAGCAAGATTTTTGGGCAACTCAAGGGGAAAGAAACGGCGGCGCTGTATCGGGTAGCGCGCGAGCAAACCTATTCCCCAGGCCAGGAGATTTTCAAAGAAGGCGACGCAGGAGACAACTTGTATGTTGTTAAAGACGGGCTGGTGGAAATTTCGGTCCAGGTGGGTCAAAAGGCGCGGCACGTGTTTTCACAGGTTGAGCCCGGCGATTTTTTTGGCGAGATGGCGGTGATCGAGGACAAGCCCCGTTCGGCCTGCGCGGTGGCGCGGAAGGAAACGGTGGCCTATGTGATTCCGCGCGCGGAGGTAATGAGATTGGTGGACCATTCTCCACAACTGGCGCTGGCCTTTCTCAGAGAGATCAGCCGCCGGTTGCGGGATTTCGATCACCTGTACCTGCGGCAAGTGCTGCAAGCGGAGCGGCTGGCGGTGGTGGGGCGTTTTGCGCGGTCGATCGTGCACGATTTAAAGAATCCGCTCAACATCATCGGCCTGGCGGCTGAGATGATCAGCATGGAGCACACCGATGCCACAGCGCGGGAGATGGCGGTGGACAACATCCGTCAGCAGGTTGAGCGGATTAGCGATTTGGTGGGCGAGATTCTGGACTTCACACAGAGCACGCCGCCGGAATTGATTCTGCCGCCGGTGGATTTCAAGCAATTCGTATCGGAAGTGCTGGAACAGGCGCGGGCGGAAGGAGCTTTGAGAGGGGTTACAATCGAACTGGAAAGCGAACCACCGCAGATTTCGTTGTTGTTCAATCCCAAACGGCTGCGCCGGGTATTCGCGAATTTGATCCTGAACGCCACGGACGCGATGCCGGACGGCGGACGAATTCTGTTTCGATTCGAGGCGCGAGACGGGGAAGTTGTGACGGAAATCGAAGACAGCGGCCCAGGAATAGCACCGGAAATGAGCGGTCAGTTGTTCGAGGCATTTGCCACCTACGGCAAAGCGAACGGGACAGGCCTTGGGCTTTCGATCTGCAAAAAGGTACTGGAAGATCATCACGGCTGGATCAGCACGCGCAGCGAGCCTGGTCGGGGGGCAATTTTCGTGTTTGGCCTGCCCAAGCCCAAGCAACGATGAACCGGATCCGCCTCCTGCCGGAGCAAGTGGCCAACCAGATCGCGGCGGGCGAGGTGATTGAGCGGCCCGCTAGCGTGGTCAAGGAGTTGGTAGAAAACGCGCTCGACGCCGAGGCCAGTGAGGTGCGGGTGGAAATTCAAGCGGGCGGGAGGAGTTTAATTCGTGTGACGGATGACGGTGTCGGCATGAGCCGAGATGACGCGCTGCTTTGCCTGGAACGCCATGCGACGAGCAAGATCAAAAAGGCCGAGGATCTGGCGGCAGTTTTGACGATGGGGTTTCGGGGTGAAGCCTTGCCGAGCATCGCCAGCGTAAGCCGCTTCACCTTAACTACGCGGGAGCACGGGAGCGACTCACCGGAAGCGACACAGGTGGTAATCAGCGGCGGCAAAATCCAGGAGGTCAAAGCAGCAGGACGAGCGACGGGCACGACAGTGGAGGTTCGGCAGCTTTTTTTCAACCTGCCGGCGCGCCGCAAATTCCTGCGCACCGAAGAGACGGAATCGGCGCACATCCAGCATTACCTGGTGCTGGCGGCACTGGCATTTTCGGAAGTGGGTTTCACTTTTCTCAAAGATGGACGGCAGGTATGGCAATTAGCCGCTATTCCGTCGGGAACGGAGGTTGCGGAGCGACTCGCGGCGCTACGCGAGCGGCTTCGCGCGCTCTATGGCGACGAGCGGAAGTTGTTGCGAGTCAATTTCTCGGCGCATCTCGAGGGCCTGTCGGAAGCCGAATCCCCGGAAACAATCAGCTTCGATTCTGCGAGTCCGGTCCCGACGGCGCCCACGCAAGAGGCAAACATCCGAGTCTGGGGATTCATTGGCGCGCCAGGGGTTTCGCGCGCGACTCGGGAAGACCAGCACGTATTTGTCAATCGACGGCCGGTGGAAAATCGAGGGCTTAATTATGCCTTGATGGAAGGTTATCACACGTCATTAATGAAAGGTCGCTACCCGGTGTGCTGTCTGTTTCTCGAAATGGATCCCGCGGCGGTGGATGTGAACATTCACCCCGCCAAGCGCGAAGTGAAGTTTCACCGTGAGGCTGAAGTCCGGCGCCTGGTGGCGCAGGCAGTCCGGCAAACATTGCTGGAGTTTCACGCGCCAAGAACCGGTACTACCACTCTGACCGGCGACTTACAACCGGCACCGGAGGCAGCCACGCAGGAGACTACCATTCCCAACAGCGGAGGCACACCGACAAGCCAACACAGTTTGCCGAGCTCTCCAGTTGGGCTGAAGGCGGCGGTCACCAACCGAAATGACGAAGGCATAGGGACGCCGAGGACGACGTCCCTACCAGCAGCGTCGCTAAGGGCGGAGCAAAGGTCGCTGCCGATGGGGTTTGGCCGCAAACAGAAGCTCGCAGCTAATGGGGGGATTGAGCCTCCAGACGTGCCCGGAGTCGAGGCTCGAAAGCATTCGCCAGATGGAACGGGAACTGACGGGTCGCGACCGCCGGAACATAGTATGGGCACCTCGAGGACGGGGTCCCTACCACAGCCGACAACCGGTGTTGTCCCCCTGCTCAATGTGCCGCTGCGCCTGGTTGGCGTGATTGGGCGGCTTTATGTGGTGCTCGAATCGGATCGTGGGCTGGTGTTGCTCGATCAGCATGCCGCGCACGAGCGAATTCTTTTTGAGGAAATGCTTACTCGTTTGGAAAAGAATGACCAGGCGCCCTCCCAGAAGCTACTGCTGCCGGCAACGCTGGAGCTTTCGGCCAGGGACGCCAACTTTGTACGGGAACAACTGCCCGTGCTCGCGCGACTCGGCGTCGGTCTGAGTGAATTTGGCGAGCGAACTTTCCTGTTGGATGCTCTGCCACCGTTTGTGAAAGCCTCCGACCCGCGCCGGTTCGTGCTACAAATGATCGACGAATTGAAAGCGGCAGGACAGGAAGTGAATACGCTGCGGCTAGGCGAGCAGATGGTGGCTAAAACCGTGTGCCGACACGCGGTTAAGGCCAATGACCCGCTCGCTGGACCGGAGCTGGAGAAGCTGATCCAGAACCTGCGCCAGTGCGCTATGCCTTACACGTGTCCTCACGGGCGGCCGACACTGATCGAGATGAATTTTAGGGAGCTGGAAAAGAAGTTCGGAAGGACAGCCTAGGAAGGACCGATTTGCCGCTAATTGGTTACGGTCGCGACAATTAACTTGGACCGTCGAGGCCTCGCCCGCTGAATGGTAAATGCGGACCGCGCCTTGCCCAGGGCTGTTTCGGCTTCCCGATGGTCCGCGGCATGGATTCGCGCCAGGACGTCGCCACGGCGAACGTTTTCACCCGGTTTGATCAGGCGGTCTATCCCTACATCATAATTGATGGCGGCTCCTTTGGTCAGCCGTCCGCCGCCAAGGTCACGGACGACTTCGCCGATGATTCGGGCATCACAGCGGGAGACGTAGCCGGATTTGGAGGATTTGATCTCGAGCACGATCATAGCGGTATGATCGAGAGCAAGTTTGCGGCGGAACGCCTTCAGGTCAGCGCCTTGAGCGGCCAACATCTCGTCCCATTTCTTCCGGGGCGCACCCGAGTCGAGGCATTCCTCGGCCGCTCGGATGCCAGCGGCGACCGACTTGGCTTTGCGAGTTAGGGCGAGCAATTGCGCGGCGCTGGCTAGGACGAGCTCACGCAGGTCGTGGAGCGAGGAGGAGCGCGGGGTGTGAGCAGCAGGTTCGAGGCAGGCCACGGCCTCTTTGACCTCCAGCCAATTACCGGCGGCTCTGCCCAATGGATTATCCATGCATGTCAGGAGGGCTTTGGTTTTTACTCCGCATTGGTTTCCCAGCCTGACCATAGCGCGCGCAAGCTCGCGAGCTTTTGGCAGGGTAGGCATGAAAGCGGCGGCGCCGAACTTAACGTCGAGCACCAGGGCGTCCAGATTCTCTGCCAGTTTTTTCGAGAGGATGGAGGCGACAATCAGCGGGATGCTGGGAACTGTAGCCGTAACATCGCGCAGAGCATAAAGCGCCTTGTCCGCTGGCACCATGCGATCAGTTTGACCGCAAATCACGCATCCGACCTTTTGCACAGTCTCGATAATACCCTTCAACGGGAGAAGAGTTTGGAAGCCGGGAATTGAGTCGAGCTTGTCCAACGTGCCGCCGGTAATGCCTAAGCCTCGTCCGGAGATCATCGGCACGCGGAACCCTAGGCAAGCCAGTAAAGGTGCCAGGGGCAACGATACTTTATCGCCCACACCGCCGGTGGAATGTTTGTCCACCAGAGGGCGTAAGTCGCGGGGGAAAATCAGCAGGTCACCCGAATCGCGCATGGCTAAGGTCAGGGCTCGAGTCTCGGCCGGGTTCAATCCCCGGAAGAAGACGGCCATGAGGAAAGCGGCCATTTGATAGTCGGGGATTTGGCCGGCTGTGTACGCAGAGACGATAGTCTGAAGCTGGACGGCGTCGAGAATCTGACCGTCGCGTTTAGCCTCGATGAGCGACAGGAAGTTCATGCGTGAAACGTGATGCGTAAAAGAGCGGCGAGCCTCGACCGTTCTTCACGTTTTACGTTTCACGTTTCACGCATCACCCCACAAACTTCTTACCCACCAATGTCGCGTTATGGCCGCCGAAACCGAAGGAGTTGTTCACGATCGCGTTGACCTTCATCTGGCGGGCGGTATTGGGCACGTAGTCCAAGTCGCACTCCGGATCGGGGAATTCGTAATTAATGGTGGGCGGGACCATATCAGTCTCCAGGGCTTTGGCGCAGACGATCATTTCGATCGCGCCGGCCGCGCCGAGGGTGTGGCCCGTAGCGCCTTTGGTCGAACTTACAGCGAGTTTACCCGCGTGCTCACCAAAGACCGTCTTGATAGCTTCCGTTTCAGCGATATCACCCTGGGGCGTGGAAGTGCCATGAGCGTTGATGTACGAGATATCTTCCGGATTCAGGCCGGCATTCTTAAGCGCGGCGCGCATACACCGTGCAGCGCCTTCACCGCCGGGAGAGGGAGCGGTCAAATGATGTGCGTCAGCGGTGTTACCATAGCCGGCCAGCTCGCAATAGATACGAGCGCCGCGAGCTTTCGCATGCTCCAGTTCTTCGAGCACGAGCACGCCTGAGCCCTCACCCATCACGAATCCATCCCGTTCTTTGTCAAACGGCCGCGAAGCGTGCTTGGGATCACTATTGCGGGTGCTCATGGCTTTCATGGCACAAAACCCGCCGATGCCGATGGGGACCACGGCGGCTTCAGCGCCCCCGGCAAACATGACTTTGGCGTCGCCCATTTTGATCGTGCGCCAGGCTTCACCCAGGGCGTGATTGGCCGTGGCGCAGGCGGAACAGGTCGCAAAATTCGGCCCACGGAGGTTGTAATACATCGAGAAGATGCCCGAAGCCATGTTCGAGATCAGCATCGGGATCATAAAAGGCGACAGCCGCCCCGGACCGCGTTCGAGCAAAATGGTGTGCTGCTCGGTGACAGTTTTCAGGCCGCCGATACCGGAACCAATGAAAACGCCGACCTCGTCGCGATTGACCCGCTCAAGGTCCAATCCGGAATCCTGCAGCGCTTTCCAGCCGGCGTAATTCCCCATTTGGGAAAATCGGTCCGTACGCCGGGCTTCTTTCGGCGAAGGAAAGGCAGGCGCCGGATCGAAATCCTTCACCTCGGCGGCAATTTGAGTATCAAACTTCGAAGGGTCAAAGGCGGTGATCCGGTCTATGCCGCACTGGCCGGCAAGCAGGTTCCGCCAGAAGGTGTCGGGATCGGAGCCGACAGCGGACACCACACCCATTCCGGTGATGACGACCCTGCAATCATTCCAGTTGCCGGCCATAAAATCAAAAGGGGCAGCCCAAGCTGAAGCCAGTCGAAGCCGCCCCGAAATCGTGCAGACGCATTACTTCTGCTGGAGATCTTCGATGTATTTGATTACGTCGCCAACGCTTTGGAGTTTTTCGGCCTGTTCGTCAGGAATTTCATGGCCGAACTCTTCTTCCAGCGCCATGACTAATTCCACGGTATCGAGCGAATCAGCGCCCAGATCCTCAATGAACTTGGCTTCCGGGGTGACTTGGTCGGCATTCACGCCCAACTGCTCGACGATAATGTCTTTGACTCGTTGCTCTATAGTTTTTTCAGCCATGGTTTACTCCGGTTCTTGCTCAATTAAGTTTTGCTGTGTGTCTATGCTACGGTTGGGGACCCGTCAAGCCCTGATTCGTCTTTTTTTCGGGCTGCTACATTACCATTCCACCGTCGACGGTGAGCACCTGCCCGGTTATATAACGGGCGGCGGGACTGGCCAGGAAAAGGGCGGCTTCAGCGATATCGTCTCCCTTGCCAAAGCTTCCCAGGGGGATGGTTTTGAGCACGTCCGCCCGTAACTGCTCGTTGAGCACCGCGGTCATATCGGTCTCGATGAATCCGGGCGCGACGGCATTGACGGTAATGCCGCGAGAGGCGAATTCGCGGGCAACGGATTTGGTGAAGCCGATCAATGCGGCTTTGCTGGCGGCATAATTCGCCTGACCGGCATTGCCGATGAGTCCAATGACCGAAGAAATATTGATGATGCGTCCGGCGCGTTGTTTGAGGAAAGCCCGTGACAGGGCCTTGGTGAACAAAAACGCGCCTTTGAGGTTGGTGTTCAGGACAACGTCCCAATCCGCCTCGCTCATCCGCATGAGCAAACCATCACGCGTCACGCCGGCGTTGTTAACCAGGATGTCAACCCGTCCTGCTTCGGTGAGAATCTTTTCGGTCGCCGCCGTTACGGCAGCAGCATCCGCAACATCCACCGCGTGCGCCCAGGCTCGGCGGCCCAGCGCCTGGACTTCCTGAGCCACTTTCGCGGAGTTATCCGCGGTTCGAGACACGCAGACGACATCGGCGCCTGCGCCGGCAAAACGCAAGGCAATGGCACGGCCAATACCGCGTCCGGCGCCGGTAACGAGCGCAATTTGATTAGCCAACTGACTCATGCCGGATGGTGATACGGGATGCGAGTGATGGGATCAAGGAGGAAGGTGGGGCGATGATGCGTGAAACGTGATGCATGAAAACCTGAAACCTGATGCGTGATGTGTAATGCCACAACTGACCCCGTTAATTCAAATGCCGCCGAGCGTTTTGGCAGTCGCTTCCAGGCTCGGCACGTCAGCCACGTTCAGCGCCTGGGCGTTCTTATCGATTCGCTTGAGAAATCCGCTCAAAGCCGTGCCGGGACCAAGCTCAACAAATCGCGTGAAGCCTTGTGTAATCAGGTAACGCATCGATTCTTCCCACCGGACCGACGATGTGACCTGCTCGACCAGAACCTTGCGGATAGACTCCGGAGTGCCCTGAGGTTGCGCGGTGACGTTGGAAACGACCATCACGGCAGGAGCGCTCAGGCTTACGGTTTGCAATTCGGCGGCGAGTTTGGGCTGGGCGCCGGCCATCAGAGGTGAGTGATATGCCCCGGCCACTGGCAACGGCAGCGCCCGGCGGGCGCCTTTTGCTTTGGCGAGTTCGCAAGCTTTGGTAATCCGGTCGGCTTCGCCGGAGATCACCAATTGTCCAGGGCAGTTCAGATTGGCCAGCACAACACCGGCTTCGGCGCAAAGCTGACGGGTCGCTGTTTCTTCAAGGCCGATGATCGCGGCCATCGCCCCTTTGGTAACCTCGCAGGCTTCCTGCATGAAGCGGCCGCGCTGGCGCACGACACGCAGGCCGTCCTCGAAATTCAGCGAGCCCGCCGCGGTCAGCGCGGTGAACTCGCCGAGCGACAACCCAGCCGTTGCTTCAAATTTCAAAGCTGCCACTCGTTCTTTCAAAAGTTGGAAAGCGACCCAGCTCACGAGGAAGATTCCCGGCTGCGCGTTTTCGGTTTTGGTTAACTCGGGCTCAGGGCCTTGGAAGCAAATGGATTGGAGATCGTAGCCGAGGGCCGCATTGGCACGCGCAAACCACTCTTTTGCGGTTGGGTGCTTTTCAACCAGGTCCTTGCCCATGCCGACCACCTGGGCACCCTGGCCGGCAAATAACAATGCAGTTTTGCTCATCAATGGGGCGCACTAAACACCACCGCGCTCTGCAAGGGAAGAAAGAATTAAGGCCGGGGTTCAGGCCGCGGCCTTCATAGGCACGGCTGGGGAACTACGAGCTTTGCGGCGCAGCTTCCGGACGACGATGAGAATCAGAACAATGAACAAAGCTACAGCCAGGACAGGCGCGACAATCGCAAGGATGGAGGTGACTACGGCGCCTGCCAACTCGATAGTAGATACGATCGGATTTGCCAGCCCGCCGGTGGTGGCGGTTGACGCACCGCGCGTCAGGACCGTACCTCCCTGAACCAGGCCGGCAGCGCCGCCGCCCGCAATGACAGCGAGGGTCCATTTCAGAAAAGGGCTCATATCAGTCACCACCGAGGCGGTGACGATCGTGCCGGCGATTACTGCAGCCGGGGTCGCGATTGTGTCCAGCAAATGATCCACCCAGGGAATATAATAGCCGGCGACTTCCACGACCGTTGCTACTGAAAATGTAATGAGCGCGGGATAAGACCCGAGCCACTCAAAGCCGTGCGCCAGCGTCAGGTGGCCGGTGAGTGAAGCCACGTTCATGAAAAGCAACGGCACAAATACGCGAAAACCGCAGGCGGCGCTCAGGCCGATGCCGAGACAGATGCTTAGTAAGGTTTCCATATTCACCTCTGATAGATTCCCATCAATTGTCCTTGAGCCAAAATATGTTTTTCCATGGCGTGTTCCACGTCTTTTTTAGAGCTGCCCGGCTTCAGGCCCAAAGTGGTGTCCAGGGCATAGAGTTTGAAAAAGTAACGGTGAGGCTTGCCGGGTGGCGGGCAAGGGCCGCCATATCCGAGGTGTTTGAAATCGTTGAGCCCCTGGGTAGCGCCGCCGGCGACATGCTGGCCTTTCGATAAATCCTCTGGCAATCCACTTGTGCCAGCTGGCAAATCGAAGAGCACCCAGTGAACCCAAGTACCTGCTGGTGCATCGGGGTCATCGGTGATGAGCGCCAGAGATTTGGTTTCAGCGGGCGCGCCAGTCCAGCTTAACGGAGGCGAGATGTTCTTTCCTGTGCACGTGTATTTTGCCGGGATTGATTGGCCCTCCGCAAAGGCAGTACTGGTAAGTTGCATAGCACCCTTTCCGTTGCTGTCGGCTGCAGACACTCTTATCACCAGCGCCGCTATTAGAAAACAAAAAACCACCCACCTAAACCACCGAAGTAGTCGCACCCCGCTCGCACTCATGCTTGACTTTACCTCATACTCGCTCGGTTTTCCAATCGACCAATAGACTACTCGGCTCCATTTAGTCAATTAGAGCCCGTTTGTGAGCGCGGCCCGGGACACTGTTCCTGCCGCAGCAGGCACCGCTCGCGTTCCGGCTACTTGGTTGAGGCAGCTTTCGCTACTGTTTCCTCCAACTGATCTTTCGCAGTCTGGACGGTGGCGCGATGGCGTTGGACCTCGCGGTCAATATCGGCAACCACGTCGGGATGCTGGCCGGCCACATTGAAGCGTTCGCCGGGATCGGCACCAAGTTGGAATAATAAAGGGGGATCATGTGGCGCGGGCGCATCAGGACCGTACCCGGAACGTGTGACAAAGTGAGCTTTGTAAGCCCCCTTGCGCGCCGCGTAAAGCTGTGTTCCGCGATAATAAAAGAAAACTTCGCGGGGGCTGGCGCCTTTCCCGAGCAGCACCGGGGAAATATCGAGGCCATCAATCTCCCGGTCGCCAGGCACGGAAAGCCCAGCCAGCTTAAGGCTGGTCGTGAAGAGATCCATCGTACAGGCCAACTCGTGAGTGACCACCCCAGCGGGCACGCGTCCCGGCCACCAGGCAATACCAGGCTCACGCATTCCGCCTTCCCAAGTAGAGCCCTTGCCATCGCGCAAAGGGCCCGCCGAACCGCCCGCCTCGCCCTGAGTCAACCAAGGTCCATTATCACTGGTGAAGAACACGAATGTGTTCCGGTCCAGGCCTTCCCGGCGCAATTCTTCGAGCACCTGGCCAACACTCCAATCGACTTCCTCAACCACGTCGCCATACAACGCACGGCGGCTCTGCCCTTTCAACTTGCCGGACGCGAACAGAGGCACATGCGGAAAAGTGTGAGCCAGGTAAAGAAAGAAAGGACCTCCGCGATGTTCCCGGATGAATTGGAGTGACTGCTCAGTGTAGCGCCGCGTCAGTGTGGTTTGATCGGCGGGTTGTTCGATCAGTTCTTCGTTGCGGAAAAGTGGAGCCGCCCACCATTCGGGGTCCTGGTCGAGCCGCTGGGTGGCGCCTGGAGGAGCAGCGGGTGTGGGATTCATGTCGTTTGAGTGCGGCAGGCCGTAATAGAAATCAAACCCGTGGCGCCTCGGGTGATGGGCAGGATCGTTCATGAAATTGCCCAAGTGCCATTTGCCGATGCAGGCGGTAGCGTAACCGCCCTGCTTCAACGCCTGGGCGAGTGTGATTTCGCTGGCCGGGAGTCCGCCCGCGGCGTCCCGGCGGAGGACTCGGTGTCGGTCGTCGCACATGCCGCTGCGAATTGGGTAGCGACCGGTCATCAGCGCGGCTCGGCTTGGAGTGCACACTTCGCCCGCGGAATAGAAATCTGTGAATCGCAAACCCTGGGAAGCCATCCGGTCCAGGTTGGGTGTGCGAATGCTCGGGTGGCCATAGCAACCCAGGTCACCCCAACCCAGGTCGTCGGCCAGAATGATAATGATATTGGGTCGGGGAGCGCTTGTGGTCTCGGCTGCCATAGCGCTTCGGGCTATTAAGAGAACGAAGAGAAGCAGCAGCGCCACAGAAACCGGGAACCAACAGCAATAGGCCCAGGATTGGCTGTGCTTCATATCAAAGCCGAGCGTTGTCGATGAGACGGGTGCGACCGATGAATACGGCAAGAGCCAAATGCACGCCGCGGCGGACCTGTTTGGCAGGAACGAGCGTTTCCGGATCGAAGAATTCAACGTAATCTACGCGCGCGGCGCGTTGGCACTCGATGAATTCCTTCAGCTCCGCTTTAAGCCGTCTTGCGGGTAGCGAACGGTGACGGCCCACGGCCGCGTCAGCTTTCTCAATCGCACGCCACAGCACGACTGCCTGCGTGCGCAAATCACCTTCCAGGTATTTGTTACGCGAACTCATCGCCAGGCCATCTTCCTCCCGATAGGTAGGCGCGACGACAATCTTAAGAGGGAAATTCAAGTCACGGACCATGCGGCGGACGATGGCCGCCTGCTGGTAGTCTTTAGCGCCAAATACGGCAAGCTGAGGTAAGACAAGGTTGAACAGCTTGGCAACTACTGTGGTTACTCCGCGAAAGTGCGTGGGCCGTGAGGCACCTTCCATGCCTTTTGAAAGCGATTCTTCGAGGACGTATGTGCTCGCGTCGGCGGCGTACATTTCGGTGTCGGCCGGCGCAAAGACAACATCCACACCAGCGGCCAGGCAAAGGCGTGTATCGCGCTGAAAGTCACGCGGGTAGCGCGAGAAATCTTCGGCCGGTCCGAACTGTGTGGGGTTGACGTAGATACTGACGACGACCTTGCCGCGCCGGCCGACCTGCCGGCGAGCGCGCTGCACGAGGCTGAGGTGCCCCGCGTGCAGATAGCCCATGGTGGGCACCAGACCAACGCTCAGGCCGTTTCGCTGCCAGCCCAGCGCTATGCTTTGCATCTTCCGGGCAGACCGGATGATTTGCATCGCGCGAAAGTGCGGCAGGCGTGCCGACCTGGCAACTGAAAACAGGATTGCGGAGGAAGAGGCGGCTCAGCGCCGGAACTGCAGCGGCGAAGAATCGTGCACTTCGTTCGCGCAGGGCTGGTTCGTCGGAGCATCGGCCGGCCGGTCGTTCGCCTGCACCAGTCCATGGCTGACCAGGTACGCTTCGACCTCTTCGCCGCTGATATCCGCGAGCATGTGACCGTCCACCACGACACAAGGGCTGAGCATTTGCCCGCTTTTTTCGATCATTTCCTGCCGCTGGGCGGGATCGTTGATGATGTCACGGTCTTCGAAAGGCAAATCGTATTTGCGGAGAACGGCGCGGACGCCCTGGCTCCAGCCGCAAGAGGGCTTCAGGTAAGCGATAACTTTCGGTTTATTCATAATTCAGTAATGCTTAATCCTGCCACAGGGAGGCCCAGAGATCAAAGCCGTTTCTTACCACGTCCACGATTGACTTCGGCCGTGGTACTTTGGACTTTGGAAACCCTGAACGTTCTCATCATCCCGGACAAGTTCAAAGGCACCCTAACTGCAGGCAAAGCGGCCGCGGCGCTGGCCCGCGGCTGGCTCCAGGGGAGGCCGAAAGATAATCTGGAACTTCTGCCGATGACCGATGGGGGTGACGGGTTCGGCGAAACCTTTGGCCAACTGCTCAAAGCAAACGCCCGCAATGCCCGCGCGGTGGATGCCGCCGGGCGTAAAAGCCGGGCGCTCTGGTGGTTTGATCCGGAGACCAACACAGCAATCATTGAGTCGGCAAAAGTCATCGGTCTGGCGACACTGCCACGGCGTCGCTTTCATCCTTTTGAGCTCGACACTTACGGACTAGGGATGGTGCTTGGTGCTGCAGCGCGGGCCGGCGCGCGACGTTGTTTGGTGGGCCTGGGTGGCAGCGCAACCAATGACGGCGGGTTCGGTATGGCGCGCGCCCTTGGCTGGGAGTTTTTGGATCAAAGCGGTCGCAAAATCAAACAATGGACGGGGTTGGCGAAACTCGAGCGCGTAAGTCAAACGCGCCGGCGCCAGTGGTTTCGCGAGCTGCAGGTGGCTGTCGATGTTGCAAATCCGTTACTGGGTTCGCGCGGAGCAAGCAGGGTTTACGGTCCTCAAAAAGGGCTCAAGCCAATAGATTTCGGGCAGGCAGAGCGGGCATTGCGGCGCTTGTCTCACGTCATGCAGCGCGAGACAGGAGTTGATTGCGGGCGGGTCGCCGGTGCCGGAGCAGCCGGCGGTTTGGGATTTGGGTTTCTGGCTTTTTTGGGTGCTGAACTGGTTTCCGGTTTCGCATTGTTCGCTCGGCAAACGAGGCTGGAATCGCGGCTAATTAAGGCTGACCTGGTCATCACCGGCGAGGGTGCTTTGGATCGATCAACGCTCATGGGCAAAGGGGTTGGTGAGATAGCGAGGTGGTGCAAAAAGTTCAAAATCCCATGCCTCGGCGTTGCGGGACAATTTGTGGATGATACGAAGCTCAGGGCATGGTTCACTCGAGTGTTCGGGCTGACAGACCTCGCTACATTAAGTGGGGCAAAGGCAAGACCATCGTTCTGGCTGGAACAAGTGAGTAAAAGGCTGGCCGGAGAATGGCCAGACGTATAAGTGGGACGGCCATCGCCCAGACAGACTATCTGCGCGCCAATTCGCGCACTTGCGCGATGTTTTGAGGCAGGTACCTTTTGCCACATGAACTTGGAAGATCATTTGGGGGACATTATTCGCAAGGCGCGAATGATGTCAGGGGTCTCGCCGGAAGCGACTGCTCGAGCAGGCGGTTTGAGCGAGGCTGAGTTGCAAGCGCTGGAAGATTCGGGAACCGTTGTGAAAAACGCCAATTGGGCTGCGCTGGCTTCGACTATTGGTTTAAATGCAGCGGCCCTGGAGAGTATCGCCAAAGGCTGGCACCCAACAGAAAACGATCTAGGCGCCTGGCGCGAGCTACGCTGTCTGACAAGCGCCGGGGAAGGGATGACGGTAAACAGCTATTTGGCTTGGGACGAGGTGTCGCGAGAGGCGGCGGTCTTCGACACGGGTTTTGAATCGAAATCGATTATTGAGGCGATCCGCCAAAACGAACTACAGCTTCGGCACATTTTCATCACGCACTCTCATCACGATCACGTGGCTGGGTTAACTTCCCTGCGCGAACAATTTCCAAAGGCACGCATCCACTCGAGCTCCCGAAACGCGCCGGTGGATCAACGGAACAGGGCTAACGATTTCATCCACCTGGGCAGCCTGCGAATTACCAATCGCGACACCCCTGGGCACGCCGAGGATGGCACGACCTATATCATCGGGACGTGGCCGGAAGATGCTCCGCACGTGGCAATCGTGGGGGATGCGATTTTTGCAGGCTCGATCGGGCGCGGAAATCAGAGCTGGGACCTGGCCCGGCAAAAGGTCCGTGAACAGATCTTTTCTTTGCCGGCCGACACTCTCATTTGCCCCGGCCACGGGCCGCTAACCACAGTGGCGGAGGAAAAGCAGCACAACCCGTTCTTCTAAGCTCAGGGCCGACAGGCCAATATCCTGAAAAATCGACGCCCTGACGCGCCGATGGTATATTGGTGAGGAGGATTCACGGAAGCTCCAACCGTATAAACATACGATAGCTAAATTGGCTTAAAAGAAGCACTCCTATTGGAACGAGCGCATCCGATATCCGCGCCGCGGATGCTTATCAAGCGGAAGAATAATCATGTCAATTCAAGCAATATCCGGGTGCGGGGAAAATCGAATGCGCGCAATCCAATGGATGGTGCTGTTTTGGATTGTGCAGGCCGGTTCGGTGTTTGGGTTGAATTTTAGCGTGCCGATCGCATCGCTGACGAACCACAATACGTCAGCGTATCCAGCCTACAATCAGTCCAATTTCGGGGCCAATTTTGGGACGACGACGTGGGTAAACCAGAACGGCACAACCATGCCGGTCGATCCGAGCAAAATGGATGAGTCGTTAAACCCGATCACACCGGGGCACGTTTCCAAGACGGACGTGCATACGCTCATTCCCAGCCGCCCGGATCTTCGATGGTTTGCGCACGCCACTCCGTGGTTTGGCACCACTTCGCACATCAACATCGGTTTGACCAACGATACAACCGCCTATGTTGCGGCCATGATCACGGACATGAAGAACCGTGGGTTCAACGGCGTAGTGATCGATTGGTATGGCCAGGGCCACAGCACAGACGGCGTGACGCAAAAAATAAAATCGTATTTGGCGGGGATCCCAGGAAACAAGTTCACCTATATCATCATGGTCGATAAAGGCGTCGTGGGCGGAACGAGCACGAACAATCTTGTGACGCAGATCCAATATTGCCAGAGCCAGTATTTCAACGACACAAATTATGAACACGAGGCTTTCGCGGGCGGGAAACCGATCCTCATGTTTTTCGGCGTTCGCTCTGCTTTGGGAGCAACACAGATGTCGGACCTGAAGGTAGAAACCGGCGGCAATATGGTTTGGGTGGAACAAGGGACCGGCTATCTATCCGAGTCGTGGGAAGACGAGTGTTTTGAGTGGACGCATGAATATGATACGGGAGTCAATTACAGCGATCCGTTTAATCTGGCAGCGGTAACGGGGCCGTACGGCACGATCCAATCCTCGGGAAAAAAGGCATTCGGGGCGATGTGCGGAAATTTCAATGGAACGCTTACAAAATCAGTTAGCTGGTCGATGGGCAAATACCTTCCGTCCAGCAACGGGCTCTGCACGATCGCAAGGGCGGCCGCCATCAATTCAGCCATTTTTCCTAACATGACCCGGATGCAGTGGACCACTTGGAGCGATTGGGAAGAGGGAACGGAAGTGGAAGCCGGAATCGAGAACAACTTCGCGGTCACAGGTCAGTTCAGTTCGCCCAATCTGTTATCATGGACAGTTACGTCGGGAGACGAGCGGACGATCGATCATTATGAGCTTTACGCCTCTACCAACGGAACGACGACGGCGTATCTGGGTTCGGCGCCCGCCGGGGTATATCAGACCAATGTTGCCGTGGCCGGTCTGGGCCCCGGCAACTATCAACTTTATGTGGATGCAATTGGGAAGCCGTGCATCCGCGATCACCTGAGCCAACCGGTCTCGGCTGTCGTCGGGACCGCACCGGTTCTGTCATCAGATGTGCAACCGCTTTACCAGGTGGTTTGGCAAGGCGACCCGGTCGTTTTCTCGGTGACGGCGGGCGGCCTCGGGCCCTTTAGCTATCAATGGACGCTGAATGGCCAGAACATCGATGGCGCAACAAACTCCGGCTATTCGTTCTCAGCTCTCGCAGGGACGAACTATTACCGGGTCACCGTCAGCAACAGCCGGGGCGGCGTGTATTCCAGCATCGGAGAAGTGGTTGGTGTTCCGGGGATTTTCTTGAACTCTTCGAACTATAACTCTATGCAGATCACTTTCGGCGGGTACACCAATACGGCCGGCGTTACCAATTTTCCGGTGCTGGTCCGCTTGAGCACGAATATTCCAGGGTTCGCTTACTCGCAGTTCATTTCGCCTGGCACCGGTGCCGACCTCCGGTTTACGGCAGAAAACGGAAGGGAATTGCCATTCCAAATCGATGAATGGAATCCGTCCGGCGAATCTCAGGTGTGGGTGCAAGTGCCGGTAATTTCGAGCACGAACGACTTTATCACGGCGTACTGGGGCAATGCACAAGATAGCGCTGTGCAGTCGTGGAACACAAACGGTCTGGTGTGGACGACACTAAACGGTTCGAACAGTTTCCTGCTCGTTTATCATCTGAGTCAGAGTGGATTCCCTTTTGTGGACAGCACCCTGCTGTACCCCGCCACCTCGGGTATTGCGCCGGCTCCAACCAGCGGGGTTGTCGGGCACGGCTGCGTGTTCAACGGCACGTCACAGTTTCTCAACGCCGGCCTGGTGAACGTAGGCAAGAGCTTCACTCTGTCAGCCTGGGTCAACATTTCGCCGACAATTATGAATGAACAAACCATTTGGTGCAACAAGCAGGGCGGCTGGAATACAGCCGGGTTTGATTTTTATGTGAACAGCTACCAAACCAATGATGGCATTGTTTACTTCGATACCGCGGACGGAGTGGGGGGCGACGTTTCGCCCAGAACCGCGGCGCATGCCGTAAGCTTCGGGCAATGGCATCTGCTTACCGGCACGATGGACGGGATCAACGGCACGGTGCGGGTTTATATCGATGGTGTGGACCAAACAGTTAACAGCGGTGTCGATACGGCGTTCCAGGTGACCAATTATGTGCGTTGTGGCGCGCTATTGACAGGCACTCCGGGTTCGAGTGGCGGTTTATGCTTCAACGGAGGTATGGATGAGGCGCGAATAGAAAGTGGTATTCGTTCGCCCGCCTGGGTGTGGGCGAGTTGGGCAACCGTCGATAATGGGGCTTTTGCGGCGTACGGGAGCATTCAACCTCCCACTGTGATACTCCAATACCAAAATATTGCGGGGCAACTGATGCTGACGTGGGCGACCGGCGCGCTGCAATCAGCACCGACAATCGCAGGTCCGTACAATAATGTAACCGGAGCTTCAAGCCCTTACGCGCCGCCTGTGACAAATACCCAGCAATACTTCCGGGTCAAGGTGCGGCCATAAGCTGTTTCCGGTAAAAGCACGCTGATTGGTTTGTCTGGGAGTCCTACTCAGCCTCTTTTCTTCAGGAAAACCTATTGACCTCACCTGGAGCGGTTGCTAGGTTTCGCACCCCGTTTGTTCGGGGATTATGCGACACACCATATCAGTGCTGGTGGAAAACAAGTTCGGCGTGCTGACACGCGTCGCCGGGCTGTTTAGTGGTCGGGGCTATAACATTGACTCGCTCAACGTTGCGCCGACGCACGACCCGACGGCATCGCGGATGACGATCGTCACGCGCGGCGATGACGCCACAGTGGATCAAATCGTCAAGCAGCTCAATAAGCTGGCAGACGTGATGAAAGTGCAGGATTTCCGTGAGGGCGAATATGTGGATCGCGAACTGGTGCTCGCTAAGGTTTCGGTGGATTCCAAAACCCGCGCCGAAGTGATGCAGATCACGGACATTTTCCGTGCAAAAATTGTCGATGTCCAACCCAAGACCCTGACCATTGAAGCCACGGGCAACGAGAGCAAGATCGACAAGTTTTTGGACTTAATGAAAACATTCGGGATCGTGGATCTAACCCGCACGGGCAAAGTGGCGATGCCACGGAAACAGGAAGTCAAATAGGCTGAACCGCTGCACTGTCGTGCTGCGATACCAAATTCTGAGATACAAAAACTATGGCAAAAATTGATTTCGGTGGAACCCGGGAAGAAGTGATCACACGCAAAGAATTTCCGATGTCGCGCGCGCGACAGGTGCTCAAGGACGAGGTCATCGCGGTGATTGGTTACGGCGTGCAGGGCCCGGCACAGTCGCTTAACCTGCGCGATAATGGATTCAAAGTCATCATTGGCCAGGCCAGCGCGTTCAAGCGCGACTGGGATCGGGCAATTAAGGACGGCTGGGTGCCGGGCAAGACCTTGTTTGAGATCGATGAAGCAGTGCGCCGCGGCTCGATCATACAAATGCTGATCTCGGACGCTGCCCAACGCACCATTTGGCCGGTGGTGAAGAAGAACCTTAAGCCCGGCGATGCCTTGTATTTTTCCCATGGCTTCTCCATTGCGTACAAAAAGCAAACCGGTGTGGTCGCGCCCAGGAATGTCGATGTGATCATGGTAGCGCCGAAAGGTTCGGGCACCTCGGTCCGCCGCAATTTTCTGACGGGCGCCGGGATTAATTCGAGTTTTGCGATCGAGCAAGACGCCACCGGCCATGCCAAAGAACGCTGCCTGGCGGTCGGTATCGGCATCGGCTCCGGCTATCTGTTCCCCACCACGTTCCAGCACGAAGTTTTCAGCGATCTCACCGGCGAGCGCGGCGTGCTGATGGGGGCTCTGGCGGGCATCATGGAAGCGCAATACGACGTGCTCCGAGCACATGGGCATAGTCCGAGCGAAGCTTTCAATGAAACCGTTGAGGAGCTGACCCAAAGCCTGATCCGCCTGGTGGACGAAAATGGAATGGATTGGATGTATGCGAATTGCTCGGCCACGGCACAGCGTGGCGCGTTGGACTGGAAACCGCGATTCAAGAAGGCCGTCCTGCCAGTGTTCAAAGATCTTTATCAGCGCGTAAAAACCGGAAAGGAATGCGCCCGGGTGCTCTCGGCGTGTGGCAAACCGAATTACCAGGCCCAACTGACAAAGGAACTGAACGTGATCGGCAATTCCGAAATGTGGACGGCAGGTAAAGCCGTTCGCGCTCTTCGGCCCAAGGAATCCGCGCGCGCGATTGCCAAAGGCACCAAAGGCGTCACCGGTCGAGCTGCTAATTGAGCGGGCGAATAGTCGACTGTTCGCTTTGAAGCACACGAAAGCAGATTGCTTTTGTGTGCTTCTCGTTTGTGATCCCCGTTATCCTTCCTAATCCAGCAGACTCAATTGATTTACTTTCCACTCTCCGGCTGATACATCTTGAACGTGTTAACGGATGCAGCCATTTGGCAAAGTTTGGCCACTCGCAAACGGCTGATCTTGATCGCAGGGCCGTGCGTCATTGAGAAGGAGAAGCTTTGCTTTGAGATCGCCTCCACACTCAAGCGGATTTGCCAACAGTTGGGGATCTTTTACGTTTTCAAGGCCAGCTATGACAAAGCCAATCGCACATCCGCCAAGTCGTATCGCGGCCCTGGTCTGGAGGAGGGTTTGCACGTGCTGGGGAAAGTCAGAAAGCGATTCGAGGTACCAGTCCTCACGGACGTTCACACCGAAGCGCAAGCTACAGCCGCCGCGGCGATAGTAGACATTTTGCAGATTCCGGCTTTTTTGTGCCGGCAAACCGATCTGATTGCGACGGCGGTGCGCACGCGCAAAATCGTGAATTTGAAGAAAGGCCAGTTTCTGTCGCCCATGGAAATGAACCAGGTGGTGGAGAAAGCGCGCAGTGCAGGCGCAGAAAAGCTTTTGGTGACCGAGCGCGGCACCACCTTCGGCTACAACAATCTGGTTTCGGATATGCGTGCCATACCAATTCTGAGCAGGTTGGGCTGCCCGGTCATTTTTGATGCCACGCATTCGGTGCAGTTGCCGGGCGGAGGCGGTGACAAGTCCAGCGGTCAGCGGGAGTTCGCGCCGGTGCTCGCCCGCTGCGCGATGGCCGCCGGAGCGCATGGTGTGTTCATCGAAACCCACCCCCAGCCCGAAGCAGCGCTCAGCGATGGACCGAACATGGTCCCTTTAGGGGAAATGCATGGCCTGCTGAAAACGCTGGTCAGGGTTAGGCAAGCGGCGAGAGCGGTTTGAGATACCTGAGGCGTGAAACGTGAAATGTGAAGCATCGCTGCCGAGGTTGCTGCGTTTCTCCGCGCGTCGGATGCCGCGAGTAAGTCAGCGCATCCTGTTTGTCGGCTTTTTATTCTTGGTACCTACGGTCCTGGCCCAAACGCTGGGTCCAATTAAGGGCTTTAAGCTCGCGGAGGCGTATGATGCGCCCAATCAGAGCCAGTTAAAATTCCTGCTTGAGGGCGCCCGGGCTGAAATACTGGACAAGGATCGAACTCTCATAACCACGGCAAAGCTGCAGACTTTTCGCGTCAATGGCGAAGGGGAGTTCCTGGTCACGACGCCGCAATGCGTTCACAATGCCGCAACTGAATCGATTGGTTCACCCGGGCCGCTGCGAGTGCAAACCGCGGACGGGAAGTTCACCATTGAAGGCGAAGGTTTTCTATGGAAGCAAACCAATTCGAGCCTCATTATCTCCAATCGCGTTCATACGATCATCGAACCGTCGTTGCTGGAGGGTGCGGTAACCAACGAACCCGGCCGCTCAACCAGCGCTGGGTCCGGCCAGGTGCATGTTTACTCGGACCGCTTCACCTACGATGCGAATCCCGGGATAGGGCTATATTCGGGAAATGTCCGGGTCACCGGAACGAACCGAGATTTATCCATGACGAGCAGTGTGCTGCAGGTAAAAGTGCCAGCACAGGAACGGCAATTGCAGACGATCACGTTAGAGACAAACGTGGTCATCGATTACGCCGGACTCCATGGAACCGGACAGTGGGCAGAGTATTCCGCCTCGAATGGGATTGCGCGCCTGAGAGGGCATCCGACCTGGCGGGCCGGGCTCCGCGAGGGCCTCGGTGACGAACTGGTGATCGATCGAACCAATCGACTGTTTCAGGCCAACGGCAATGCCTGGATGAAAGTGCCAGGCGCCAGCCTGGGTCCTTCCACATTTCTATTAAGCACGAACTCAACTTCGCTGCAGGAGCATGTGTCGACCAACCAGGTGGTCGAAGTTTGGTCGGACCATTATGAGTTCCGCACGAATTGGGGCGTATTCGGCGACCACGTAAGGGTGCACGAGCGGCGAGACAATCAAGACCTGCGACAAATGACTTCTCGTCTGTTGACGGTCACTCTTTCCGGGACCAACGAATTACAGACCCTGGTAGCCGAAGGAAATGTTGTCATCGATCAGGAAACCAATCGCTTAGGGGGTGGCAAGGCGGTCTACACCGCCACCAACGGCCTGCTGGAAATGACAGAAAAACCTTATTGGCAGTCAGGCCTGCGGAAGGGCGCAGGTGATAAGCTGGGGATCACGCGCGAGCAAATGCTGGTCACTGGCAACGCTTCGATGCGCTTGCCGGCAGAGGAACTGGCGCAATCGCCGAACAGCAGGACCAACCAACCTCAAGCAAAGGCTTCTACGCCGCAGTTTGCCGACATCTATTCCCAGGAGTACACTTTGTGGACCAATCGCGCTGTTTTTCGCGGCGGGATCTATGTGACGCACCCCCAGATGAACCTCGTTTGTGAGCGACTCGATGCGCAATTGGGCGGTGGCGAAGGAAAGACGGTCACTGCCGAACAAGGGGTGGTTTTCGATTTGAAAGATGAGCGCGGACAGAATCTTCATGGGGCGGGTGACAAGGCTGTGTACACTGTGGGCCTTTCGGGGAATGCGACGAATGGCTTGCTGCGCTTGACCGGGACACCGGCCATGGTGCAATCAACCAACGGTCTGGCGACGGCTTCCGTGCTGCTGCTTAATCGCGCGACTGGCGATCTAAGCGCACCCGGTGGCGATTATCATTTGCAAGGCACCGGCCCAGCCCTGAATACCAACAGGTTCGAGTTGCCAAAGCCCCGAATCTCGAAATAATTTCGTTGTGGCCGAACCCGAAACCAAACCGTGGCTGCAGAAAGACGACCCGGGACTGGCTGTCGCGGTCGGCACGCTGGAGGAGCCGCTGCTGGCCACAGACAAGCTGGTCAAAGAGTATCGACATCGCCGGGTAGTCAACGGCGTTTCCTTAACGGTGGCTCCCGGTGAGATTGTAGGATTGCTGGGCCCCAATGGCGCCGGCAAAACCACGACCTTCAACATGGTTGTCGGGGTCGTCCGCCCGGATGATGGCTCCGTCAAATTCCAGCAACGAGACATCACCCGTTTGCCGATGCATCGCCGCGCGCGGCTGGGCATCGGGTATCTCACACAGGAGCCTTCCATTTTCCGCAAGCTGACGGTCGAACAAAACATCCTCGCCATTCTCGAAACCTGCCGAATGAGGCGGCAGGAACGGTCCATCCGCCTTAAATACTTGCTTGAGGAATTGGACCTGGAGCGTCTGGCCAAAAGCAAAGCGTACACGCTGAGCGGTGGCGAAAAGCGGCGACTTGAAATCACCCGCGCCCTGGTAACTAGCCCCAAACTGATGTTGTTGGACGAGCCCTTCAGCGGCATCGATCCGATCGCCGTTTATGAAGTGCAGAAAATCGTGCGCCGTTTAAAGGAGCGCGGTTTGGGCATCCTGATTACAGACCATAACGTGCGCGAAACATTGAAGCTGGTGGATAGGGCGTACCTGATTCACCGCGGCGAAGTTGTCTATGAAGGCGCGGCCGAGCAACTGGTAAACGATCCCAAGGCCAGAGAGATCTACCTCGGGCCGGAGTTCAATCTCTGAAGTCCCAGCCCCCAACACTCCACCACTCCACTATTCCAATACTCCCGGCGTCCCATGCAACGTGACACTGTAACTGTCGAGCGCTTTTACACCGAGCAATCCAGCGCGCTGGATCTGCACCTTATCGCCGGCGCGAACGGCCTCAAGCGCATCATCCGCGAGCCTACGGTGAACCGCCCCGGTCTCGTTCTCTCCGGGTTTACCCGGTATTTCGCCTATAAGCGGATCCAGGCCATAGGAAATGCGGAAGCCTTCTTCCTTAAATCGCTAACTGATGCGGAACGCGTTCAGCGATATGAAAGGTTCTTCGCTTACCGTCTGCCGTGCGTTGTGTTTTCACGAAGTTTGCACCCGGACAAACTTTTCCTGAAAGCGGCCGAAACGGCTGCCGTACCGATTTTCCGGTCGCCCTTAGTCACGATGAAATTCATCAATCTGGCCACGCTGGCGTTGGAGATGATGTTTGCACCGCGTGGCACGGAGATGGGCAGCATGGTGGACATCCTTGGCGTGGGAGTGATCCTTCGGGGCGAGAGCGGCATCGGCAAGAGCGAGAGTGTGCTGGCGCTGATCGAGCGCGGCTACAGCCTGGTGGCAGACGATGTGACGAAGGTAACCCTAGTGGATGGACGGGAAGTCGTAGGCACGAGCGCCGAGGTCACACGCAACCACATGGAGGTGCGTGGCATTGGGATTATCAATGTCGCGGCCATGTTCGGTGTCCGCAGCATTCGACATGAAAAACGCGTTGACCTCGTGGTAACGCTTAAGGCTTGGAATGAAGTTACCGACGTCGATCGGCTGGGAATGGACCAGGAATTCGTCAAAATCCTTGGAGTCGATGTTCCGTCCATCGTCATTCCCGTGCGGCCGGGCCGTGACCTTGCCCGATTGATCGAAGTGGCAGCATTCCAAACCAAGCTCAAATCGGCCGGCTACAATCCCGCCAAAGAGCTCAATGACCGGCTCATCTCCAGGATGGCTGCGGCGGCGAAACTGTGAGCCGCACAGCCTGTAGATTCTATAGATTTTAATGGCTAACCACCCGCGCATCGGCTACTTATAATTCGTGGCCGCATGAGCGCGAAAAAGATAGCGGGCAGCAGCCCGATAATGACGAAAGACTTTTTAGTTGCCAATAAGCTAGGCATCCATGCCCGGCCGGCAGCTATGTTCGTCAAAACGGCCAATCGATTTAGCTGCGAAATCTTCGTAGAAAAAGACGGCGAAAAAGTGAACGGCAAAAGCATCATGGGTTTAATGATGCTGGCGGCCGGTCCCGGCAGCAAACTGACCGTCCATGCTCAAGGCCAGGACGCTTCTCAGGCGCTGGCTGAGCTCGAAATACTTATCGAACGCAAATTTGACGAGGAGTAAGGGCAGCATGGCCGACGGAGAATTCAATGTTAAGTACGTGGCCCACCTCGCCCGCCTTTCCTTGACACCGGAGGAGGAGCAAAAGATCGGCGCGCAATTGGGGCAAGTGCTGGGTTACATCGAAAAGCTCAAGGAAGTGGACGTCAGCGGGGTTGAGCCGACGGCGCATGCTTTTCCGATGGTCAACGTCACCCGCCCCGATGAAGTTCAGCCTTCACTGCCGCACGAGGAGGCGCTGCGCAATGCCCCCGCTCAGGCCGATGGACTCTTCATGGTGCCGAAGATTGTGGAATAGGCACCTTTCGCAGACTTTCAGAACTCCGCGTTGCCCGGGGTGCGGGCAAAGGGAATCACGTCTCGGATGTTCGACATGCCCGTCAGGAACATCAGCAGCCGCTCAAACCCAAGTCCGAAACCCGCATGCGGCACAGTGCCGTACTTTCGTAAGTCCAGGTACCACGAGTAATCCTCTGGCTTGAGCTTGTGGAATCTCATGTTCTCGAGCAGTTGCTCCAGGCGCTCCTCGCGTTGCGCGCCACCGATGACCTCGCCAATGCCGGGCACCAGCACATCCATAGCAGTGACCGTTTTTTGATCATCGTTTAGCCGCATGTAAAACGGCTTAATATCGCGGGGATAATTAAACACCGTTACGGGTGATTTGAAGTGTTCTTCAGTCAGAAATCGTTCGTGCTCCGACTGCATGTTTAAGCCGTAATCCACCGGAAACTCGAATTTTCTTCCCGATTTCTTCAGCACTTCGATGGCGTCGGTGTATGGGACGCGCACGAACGGACGTTCCACCACAAACTTGAGCCGTTCGTGCAGGCCTTTGTCGACGAACTTGCCGAACAATGCCAGGTCCTCGGCGCAGTGCTCGAGCGCGTATTTCGCCATGGCCTTGATAAACTCCTCGCCCAAATCCATGTCGCCTTGCAGATCGCAAAATGCCATTTCCGGCTCGATCATCCAGAACTCCGCCGCATGCCTGGCCGTATTCGAGTTCTCCGCGCGAAATGTGGGGCCAAAAGTGTAGATGTTCGAAAGCGCACAAGCGAAGGTCTCACCTTCCAACTGGCCGCTGACAGTCAGGTAAGTACGCTTGCCGAAAAAATCCGCCTGCGGTTTGTCGTCGATATTGCCCTTGAGGGCCGTGACGCGGAACATCTCGCCGGCGCCTTCGCAATCGCTGGCAGTGATGATGGGCGTGTGCACGTAAACGAAATCGCGTTCCTGAAAGAACTGGTGCACGGCGAATGCCAGTCGGCTGCGCACGCGGAACACCGCTCCGAATAGATTCGATCTTGGCCGAAGATGAGCGATGGTCCTAAGGAATTCCGAGCTATGTCCTTTCTTCTGCAGTGGATAGGCGGCGTCGGCGGCTCCCACTAACTCCAGCCGGGTGGCCCGCAGTTCCCATTTCTGGCCCTGGGCCGGCGAGGGCACGAGATTGCCCTCAACGGCTGCCGATGCGCCAGTAGTGAAATGGGGTAATTGCTCTGAACCGGGCGTGCCGGCGTCAACAACGACTTGCAAGTTGGCCAGGCACGAACCGTCGTTCAGTTCGAGAAACGAAAAGCCTTTCGAGTCGCGTCGGGTCCGGACCCAACCCTTGACCGATACCGCATCCCGCGGCTCGGTGGCGGCCAATACGTGTTTGATTAAAGTGCGCATGAAGCGGCGCGGTCGCGCCGCGCACTACCTTATCGGACCGGCGCAGTGACGCAAGTCCCGCGGTCCGGGTTTCAACTTGTGAAATGGTACCGTCCAGAAGCGACCTCGTAAATTACGCGACCCTGCTCGAGGCGCAGGAAACGAACGCCTTCGGCTTTGGAGGCCGGCCTACCACCCTCCATGACTTTCTCAGCACTCACCGCAGGTACGAAGACAGTTGCAGTTGTGTTTGGAGGAATTTCCACCGTCAATTCAAACCGGCCATTCCGGATTCGCCAGTCACTGACAATCCTGCCGCGAACCGAATCATAACTGGCTCGCGCGGAAGTTAAATCGCAAACCGGGTTGGGGCGGACGATAAAATGGCCAAAACCGGGCGCTGCCGGGTCGGGATTGATGCCGGCCAGGGTTTTATAGAACCACGCCAGGATATCTCCATACATGATGTGGTTGCGCGAAGCACCGCCATCCCACTGCTCCCACAGCGTCGTCGCGCCTTGTTCGAGCCACCAACCCCAACTCGGCATGTCTTTTTGGTTGGCAACGCGATACGCAACATCGGCACGTCCGTGGTCGGTAAGCGTGTTTAGAAGGTATTTGGCGCCAAGAATGCCTGTGTCGATGTGGTTACTTTGGCACTCGATAGCGGCAACCAGGTTGCTTAGGACAACTGAATCGTTGTCAGGTCCCACCAGTCCCTGGTACAACGCGCAGCTCAGTGAAGTTTGGCTCCCGTTGCCATAAAGCCCGGTTTCGGGATGATAGAATTTTTCGTTAAATGATTTTTTAATGCCGGCGGCTAGCTCGGCGTACTGGCGCGAGTCGGTTTCATTGCCGATGAGATGCGCAGCCAGCGAGACGATTTGGGCATCGCGATAATAGTAGGCGGTCGAGGTGATGTCGGCAGGGGTCTGCGTCTTGTACGGGGCCCAATCATTAAGCCCTATGCTGACGATGCCTTCTTTGGCTTTGCCCGTAAGGTAATCGACATAGCGCTTCAGTCCGAAGTAGTGCTCGCCGAGCACCCCGGCATCGCCACAATACTCATAAAGGTAGTACGGGATGAGGAGAAAAGCGCTGTCCCAGGCGGGGCCGTTGCCCCACTGATAACCCCAGCCGCTGGTCGGCACAATACCCGGCAACTCGCCGCTCGGCCGCTGTTCGTCGCCCAAGTCATTGATCCATTTCGTGTACACGGCTGCCGGCTCGAAATTAAAGAGTCCCTGTTCCGCGGCGAGGTGCGCATCACCCGTCCACCCATTCTTTTCCCGGTGGGGGCAGTCGGTCGGGATACCCTGAAGGTTGCTGAGATTAGACCAACGACCGGCGCGCCAGATTTGGTTTAGCATCGGGTTCGAGCACTCGAACTCTCCGGCAACGGGAACGGCAGAATGAATGAAAACGCCGCGCAAATTGTCGAGCGACGGCCGGCCGGGAAAACCGGTGATCTCGACGTACTGAAAGCCGTGGTAACAGAATCGTGGCAGGTCTCCGGGCACATGCGAGACATGTCCCATCTCATCTTGATTAAGAATATAGGTATCAGTCTGGAACTGCTGGTGGCGATCCATGCGCATGACGTGCTGCTGAATCTCGGCTCGATCCAGTGTGCCATCCTTTGCGAGGCGCTCACCATAGCGCATAACGATCGTTGCCGGAGGCCGGTGCAACGAGATCGTATTGGTCTCAGAAGAGCCAACAAAAACCGTGTGATGATCGCGTGGCTCCGGGATCACCAGGTCGGCAAACCCGGCAAAATTCTGACCCATATCGTAAATGAACAGACCTGGTTTCGGCTCGGATACTTTGATTGGCTTAATTGTTCGGTCGATCTTGATCGGCGGCATCATTTGCGCCACCAGACGTCCGGGCGGCGTTTCAACGATTCGCGCCATGGCCCAATCATCGTCATTGAACTGGACTGTATCCCAACCGTGCTTTTCCCGCGTGGCATCGTAGGTTTGGCCCCCGTAAATGCTATCGAATGTGATCGGGCCGGTGCTCACGGTCCAGCGGCTGTCCGTGCCAATGGTTTCGCTGCGGCCATCAGCGTATTCGAACTGCAACTGGCACAGCAGTTTCGGCGCGGCCCGCCAGGGGGCGAAGTGAGAATTCCAAACCGCCTTCGTTTGCACGTTGAACCAGCCGTTGCCGAGGATCACGCCCACGGCATTGGTGCCCATTCGCACGGCGTCCGTAATATCATAAGTCGCATACAGCACGCGGCGGTCGTATCGGGTGTAACCGGGATCCAGAAGATGATCGCCAATTCTCTTTCCGTTAACGTGGAGCTCGTAGTAGCCAAGACCGGAGATATACGCGCGGGCCCGTTTGATTTTGCCGTTCAGGTTGAAGGCGCGCCGCAGTAATGGGGCAGGAAGCGAATTGGTATCCGTAGTTTGGGCGATCCAGTGCGCGTGCCAGTCATCCGCCGCCAGCAGACCCATTTCCCATGTGGCCGCAGAACCGTAAGCCGAGGCCTTCTGGTCCTGGTCCCAGACCCGCACCTTCCAGAAGCAACGTTGGCCTGAGGCCAGTCGCTGACCGGCATAGGGTATGAGAAGAGTCCGATCGGAAATGACGCGCCCGCTATCCCAAAGGTCGCCCTGGTTAGCGCGTAATTTTTCGGCAGATGAGGCAACCAGAATCTGGTAAGCGCTCTGTTTTTGGGCGCGTTCCCGGGAAACAAGGGTCCAGCTCAGGCGCGGTTGCGGAATATCGACGCCCAAAGCATTCTCAAGGTGCTCACAACTCAGCCGGTCCGGCGCGAGCGAGGAAAAGGCGTTGAGCGAGATCGAAAGCAGGAGGCAAATGCCTCTAATTGGCAAATGTTGAATGAAGGGAACGTTCATGAGTATCAACCGCAGCAGTACCAAAATGAGAAAAGAGAACATAGAAAACAAGCACTCGCTGCGGTTCCAGATGGGCGCTCCTGGGAGATCTCAGGACGGTGCTCTGCCGTAACCGGTCAGGGCACAATCACTCTCAGCCGCTCGCTTTCGATCGAGAACTGCGCGGGCAGATGGCCGATGAGTTCACCATCCAGTTCTAGCGGAACCGGCTTCACGCTCGACAGCGATAGCAAAGGAGTGGAAAAACGCTCCGCTACAGCGGCCGGCAAGCAACCCCGCAGCAGCAGGGATGGGCCGCATCGAGCGACGGTGAACCAATTGGCGCGCGGAAACAGACAGACGTTGAGCAAACCGTCGCGGAGATCCGCGCTGGAGAAGACGCGAAAGTCTCCGCCGTACAACCGGCCGTTGCCCACCAGTACCAGAGCGCCGGTCGTGGGGATCACCTGCAAATTGGCATCACCCTTTGGCGAAGCAACGGCGGCAGCGCGTCCGGCTGCTTCATGAATCTCCTGTGTTCTAACCGAACGCAAGGCGGGTTGCGAGGGAGCCACCCGCTGCATGGCAACCTCAATTTTGGCAGGCTCTCCCCGGAGGGCTTGCAACCCGGCCCAGACGTAGGCCAGGGGGCCGATTTTTTTCTTCAACTCCCAGTGCACTAATTCCACCGCGCGGGCGTCCAGGCCGGCGCCCGCCAATTGGGCGAAATAGCGATGCTCGCGGCCGCCCTGGCCGGCGTATTCAACGCGCGGCAAATCGATACGTGTTTCCCGTCCTGCCATGATCACCGGCCACGCGCTTCCAAGGTTTCGCGGCAGGCCGAGCTCTCGCGCGAAGACATTAACCGTGCCCAGCGGCAACACGGCCAGGCGCGCACGCTCGAATCCCTGCGGTTGGTCGCCAATGCCATTCAGCACCTCATTGACAGTGCCATCGCCTCCGGCAGCCACAACAATTTCGAAATTCTCGCGAACGGCCTCAGCCGCCAGTCGGCGGGCATCACCAGGGGCGGTAGTCAGCTTCAGCGAGCTTTGGGCGCCGATCTCACTCAGATGCCGGCGAAAGCGCCGAGCTTTCTCGCCCCGAGCCGCCGGGTTGAAGATGACACAAATGCGCACGCGGGATGATTTGAAGAGCCCGGAACGCAATGTCGAGGAGATTCCCAGCGAACCTTGCCTTAGGGGACCGAAGAATCAGCCACCGGAACCAATGACATGCAAACCTATGCTTGGGAGGACGAATCACCCAGCGCAGTCACTATGGCCGCGACCAGCTCTTTGTAAACCACGGGCTTTTCAAAAAATGCAATTGCGCCCGCGGCCAGGGCTTTGTCTTTATGAACACACGAGCCTTCGCCGCTGATGAGGATAACTGGTATCGTCGCCAGTTCAGGGAAACGCCGCAGCCATTGCATTACCGTGAAGCCGGTCCACTGCATTCCGCCGGTCGGAGGGAAATTGATGTCCAGAACGATTAGCTCGGCCTTGCTCTGCTCGACGGTGCTGGCGACCGTCGCGCTGTTGCTGCTGGTAACGACAGCAAAACCGTCGACTTTGAGCTTCGTCTCGAACGCTTTTAATACCGTTTGATTGTCGTCCACCACCAGGATGCGCCGGTTACGACCTACGGTGCTTTGATTTGGTGCGGGCGCGGGATCGGTTTGAAAGGCTTCTTTTTCCTTGGCCGGGCGTGCTGCCGACGCTGCAGCCTTTTTCTCTTTCTGGAGCAGCTGAAGAAATCGCGACATGGTTATATGGCTTGGCGGCCATCGGAGCCGAGGATTCCCTCGATCGCCGTCAGCAACTCCTCCGGATTGATCGGCTTGTAGAAAAAGCCCGCCACCCCCGCAGCCAGGTAGCGCTCGCGGTCGGCACTCGAGCCCTGGCCGGTAATGATGATTACGGGGATGTTCACGGCCTCCTCCATACGCCGCAACCAATTCAGAATAAGGAAACCGTCCCATGGCACGCCGCCGCCATGCCCGACATCCGGTGGAAAGTAAATGTCGAGGATTACGAGATCCGGCTTCTCGCGACGCACTGTGCTGACCGCAGTTGAGCCATCGTCCGCCGTCAAGACCATGTAGCCGCCGGCCTCCAGCTTCGCCTTTAGGGTTCTTAAAATTATTTTGTTATCGTCGACTACCAGGATCTTCCGCCGTCCGTCCTCGTGGGGCTGTGAAGCCTCGGAAGCGGCCGAATTCATCATGCGAAAGGCTGTCTGGTGCGAATCCATTATGGCCCTGCTAAAAACCCGTCAATCCGACACTGCTAGCAGCACGATTAAGGCCAGATTACACTTGAGATTGGGCTGTGACATACCTGTTTCTCAATGTGAAAGGGCTGCTTGGGGGCACTGTCCAAGTCCGGGGCGTCAGTGTCTAATCGACCACGGCAGGGAGGGTGAGTAAAAGGGCACTGCCGACGCTAATCGGCACGATAAACTAAGGTTTTCTCAAAACCGACACCACTAAGAGCGAAGGGACATCGCACTGGCATCGCGTTTGCTAAACTATTGATTACGCGGTTCGTTGTATGAGAACTGTAAGTCGCCCGTGCGGTCTTGGCAGGAGGACCTCCCCGGGTTCTACTATCGCCGAAGTCGTCGTTGCCAGCGCCATGGCAGGGATGATCTTTGCCGGAGTGCTTTATGGGTACGTCCTGACTGTTATCCAGCGAGAATGGAACTGCTACCCCCTGGCAACTAGCTTCGCCAGATTCTTCGGCGGAATCATTATGACCTGACATGAACTGCGCGATCCCATTCACTTTCCGTTGCCCCGGCGCTCGAACTCAAGCACTGGGCATGACTCTGGCGGAGGTCGTTGTGGCAGTGGCCTTATCCAGCCTGATGGTCCTCGGCCTGGTCGGCGGCTACATTTCTTCAATGACGGCGGCCGAAAAGTCAGGCCTTTCGTTGGCCGCCAATACCAGGGCGCTGGAGCGCCTGGAGGACACCCACGGTGCGATCTGGAACGTCTCAGGCTGGCCGGTGGTGGATCAACTGGAGGGCACGAACTTCCCGCCCAAGGTGGTCGTTATCGACCTGGCCGGGCAGGGCACAAACAGTACTTACGGGACGAATTATACTACCATCACCCAGGTCTCACTTAATCCACAATTGCGTCGCGTTCGCGTGGACTGCGTCTGGCGATTTCAAAGCGGCAAATTCGCCAGATTGCTCACCAACACGGTGGAAACGTTGCGCGGACCAGATTGAGTCTATGAAACCATTCATTCGCCGCCGATCGAGGGGCGCCGGGAACGGCGTTCCTGCCGCGCGTCCGGGTGAGTTGGCTTTCACCCTGACCGAACTCATGGTGAGCGCGGCGGTTTTCATCCTTTTGGTCGGCGGCATAGTGTCGGCGAACCTGTTCGGCTTGCGAATGTACCAGATCGAACAAAACAAACTGAATGCGTCGGACGAGGCTCGCAGAATCGTTGGCGTGCTGATGAACGAGATTCATTCATGCGACAGTTTCCAGATCGGCACGTTCACCAGCAACACGTTCACGGGTTTGGGGCTGGGCACTCCGCAAATCGGGCCGGCATTAATCGTTTACCCGACCACCAATATCACCAACTACATCATGTATTTCGCCTACAGCCCCGACCGGACATTCCGGCGGGCTACGAGTGTGCCGGGGTCGATGAGGGTCGTTGCCCAATCGGTCACCAACACAACCGACCTTTTTCGAGCGCAGGATTACCTGGGCAACATCCTCACCAATTCGCAAAACAACACGGTTCTGCACTTGAAGCTCGAGTTTTATCAGGCAACTCGCTTCGGGGTACCGCCCGACTACTACAAACTCGAAACATCAGTGACACCGCGTTAAGCCGGTTTGGAGTCTATGAAATCGTCGACACAGAATGGCATTCGAAAACACGCCGGCAGCGCGTTGCTGATGACGCTGGTGATGAGCGGCATCGCCCTCCTGGTGCTGGCGGGCGCGATGACCTGGTCCGCCACCAACACCCGATTGAACGACCGCTCAAATCGCTATGCCACGGCGGTGGCGGCGGGAGAGTCGGCGATCGAGAAGATTCTCACCCGGATGAACCAGGACTTCCTTGCCGGCGGCGAAGCGCTGGTGGTGAACAACCTGAGCCAATACCGCGCCACTTGTCCCACCGCCGCCGATTCAGGCTATTGGGCCGACTGGGAATTCAACAATGCGCAGGGCGGGATTGGGCAAACCTTCATCGGCCGCGGCATTGCCAGCAACTACGTCGTGTTGAGCGGGCCCTATGCCGGCCTGCGCGGTTACGTCTCGACTTACGACCTTGTTTCCGACGCCCGTCAATTGAACAAGCTGCAGGATGTCGTCGCCGGGGTGATGGAAGAGGTGAACCTGGCGCGCATCCCGATCTTTCAGTTTGCGTTGTACTCTTCCGGCGACATGGAAATCAGTTGCGGCCAGCCGTTCGCGGTGACCGGCCGCGTGCATTCCAACGCCATGCTTTATGTTGAGCCCGACAACGCCCTGACCTTTCAATCCGCAGTCACGGCTGTAGGTAACATCCTGTTCCAACGTGATCCAGCGGACAACCGGACACCACCCGTCGGCTCTGTCGTGTACCAGAGCAGCAAGACCCCCTTCGCGCCTTCTTTGATATTGCCCATTGGCACCGCCAATACGCCCCAGGCAATCCGCGAAATTATCGAGCCGCCTCCGGCCGGGGAAAGTCCAACCTCGCCCATGGGCTACTTACGGTACTTTAACGAGGTGGATATGATGGTCACCGTGTCCGACACCGGTGTCACCGTGACCAGTGGCGAATTCAATAATTTTGTTACGGTGGTTCCTTCGGCTGAATTCAACAGATTCGTGACTCTGACGAACTCGTTTTATGACTGGCGCGAAAGCAAGACGGTCCAGCCTGTGGATCTGGACATCGGCGCCCTTAAGGCATGGAGCGCCACCAATACCGATGTGCGCGTGGTCCTCGGCAACCGCGACGTCAACTCCGTTTACGTGAATGACCGCCGAACCGTCGTATCCGGAAAGCTCAGAGCGGTGCGCGTGCGCAACGGGGCGGTGCTTCCGCCATTGGGCCTCACCGTGGCCAGCGGCAGTCCGATCTATGTCCTGGGCAATTATAACCAGACCAACTCCTCCAACCTGGGCACGTCAAATACCGTGACAACCCTTCCAGCCTCGCTGGTCGGCGACGCCGTCACCATCCTTTCAGTCAATTGGAGGGATACGAACAGCCTGGCGTCACTGTCCTCGCGCGTAGCCGCTCCCACCACCGTCAACGCGGCCATTCTGGCCGGCGCGGTCGAGACCGCCAACGGAAACTACAGCGGCGGCATGGAAAACTTTCCCCGATTCCTGGAAAACTGGGGCCTCGCCAACGCGCTGACCTATAACGGATCGATGGTC
>CAZUVM010000129.1:0-9130 GCA_964623885.1 uncultured Verrucomicrobiota bacterium
GTCATTACCCACAAGTTTTTGGCGCTGGACCAGCTTCCGTTTAGCGCGTGGGCTGAAACCCTCAGAGGGGGTGACCTGCTTAGAACCCATCTCATAAATAGGGAATGGGTGCGCTGTGCTCTGGCGGGCGGCTGGCTAGGCGCGACGAGGGAGCATAGCCGTGCGCTCTGTGACCGAGGAGCAACAACGCCAGCCGCCCGCCAGAGCACAGCCCTGCGGGTTGCCGTTCTTTGGGCCTGGGGCTGCGTTGCTCGTCGGTTACAGATCCCTGCGGATATGCTCCCTCCTCGCGCCTTGCCCCAGGCCCAAATCCCAGGCAACGCACCCGTTCCCTATTTATGAGATGGGTTCTAGCTGAATCAGGCCTGCTTGGCCCCGGCACTCTCAGATTCATAACTGAGCCCTCTCACTTTGTATCGTTCCTCCTGTTTCCATGGCGTGGCTTGCCCTCATGAGAACCAATTGGCAAACTGGATGGAGATGCGGCAACAGCTTCGGACCTGGCTGGAGAATTTTGAGACCTTCGTCCTGGAGGTGATCCTCGAAGAGCGGCGTGGCACACGCGCCGCGCTGATGCGCAGCTTTCTCTACGGCGGGTCGAAGCTGTTTCAAGTGGCGGTGAAGGCCCGTCGGTTTCTTTACGACTTCCGCATTCTTCGCGATTCCACACTGGGTGTACAGGTCATCGCTATCGGCAATCTCACTGTAGGCGGCACCGGCAAAACTCCGGTCGTCGAGAAGTTCGCCCGCGAATTGCGCGACCAGGGACGGAATGTCGCCATTCTCTCGCGTGGTTACCGGTCCAAGCCAAAGCCATTCCACGAATGGTTTTTCAACAAGATTTTTTTCCGCGACGACACCACGCCTCCTCGAGTGGTTTCGGATGGCCGCTCCCTTCTGCTGGATTCCGAGATGGCAGGGGATGAACCCTACATGCTCGCCTCAAATCTAAAAGATGTCGTGGTGCTGGTCGACAAGGACCGCGTCAAGAGCGGCCGCTATGCCATTGAGAAGTTCGGGTGCGATACCTTGCTGCTGGATGATGGTTTTCAATATTGGAAGCTCGCCGGCAGGCGGCAGGACATTGTTTTAGTCGATCGACAACAGCCGTTTGGCAATGAACGGCTACTGCCGCGCGGCACATTACGCGAACCGCCCTCGCATCTGGCCCGCGCCAGTACCATTTTTATTACGAAAAGCGACGGCAAGACCGCTGAGCTGCGGCGCCGCATCGCCGAGGTCAATCCCAGCGCAGGCATTATCGAGTGCATTCATCACCCGCTTTACCTCGAAGACGTGTTCACCGGCCAGCAGCTCGGACTCGATTTTCTAAAAGGGCGTAACGTGGCGGCATTGAGCGGCATTGCCCAACCGGAGTCGTTTGAGCACAGCCTGATTGGCCTTGGCGGGACCCTCGTTTACTCACGCAAGTTCGCCGATCACCACCGGTTTACCCAGCAAGAAGTCATCAACGTGATCAACCGCAGCAAAAAGAAACAAGCAGAAGCGATTATTACGACCCAGAAGGACGCAGTACGCTTCCCCAAAGTGGACCGTCGCGATTTGCCGATTTACTTCATGCGCGTCGAAATCAAGATCCTGAGTGGCGCGAACGATTTTCAGGATTGCGTGCGCAAGATTTGTTTCCGATAACCCGGCAAATGGACCTGCTCCTCTATCTTCTGGCTCGCGGCGTGGTCAGGCTGCTACAAGCCTTGCCGCTGACCTGGGTGGCGCGCCTGGGGCGGTGGGGTGGTGGGTTGACGTACTGGCTGGATAAGCGGCATCGCCGAGTTGCCTGCCGCAACCTGGCGGCGTGGTTGGGCGGGGAAAAATCGAACGCGGAAATTCGAACTCTCGCGCGCGAGAATTTCCGACGGATCGGAGAGAACTTCGCTTGCGCGGTCAAAACGGCATCGATGAGCTGGGAGGACCTGCGGCCTCACGTAGAGTTCGTGGCACCAGCGCTGAAGACCCGGCCCGGTCAGGCGCCTAAGCTGGTCGTTGCCATCGGCCACTTCGGCAATTTTGAGCTCTACGCGCGGTTCGGCCAGTTCGCTCCTGCCTATCAGTGCGCCACGACTTATCGCGGATTACGCCAGCCATCCCTCGATCGATTGCTGCAATCGATGCGCGAAAAATCAGGTTGTCGCTTCTTCGAGCGTCGATTCGACGGCGCGGCACTGAAGGAGTACATGCACCAGCCTTCAGTCATTTTGGGCTTTTTGGCCGACCAGCACGCGGGGACACATGGCCTTCGGCTCCCCTTCCTGGGCCGCACCTGCTCGACTTCTTCGGCGCCGGCGGTATTCGCGCTGCGTTACCAGTGCGCGCTCTACACCGGCATTTGTTATCGGGTCGGGTTGGCAAAGTGGCGCATTGAAGCCGGAGCGGAAATCCCGACGCGCGAGAACGGCGAGCCGCGTTCGACCGCGGCGATCATGCTCGATGTAAACCGCGCATTCGAGGTGGCGGTTCAACGTGATCCGGCGAACTGGTTTTGGGTGCATAACCGATGGAAAGCCTACGATGTCCGTGGTCCCCAGGCCCGAGGCCAAGGCTCAAGACCTGAAGCACACGCCACCGAGAGCGCCGCCTCCGAAGGAGAAACTACGTTTGTGACAGGAACGGAATCGTAAGTGGGAGTGTGGACTCGCCCCTTCCCAATTCGGACTCGAAGATCGAAGAGCCGCGCGCGATTTTAGTGCGTGGTGTTAATTGGCTTGGCGACGCCGTCATGACCACGCCGGCACTTCGGCGCCTGCGCGAACGCTTTCCCAATGCCCACCTCGCGCTTGCGACGCCGGAGAAACTTGCTCCATTGTGGCAAGGATGGAAGACCGTTGACGAAATCATCCCAATAGCCGCTGACGCAAGACCCTGGGGCGTGGCTAACAGGATCAAAGCGGCCAACCAGCCGCACAAAGCGACACCGTCCTCCGCGCCGCCTTTTGATCTTGCCTTGGTGCTCCCGAATTCGCCCCGTTCGGCATTCGAGGTTTGGCTGGCGGACATCCCCCGCCGTGTCGGTTACGCCCGACCGTGGCGCAACTGGCTGCTCACGCAAAAGGTCCCGAGCCGGCCCGACCATCGCCGGATGGTCAAACTCTCGACGACGCAAGTCCGGCAGCTTGTCCGGCAACAATCCGCCAGGACACATCCGATGGGACCCATTAACGATCGCTCCCATCACGTGCATGAATACCTCCATCTGGCCGCTGCGGTTGGTGCCAATCCCACGCCCGTGGCACCGCAACTCGCGGTCGATCCGAATGAAATCGACGCGGCCTCGAAAAGATTGGTCAATCTGGCCGGAGTATCATCACCGGCTTCCCTCTGGCTCGGTCTCAACCCCTCGGCTGCGTATGGTCCCGCTAAATGCTGGCCTGCTGACAGGTTCGCTGCTACGGCGCAAAAGGTGATGCAACAATTGCCTGGGGCAATCTGGGTGATCTTAGGCGGTGACACGGAACGATCGATTGGCGCTCAGATCGCCAGGGAAACCGGCGGCCAGATTATCGATCTGACGGGACAAACCTCATTACGGCAACTGATGGCCACCCTCAAGCTGTGCCGCGTCTTGCTGACCAATGATTCCGGGCCAATGCACGTCGCGGCGGCGCTCGGCACGCCGGTCATTGCATTTTTTGGAAGTACTTCACCGGCATTGACCAGGCCGGGACTCCCGGGCGATCCACAGCATCGGTTGCTTCAGACGGCCGTCCCGTGCTCTCCCTGCTTCCTTCGAGAGTGCCCTATTGACTTGCAGTGCCTGACTGGGATTTCCGTGGAGAGCGCGGTGTCGGCGGTGGTCGATGCAGTTCACGCGCGTGGCTGACCGCGAATCCGCGAAGCATGGGCCTGCAGGCCGCCTACTGAGCAGGCGATAACCGGCCCGTCGGATCAGGGAAGCGAGGCGCTTCAAAAACACGAACCGAATTCTGATCGGTAGTCACCGCGAGATAGCGGCCATCGTTAGAGAATTCCAGGAAATCGCCGCCATGCGGGAATTCCAGGATAAGAAGTTGGCGACCGGTTGGGACGTGCCAGAACTTGATCGAATTGCGAAGATTCACGGACGCTAGGGTGCGGCCGTCCGGCGAAAAGGCCACGCCAGAAGCTTCTTCCATATGTCCGGGAAGCGCGGCCACCGGCAGGCCGGTGTTTGGGTCCCACAACCGGATGGTTCCATCGAGGCTTCCGCTGGCAAGCAGCTTGCCGTCGGATGAGAAAGCCAGGCCACTTACCGAATCACGATGACCCAGTAGCTGTATTTCGCGATTGGATTGACGCTCATACAAATGGATTACGCGTTCATTGCCGGCACCGAGGGCAAAGTGGGAGGAGTCAGGCGATAACGCGCTGGAGCGAATCGGCGGCTTGGGGCCGCGGACTGAGCCCAGCAACCCGCCGGTATTCGCATCCCAGAACCTGGCCACACCAAGCGCATCAATGGCATAGAAAATCTTCCAGTCCGGCGAAAAACCCAAACGGTGCAGTGGGCTGGCGCAACCGAGGGCATTCTCGACGGGAATGCGGATCGTTCGGGCATCGCCAGGGGCGGAGCGTTCCAGGCTTGTACTGTCGTCACTCCAGCGAACCACTTGCCGTCCGTCGGACGAAAGGCCAATGGCGGGCCGGCCGGGGATGCGGCCCACGGCTGCACGGGTGGCCAGATCCCATGCGGTAGAAGGACCGCCCGCTGCCCCTAGTGTCACCAGCACAGTTCCGTCGGGGGAAAAGAAAGGTCGGAGCCCGTTTCGGTGCGGAAACTCATCGCGTCGCGCCGGCGATTGTCCGGACCAGAGCATAATCTTCTGGTCTTTGCCTCCAGTAGCAATGCGCCGGTTATCTGGGCTGAACGTGGCGCACCAGACTTCATGATTGTGGCCATGCAGAATGCCTTTTAAGGCTAGCGTGCGCGAATCCCATAACCGCACGGTTTGATCGGAGCTTGTGGTTGCAATCGTGCTTCCATCGGGTGAATACGTGGCCGACCAAACCGTCAGCGAATGGCCGGTAAGAGCGCGGGGAGAGTCTGCATCCCCCAAATCCCAGACTTGGGCCTCGCGCGAAGCAGTCGTTGCTGCCAGGTGTTTGCCGTCGGGCGCAAAGGCAATCGTCCAGACCGAACGGGACGTAGCCAACTGCCGCACACATTCGCCTGAGTCAACGTTCCAAAGATCGATGCCGGAGGGATTGGAAGCTACTGCGAGGGTGTTGCCATCAGGGGAAAAAGCCAGGGCGTGCCCCGGTTTGGACAAGGTCCTCAAGTGCGCCCGGGTTAGCGGGTTCCACAAACTGATTTCACCGCTGGTCGCGCGCCAGTCGAACGGACTCGATTCGCCGACCGCCAACTCACCGTCTTTGTTGAGCGCCGCAATCTGTCCCGGAAAATTTGTTAGGCACTGCCAGTTGGCCGTGTTCCACAGGCGCGTTCCCCCGCGTCCGGATGTGACAAGGAAATGACCATCCGGCGAGAAGACTACCGATCTGACTGAGCCAGTGGCTGCCGAGAGGGTGGTTACGTTTTCAAGCGTATTCACGTTCCAAATCTTCACCGTTTGATCCGCGCTGCCGCTGGCCAGCCATTTGCCATCCGGCGAGAAAGCTGCGCAGGTCACAATCCACTCGTGACCGGAAAGTGTGGCAAGTTGATCGCCACGGCAAATGTTCCAGAGGTAACGCCACTCGAAACCCCGGAGATCGGTTTCACCTTGATTCGGTTTGAGCGCGGCCAGGGTGCGTCGGGCCAGGCCGTAATCGCCGTCCTGGATTGCTTCGGAGGCAAGGTTAATGTCGGCGGCATAGAGATTGAGCTTAACCGTTTCAGCTGATTTTTCAGCCAGGCGGCGGAGCTGTGATTCCGCCTGGGCATGCTGCTCGGCCCGTCGCCATTGCCAGAGAACTCCGGCAAGGCCGAGCAAAATGGCGGCGAGCAATCCCGCGGAGAGCGCTGCCAGCACGGGACGCCGACGACACCAGAGCGTGAACTTTTCGATGCGGCCGACAGGGCGGGCGTGGATTGGTTCGTCGGCCAGAAAATGTCTGAGATCATCCGCCAATTCACGCGCTGAGCGGTATCGGCGGGCGGGTTCCTTTTGGAGGCATTTCAAACAAATGGTTTCCAAATCGGCGGCCACCGCTGGATTCAGTCGGCGCGGGGGGATTGGCTCGGCGTTCTGGGCTTGCAACAGGACCTCCTGAATGGTCTGACCCTGGAATGGCGGCCGGCCAACGACAAGGTGATACAGGATCGCTCCGAGCGCGTAAATATCCCCTTGCGGGCCGATGGTATGTTTGCCGGCGGCTTGTTCGGGCGGCATGTGATTGGGCGAGCCCAGCGCCTGGCCGGTGGTCGTCAATTGCAAGTCACGGGTGAGCAGTTTGGCCAGCCCGAAGTCGGTGATGCGCGGCTGATCGAAGGCATCCAGCAGCACGTTGGATGGCTTCAGGTCGCGATGCAGCACGCCGCATTCGTGAGCGTAATGCATGGCCTCCGCCATGGATTTGACGTAACCGGCGGCGCGCCGCGGGGGCAATGGGTTCTCGCGAACAACATCACCCAGGTTTTTCCCTTCGATGAATTCCATCGAATAATAGTGCTGGCCGTCGTGTTGGCCGACGTCGTAGATCGTGACGATATTGGGGTGGTGCAAGGCGGCTGCCGCGCGAGCTTCGGTTCGGAAGCGGTGCACAAACTCCGCGCTCGAAAACGGTCCGTGCAGGATCATTTTGACCGCCACAATGCGATCGAGACTCAATTGCCTCGCTTTGTAGACCACCCCCATGCCGCCGCGGGCGACCTCTTCAATCAATTCATAGTCGCCGAAACGCGTACGTCCCGCGAACTCCGAGTCATCGTCGCCAATGGTGGCCGCGACGCCATCGCCGAATGCGAGCCGGCCCAGGCACTTGCGGCATAAGCCGCCCAGTTCCGTGTGGGACAGGCGCGTGCCGCAGTTGGGGCAGGTCCGGTCGGAGCTCATTAATGGTTCGTTGCTGTCACTTGGTAAGAAGAGAATCCAGCCTCCGATTACAATGATTAGCCGGCCAGCGCCTGGAACAAGTGCCGTATTTCCTCTTCGAGGTCGAGTGGGCTGATGACGGTCTCGGCGACTTCGGCTCGGACCAATTCCCGATAGCGGCGGCGGAGTCGGTGAACCAGCACCGCCACGCTTTGGCGCGAGGCGTTCAGTTTTGCGGCCGCCGCACCGTAATCGCCCTCATCCGGATCATCAGTAAGGTACGGCTTTAGTTCGCTGAACTGGGCAGCCTTGCCGGCGTTGGCCATCTCCTGTTCGAGCTGTGCCAGCGCATGCTCCAAAACCGTGGTTGCCCAGCGAAGATCGAAAGACTTGTCCGGCGCGACGTCCGAGGCTGGTTGAAACCGTTCCCTTTCCGCGTTGAGTTCCTCAAGCGACACGATGGTGCGTCCCCCGCCGCGTTTTATCGCCTGGGCGCGGTCCCGTTGGTTGGAAAGGAAGTGGCTCAGGGCAGACAGCAGGAACGTGCGGAATTTGCCTTTGCCAGGATGGACCGTGCCGAAATCTCGGCGCTCAAGCAACGAGAGGAAGAACTCCTGGGTCAAATCACGCGCGTCCTCCTCACCATGACCGCGGCGGCGAATGAACGCGTACAAGGGGGGCCAATACGTGCGGCAGAGTCGCTCGAGCGCTTCGTTTGTTTGGTTCGATTGGTCCTTTCCCGCCTGCAACACCACGCTCCAATGCGTGGTGTTGAACCGGTGAGCCTCAGGTGCGGCGTCGGCTGGTCGATTCGTCGGGCTCACATGGGATTGAGATCAGGAGTTCATTGTCGGAGCCGGAACCCGCCCTGGAACACGACTTCAGCCAGGGTCACGACGAGGAAAACAGTGCTGACGACTGCGTTGAGGCGAAAGAACGCCACGTTAATCCACATCAGGCTACGGCGCCGGGCGATCCAGTGTTCGAGCACCAGGCAAGCCACAATGATGAACCAGCCTACTATGTATGCTATCCAGAATCGGCACAGTATGCCAAATAACAGCAGCAGCCCGCACATTAACATGTGTGCGAGGAACGAGGCTTGCAGCGCATTTTTTTGACCCCAGCCGACGACCAGCGAGTGCAATCCATGAGTTCGATCGAATTCGTAATCCTGCAGGGCGTAAATAATGTCAAAGCCTACCAACCACAGCACGACCGCGATCGCCAACACTCCCATCTGAGCCATTTCCAGCGGCGAGATGCGCGTTCCTTTGACCGCCAGCCAGGCCCCGATGGGTGCGAGCGCCAGTGCCAGCCCAAGATAAACATGCGTGTAATCCGTAAAACGTTTGGTTAGGGAATAGAAGCAAATCACCAGCAGCGCGACGGGCGACAGATAGAAGCAGAGCGGATTGAGAAAAAAACTGGCCATAACCAGACCGGCAGCGGCTGCGAGGCATAACAGCACCGCGCCCGTCAGGGTTACTCGGCCGCGGGGCAAGTGCCGCTCGGCGGTGCGGGGATTGAGCGCGTCGAATTTACGATCGACGATGCGGTTAAACGCCATGGCGCAAGTGCGCGCGCATACCATGGCGGTGAGGATCAGGCCAAAAGCGCGCCAACCCGGCCATCCACGGTGATCGCGCGCGGCAACGGCCATGGCAGCGAGCGCGAAAGGGAGGGCGAAAACGGTATGAGAGAATTTTACGAAGGAGGCCCAGGTGGCAATCCAGCGAACGGGAGAGAATGGAGGATGGACCGTTTGGACTGTCATCACTCCTTTTCTTCGCCCCACCGGCCGGTGAGCCCGTGTTGCACCCCAAGATGATCCAGTACCCTGCCGACCACAGTGTCCAGCACGTCGTCAATGGTCTTAGGATGGGTATAAAACGAAGGGTTCGCAGGCAGGATAATGGCGCCGGCGAGGAGCAACAGTTCCATGTTCCGAATGTGCACGAGGTTGAGCGGGGCTTCGCGCGGGACCAGGATCAGCTTGCGTTTTTCTTTCAGCACGACATCTGCTGCGCGAAGCAGGACGTCCTCGCTATAGCCGTGGGCGATCCGACCAAGTGTTCCCATGCTGCAGGGGATGACAACCATGGCATCCGGCGGGTTCGATCCACTGGCAAAGGGCGCGTTCATGCTTTTAAGCGTATGCA
>CAZUVM010000130.1:0-4375 GCA_964623885.1 uncultured Verrucomicrobiota bacterium
AGACTTCCAGAAAGCCACTCAGCGCGTTTATCATTCGCCTCAAACGCATTCCGAACTCATCGTAAGCGTGCTGTCGCCCGCTCAGCCGTAGCATTTGGCGTGAAATCGTACGGTAGGCGGGACGGCTGCCGCTACGTGTAGGGTAGAGCCTCTGGCCTGCCAGTGAAGCGGCGTCCACGCCGCTTTGGGTTTGTTATCGAGACCAAATTTCCGATTGGTGCGGCAAGATGCCGCGTTACTGGGCAGCCGGGACGGCCGCCGCTACGTGTAGGGTAGGCCTTCGGCCTGCGAGTGCCGCGGCATCCTCCCCGTGCTCTCAAAACGGATTTCCCAGCCCACCAACGTCAATTCTCTGTCCCGGGGTATCCGGGGAGTTGACCCCATGCAATGCGCTCACATGCGGAAGTACATTAGCTCGGAGGAAAATTCAGGTTAGGAGGTAAAATGAAGCTCCGGATTGTATTTTCGTTAGCAAGTATCTCTACGGTATTGAGCATTAACGCGCAGAATAGCGCACCTGCTCCCGCTGCACCAGTCCAGGCACGGCCGGTGCCCCCGCAAGGCAGACCTGTTCAATCGGTCCCGCCAGGTGGCCAGACACCCATTGCTCCGCGTCCCGGTGCGCCCGCAGCGCCGGGTCAGCAGTCAGGTCCTATGATTGTGCTAACGAACGGATTCGTTCCACGAGTCGCCGCAGGCACCAATCCTCTGGCTATTGCCAATCAACAACTGCTGAGTACCAACGCCGTTACTTCGCAATTTCAGGCGACCAACTCGATTGTTAATTCGCAGTTCCCCGGAACCAACACGCCATTCCCGGCCACGAATGATTTTGACCGCGACGACTGGCGCTTCCGCACCAATGGCTTTGATCGTGACGATTGGCAACACGGGACTAACGAGTCAGACCGCGACGATTGGCGCTTTGGACATACCAACGATCTAGATCGTGATGACTTCCGCCATACGAATGGCTTCGGTGGGTTCAGTAATCGATTCGGCATCTTCACGAACAGCTCCAGCACCAATCCCTACAATGTAATCCAGTCTCCGGGAACTAATGGGTTCAGGGGTGACATCGCCCGCACGCCGCAGGACGCAGCATTGCTCTTGCGCGTCCGCGCGCGGCTCGCACCGGAGCGTCGAGATGGGCGGATGATTCGCCTAAGCGCGCAAAATGGCGTGGTGACGATTTCGGGCGCGGTACCTTCGCCGGAGGAAGCACAGGAATTTGTCGCTCTGGCCCAGCAGACTCCAGGAGTCGTCAGCGTTGTTAACAACTTGAATGTGGTTCCGGGTTTGTTTAGCCATGGTGGTTTTGGCCAGGATCGTGGATTCACGCCGGCAGACCAACGCTTGCTTGGCCAAGTACGGCGGCACATGCACCAGCAGGATCAAATGCAAGGCGGGGTTTCGGAGTCGGTGCATATTCTCGCGCAGAACGGTGTTGTCACTCTCGTTGGTTTTGTGAGCTCCGTTGATGAACGGCAAGCGCTCGAAGCCGCCGTCCAGAGCACGCCCGGCGTGGTACAGGTGATCGACCAACTGCAGGTCCGTGCCGGGATAGATCAAAATGGCGCCCCCGCGGTGGGCGGCTCGACTCAATTTGGTGGCGGCGCAAGTGCAGCCTCGGGAGGGGGCGGGTCATTTAGCCCTGTGCAACAAGCTTCTCCATCCGGGTCCGGCACTAATGAATTCGAAACGAACGCGGCTCCAACCACCCCGCGCTAGCCGCAACTGCCTAGAGCCCTATTCACAGAAGCGGCTGTTGCACCGCTCCCGAGTCCTGAGGCAAAGTGAAAAAGAAGCTGGCTCCGTGACCCAGCTCGCTGGTGGCCCAAACCTTTCCGCCGTGGCTTTGGACGATATGCTTAACAATGGAAAGACCCAATCCAGTGCCGCCCTGTTCCCGTGACCGCGCTTTATCGACGCGATAGAATCTTTCGAATACGCGCTCCAGCGATTCGCGCGGAATCCCCGGGCCATCATCCAGCACAGCCACTTCCACCTGTCCCTCATCCAGTGAGCGTGCCTGCACGGCTATACTCCCTTCGCTGCGGCCGTATTTGATGGCATTGTCAATGAGATTACCCAAAACCTGTTCCAGCCGGTCCGGATCGGCGCGGACGCGCAACTCCGGCCCGGCACCGTTGGTCATCAGCATCTTTTTCCCATCAGTCTTTGCTTTAAAGTCACCCATGACCTTTTCGACTAAAGCGCGCAGCTCCACCGATTGCAAGTTGAGCTGCACCCGGCCGGATTCCAATTCCGAAATGGTGAGTAAATCTTCGATCAAGAGCTTCAGCCTCTCGGCGTTGCGATCAATGGTCTGCAGGAATTTGGTGGCCACCTCCGGATTTTCACGTGCCCCATCCAGAAGGGTCTCGGCGTAGCCTTTGATAAGCGAGAGAGGCGTGCGCAGCTCGTGGCTGACATTGGCCACAAATTCCTGGCGTGTGCGCTCGAGTTGCTTCAGCCGCGTCAAATCGTGAAAAACAAGGACCGTGCCCTGACGGTGTCCGCCGCCGTTGAACAGCGCCGCCCCATTGACCTGCAGCCAGCGCTCGTTCGGTCGGGATAATTTTAACTCATGCTCCATGACGTGTTTCTGCTGACCAAGCGAATCCACCAACTCTGCCAACTCGTGCAGGCGCAGCGCTTCCATGATCGTTCGGGAACGAACGTGTCCGGCGACTCCAAACAGATTCTGGAAAGCCCGATTGGCCAGCTGAAAGCGGCCGTCGACATCGAGAAGCAGAAGCCCTTCGGCCATGCTGTCAAATAGCGCTTCTTGGCGGTTCTGAGCGTGCGCGGCCTCTTGCTGGTGAGTGTGCTTGAGCTGTTCCGTGTCACGGTGTGCGCTCACCTCCAGGGCCTGATATCTGGCGCGCCAGCGCAGGTGCACCAGCAACAGTGCAGCAAAGGCGACGATGGTCAGAAGTGGCCAGAGCATGAATACTGCGCCAGCCGGTTCGGGCTAGGCGTCGACAAAACGGTAGCCCACACCGCGCACCGTATCGAGAAGTTTTCCGGCCGGCCCGAGCTTCTCGCGCAAGCGGCGCATGTGGGTATCGACGGTGCGGGTGTCAATCAGACTGTTGTACTCCCAGACATCCCGCAGGAGTTGTTCGCGGGATTGCACGCGGCCTCGCCGCTGGGCCAGGAGCGCGAGCAGTTTGAATTCCGTCGCAGTCAGATCGATCTTTTTCTTGCGCCAGCTCACCAGGTGCCGCGGTGTGTCGATGAGCAGGTCACCGACTTTGTAGATATCGGCCTCGGTTCCTTCGGCGCGGCCCCGTTCGAGTATTTTCTTGACCCGCAGGACCAGTTCCCGTGGGCTGAATGGCTTGGTGATGTAATCGTCTGCCCCCAATTCCAGGCCCAGAATGCGGTCGAGTTCGGCCGCTTTGGCGGTGACCATGACAATGGGAATCGCGGCGGTGGCCGGATCGCGCCGCAACATTTTGCAGACCTCCAAGCCGTCCACTTCCGGCAGCATCAGGTCGAGTACAATCAGGCTTGGGGAGCCTGAGCGGGCTTTCTTTAAGGCCTCGGCGCCATCCGCGGCGGTGAGAACATCGAATCCGGCCGGCTTGAGGTTGAACTCAATCAGCTCGACCGCCTCGGGCTCATCATCCACTACAAGGATTTTGGGTCTCACGCGTTCTTTGCATAACATGAGCCGTGAAATGGGACAATGCTGTGATTGTGACAACCCGGTTACGGTTGGGTCACAATCGAATGAATAGGAGCCGCTACTCCTGCGCGCAGAGGCTTCTCTTGAACGACCAGAGATGCGCTACATCGACCAGGACAGCCCGCGAACCGTCCAACCCTGGCGGTAATTTCGACGAATAAACCGATTGGCTGCCTGCGAATCGAACTCAAGCCGGCCAGCGTTCCAATGTAAGGTGGTTTTCGGGAACCGAGAAGCGATTCCGCCCATTAAGACAGCCTCGGTGAGCTGCCCGGCATAGCTGAATCGGGCCGCAGTTTCCGCCCGGCCCAGACAAGCTTCTATAAATTCGCCCCAGTGGTCTCCCGAAGCGACTGCAGGAAATTGAAGATCTTTGAACTTCCTATCGGGATAAAGTAATGGACGCGCCCAATGCGGCAGCACTAACGTCCCCTGGGTGCCGACAAAAATCGAACCCGTGTTCGGCCGCTCATCGCCTTCCAGGAGGGCAAGAATTTCCGCCGACGGTTTGCTCTCACCGTCGTACCAGCTGACCTTAATCGTCTGGTCGGCTGTATACGGCGTACCGGCAAAGGTGTACTCGATATGCGAATCCATGGCCCAGTTCCATTCATTGGGCGCAGTGCCTTCGGAACGCACTGAAAGCGGCGGGCCCAATTTCAGGGAATCGAACACTGG
>CAZUVM010000131.1:0-12765 GCA_964623885.1 uncultured Verrucomicrobiota bacterium
ATTTGACGAAGGAAGTCGACGATGCGGAAAGAGCATACCTGAGCACTCTGAAGGCGGATAAATCCGAAAACCAGAGCCGTTGGCACAAATATACCACGCTCAACGCGACGAATGTCCCAGCCGTCATGCAATTGGCCAGCCTAGGCCCTGTTTCTTCTACCACGATTGACTCCCTGGTGTGGGTCGTTACCAACCGGCAGGTGCAGGGAGGGTCACAGCGGCTTCGGCCCTATGGCCTGCAGGCGGTCGAGCTCTTGGCTGCGCATCATTACGCAACCAATCCAGCCGCCGGTCCGGTTTGCTGGGGCCTGGCGAGCAACTGGGACTTCCGCCACCAGCCCAGTGTAACGTTTCTGGAAGAAGTTATTTCAAAGAATCCGGATCACAACGTCCGCGCATATGCCACCTACGCCCTGGCCAAACTCACTAAGCGCAAGGCCGAGTTACTGTCATGGCTGGAGACCACGCCTGAATTTCTCCCGGCCGAATCCCAGAAATACGGTGTTGAGGAGGCGAAGAAAGGCAATATGTTGATGGTCCTTGGTGACGCCGAGCGCTTGTACGAGAGCGTGCTCCTTTCCTATTCGAACTGTCCAGCTATTGGGAAAGCAGGTTTGCTGCTTGGGCAGAGGGCCACCGAGGAGCTGTACGAGGTACAGCACCTTTGGAGGGGCAAAGTGGCACCGCAGATTGATGGCGAGGATCTCGACGGCAGGAAGATGAAATTGAGCGATTACCGGGGCAAAGTCGTTCTGCTGAGCTTTTGGGGCTCGTGGTGCGGCCCCTGCATGGGGATGCTCCCGTTCGAGCAAAAACTGGCCGAGCGCATGGCTGGAAGACCGTTTGCGTTGGTCGGCGTGAATTCCGATGTAAGCCGGGCTGACGCCGCGGCCGCCGTTGAGAGGGAGAAGCTCACCTGGCCGTCGTTCTGGTGCGGCACAAATGGTACTGACGGTAAGATCCCCACCAGTTGGAATATCACGGGATGGCCCACTGTTTACGTCCTAGACCCGAAGGGTGCGATCCAACTCATGACGAAGGGCTTCGGCGGTACAAATACCGAGATGATCCTGAACGCAACCGTTGACCGATTGTTGAACGAGCCGCAAGAAAAAGAAAGCAAAGTGGAATGATGCTGTGTCGCAACGGACTTTCACCGGCAGCCAAGCCCGGCGTAGGTGCTGCGTTGGGCAACTAAACAAAATCAAAATTATGAAAATCAAGTCGTGGTTTAGAGGCACTGTTTATGTGGTAGCCGTGGTTCTACTGGCAGGATGCGCGACGGGTCGTAAGCCCGAGCAGGCCTCTTCTCATCAAGAAGCACCGCCCCTGATTGGGGCCATTCCCGATCAGAACGACCCCCACAACTGGCTTGATTTTGATGGGCGCGAATTCTAGGTGCCCGACCTTGTCCGCACCCCGGCCCAAGTTTTCGCTCCCCTGGACCGGCCACAGCCGGTTCAGTTTGCTGCAACGGACCATCAGCCGTCGTCGTCTCCCGGGAAAGCTCACCCAACATTGCCGTGCTCACATCTCACGCAACTGCACGAATTCGGCATGCCCGCATCAGCCCCCCCGACTCCGCGAATTTGATTTCAGCTTCGATTTCGGGGCGGAGCCATGTGTAGTCAGCCATTCCGTCGGCTGTGACCCCTTCGCCGCAGTGCCTCGGCCAGGAGGCGGCATATGTACGGATACAAATCGCTCATGTCTCCCAAAACGGTGTCAGTCAAAGATAATGTCATATCGTCAGGGCAAGTTGGTCTGGTGTCGTGTAGGTGAAGCAAGTGGGCCAGGTGGCCGCGCGTGCCCATCTTGAGCCGACAGGCGATCCAATCCAGCGTTACAGTCGTTTCCGCACGCAGCTGCAGCGCCAGCTTAATCTTAAAGGGATGCCTTTTGCGCCAGCGGCCCAATTGTGCTTCGGGAAGGCCGTGGTTGTGGAGGGCTTCAGCTACGAGATGCTCCGCTTTTGCCTGCGCTGATTCCCACAACTCCGAGCCGTAGTGCCATTTGCCACGCTGCTCCTCGATATACTTGAGCAGGTCCGCACGAAATTGTTCGGAGCCGATGCACCAGTCGGCAGAGACCGGTTTAAACTCCTCTTCCAGTTCCGCCTGTCGGCGCGCTTCCATGACGGGGGAGAATTGTCGACCCGCGCCGAGCCGGTCCCACCGCGGTTCGCGGCGAATACCTAGATTTCAACCTCCGCGCTCTGGTCGCCGATGACCAGAGTGCCGTCTCTTACGACTGGGCTATATACCCCATTTGAGCGACAGCCAAACCGGTGACAATGGTGCCAATCATGGAATAAGGTCCACATATGTTCGCTGAGGGCAAAACCAATTTTTCCACCCTGCGGAGCGCCCAGTACGTGTGGTGAGCAAAAACCAAATTCCTATCAGCCTATGTTCTGGCGCGGAACAAGTCTCGCCTGCCATACCGGCTTAGGAGCGAGCGCCGGCCTATGAGGACCTGCGTCGTTGGCTCAGCGAAACCCGCGCTTCTTCTGATGGCGTTCCTGGTGCTGGCTCAGCCCCTCCGTGCTCAGACTAATTCCTGGCTCAGTTCCGGGTCAGGCCATTGGCAGGACGGCTTCAATTGGTTGGGCGGCCTGCCAAGCCTCTCTCAATCCATCTTCATCACAAACGCCGGAGTCAAGAGCGTCTTAATTGACAGCACCACGCTCGCTTTCCCAACGACCATGATCGTCTCGAATCTGACGGTAAGCGGGAATAATAACAGCCTGCTTATCGACGGAGCCGGCTTGCTGCTCCCGTTCCTGGTCGAGCACGAATTCGACCTGACGGACGGAGGCACGCTGCAGGTCAGCAGTTCGGCCATCCAGGTGGACGGCGTCATGAAGCTCGATGGGACAGGCAGCCTCTTCGATTTCATCTCGGGCTGGGCCTCCGTTTCCAATTTGGTCATAGGCAGCGCGACCTCCGCCAACTGCCTGGTCACCGTTGAGGGGGGCGCAAGTCTCTTTGTCACCAATCTCCTTGGCACCGCTTATCTTGACGTCGCGCACGGCGGTTCCCTCACACTCAATGGCGGCTTTTTGCAAGCGGGCGGCCTCATGCTGACCAACGGCGGCGCGTTCAACGATTTGGCTGGAAACCTCAATTTATCCGGGCCGTTCCAGGTCGAGCGCGGTGGCAGCGTCACCCTCTCCAACGCCCTGGTAACGACGCCTTTCAACTTCACGCTTGGTTCGTTAACCGGCTCCACCGGGACGTTGCAGGTGCTGGACGGGGGCTTCCTCGGCGTCGAGGGCACGCTCGACATTGGCCTCAACGGCAGTGGGACACAAGGCGCGGGTGTCGGCACGGTCACCGTATCGAATGCGGCGCTCGCGACGACGACCATCAACCTCGGCAACAACGCCGGGGGTGTCGGCGGCCTGCTGATGCAAAGCAACGCCCTGGTGATCATCAATTCGAGCTTAAACGTTATCAGCGGCTCGATGTCGGCGACGAGTGTTGTCACCGTGCTCGGCGGCCAGATCATGGCGAATAATGTCTCGGCCCGCATTGGGCAGGTGGGCAGCGGCCGCATGGAGATTTTCGGCGGCAACGTGGTTCTGCGCCGGCTCATCCTCGGCACCACCAACCGCCTCGGCACCGGTGAACTGTACATGAACGGCGGCTTCCTCCAGGTGCTCGGTCTTGGCGACGGCCCCGGTGCCGGACTCGATTCGAATTTTATCATTTGGGCTGGCGGTGACCTGGATGGAAGCGGCACCAGCCTGACCATTGGAGATGGCCACGACTCGGCCGTCAAGGTTAGCGACAACTTTGTCGGGTCTTTGGCCTCGGTCTACGCGGGGGTCAGCCCGGGCTATCGCGGCTCCTGGGAACAAACCGGCGGCACAGTTTATATCAGCACCAACTTTATCGTCGGCGATTGTGACAATGGTGCCTTGGGCTTCGTGGATCTCAGTGGCGGCGTGCTTTATATCACCAACGCGGCGCACACGGCCCTCCTGGACGTGCGGAACGGGACGGTGGCGCTCCAACCTGGTGGCACGCTGGTCGTGGATACCCTTGTCGTAACCAACTCGTGCGGCCATTTCATAAATTACGGCGGCACGCTCATCATGAACAATCCGCCTATCCTTGCAGCCGACATGGATGCGGACAATACCGGGCAATGCAACGCAACGAAGCTTGCTGCGGGCCTGAACCCATTTGACCCGAATTCGGTCTTTGAAATCCTCAGCGTCACGCTGACCAACGGCAACGATACTGTTGTGGCGTGGACGACCGAGGGCGGACACAACTATGTGGTCCAGACCACCACCAGCCCGAACGGCACCTGCTTTCAGGACTTGAGTCCGGTGATTCCCGCCCCGGGACCCGGCGCGGGCACGAACACTTATCTCCATCCGGGCGGCGCGAGCGACGGAGCCCGCCTTTACCGCGTCCGACTGAGCCCATAACGCCCCAATATGCAAAATCTCGGTGAATCCACCACCGTCTTCGCAGACCAGGCCGTCGAGGCCCCACCCGCCGGACTGCGCAAGGGCGAAAAAATCGGCCGTTATCAAATTCTCCAGTTGCTGGGCCAGGGCGGCTACGGCTCGGTCTATGTCGCCGAGCAAGAAGAGCCGGTGCGGCGGCGCGTGGCCCTCAAGGTGATCAAATTGGGCATGGACACCGAACAGGTCGTCGCGCGCTTCGAGGCCGAGCGCCAGGCCCTCTCGCTGATGGACCATCCCAGCATTGCCAAGGTTCTGGATGCGGGAGCGACGGACACCGGCCGGCCGTTCTTTGTCATGGAATTGGTGCGCGGCATTAAGATTACCGAGTATTGTGACCAGAACCAATTGACCACCGCGCAACGCCTGCAGTTGTTCGCGCAGGTTTGCCGCGCGCTCCAACATGCCCACCAAAAGGGGATCATCCACCGCGATATCAAGCCCTCCAATATCCTGGTTACCTTGCACGACGGCGTGCCCGTCCCGAAAGTTATTGATTTCGGCATCGCCAAGGCCATGAACCAGCGGCTGACCGACAAAATCCTCTTCACCGAGTTCCATCAATTCTTCGGCACGCCCGCTTACATGAGCCCCGAACAGGCCGAGATGAGCGGCCTGGATGTGGACACGCGCAGCGACGTCTATTCGCTGGGCGTACTGCTCTACGAGCTGCTCACGGGCCAAACGCCCTTCGATCCCGCCCAACTCGCCAGGGCCGGCCTCGACGACATGCGGCGCACCATTCGCGAACAGGAGCCGTCGCGGCCCTCGACGAAATTGAGCACCATGCAAGCCGCCGATTTGACCACCATCGCGCGGCAGCGGTGCTCAGTCCCGCCCAAGCTCATCCATCAGCTCCGGGGCGACCTCGACTGGATCGCAATGAAGGCGCTGGAAAAGGACCGCACCCGGCGGTACGAGACCGCCAGCAGCTTCGCCAGCGACATCGAGCATTTTCTCAAGGGCGAACCGGTCCACGCTCATCCGCCCAGCCGATTCTATCGCTTCCGGAAGATGGTGGGACGAAACAAAATGGCCTGCGCGGGCTCTGCCGTCGTCACCATCGCCGTCATCGGTGGACTGGTCTTGTCCACCTGGATGTTTCTGATTAAACAGCAAGCGCTCAAGCGGGCCGACCTCGAGGCCCGGCACAGCCGGGAAGTGGCCAGGTTCCTCGAAGAAATGCTCCAGGGAGTTGGGCCCTCCGTCGCGTTGGGCCGGGACACCCGATTGCTGCTGGATATATTAGAAAAGACCACCAAGCGCGTGACCACCGAATTAAAGGACCAGCCCGAGGTGCAAGCCGAGATTTGCAATACGATTGGCGAAGTCTATCGCGCGCTCGGCCAGTCCGCTAAAGCCGAGCAGATGCACCGCGGCGCGCGCGCCCTGCAAAGTCATAGTCCCTGGGTCAGCCGGGCCGCTGTGGCCACTTCGCTTGAAGATCTGGCGTTGGTGCTGCGCGACCAGGGCCAGCTTGCCGAGGCGGAGTCCCTGCATCGTGAAGTCCTGGACTTGCGGCGCAAACTTTACGGCGAGAACCATCCTGATGTCGCCAATTCCCTCAATCACCTCGCCCTGGTGCTCCGCAGCGAGGGCAGGGCACCCGAGGCCGAATCGCTTCACCGTGCCGCGCTGGCAATTCAGAAAAAGCTCTTTGGCGAGCATCATGGCGCCATTGCCACCACTCTGAACAACCTCGCCCTGGCGCTGTGTGATGAAGGCAAACTGGCGGAGGCCGAGGCCACTTTCCGCGCATCGCTCGCCCTGGAGCAAGAGTTGCCCGGCCCAAGCAAACCAGCGATCGCCATAACGCTCGACAACCTCGCTTTTGTCCTGCGCGACCAGGAGCGCCTCGACGATGCCGAGAAGCTCGATCTCCACTCCCTCGATTTATTGCGCGGGGTTTTTCCTGCGGACCATCCGGCGATCGCTACCGCCCTCAATAACCTCTCTATGATTAGGAGCGAGCAAGGCCATTTTGAGGATGCGGAAAAACTCTGCCTCGAGGGCCTAGCCATGCGCCGGAAACTACAGTGCGACGGGTCCCCCGAAATCGCCGCCTCATTCGACAATTTGGCCCTGATTTTGCGCCGGCTCAAACGGCTGCCCGAGGCCGAAACCAACGCGCAATCGGCGCTGGAGATTCGGAAAAAAATTTATGGAGACACCGGCCTCCCGGTGGCTGCGTCCCTTAACACGATGGGCCAGGTTTATCGCGATGAGGGCAAGCTCGCGCAAGCCGAGGATGCTTTTCGCCGCGCTCTGGCGCTCCAAAAAAACTTTCTGCCTGCCGAACACCCCGCGGTTGCCTCCACCCTGAGTAACCTCGCGCTCGTGCTGCGCGACGAAGGGAGACTGCCTGAAGCGGAGACGGCCATTCGCACGGCGCTGGCCGTGCGCAGGAAGGTTCTGGGCGATGCACACCCGGCCGTCGCCGCTTCGCTGAGGGACCTAACTAATGTCCAGGCGCTGCAGTCCACTGCCGCCCAGGCCCGTGAATGATGTGTGGCACATTGCAGCACCGCTGGAAGCGCTCACTTCGTGAGATTGTCAAGTTCGTAAGATGTGATAACCATTAAGGACGGTTGAGAGAAAGGTCTCTCCACGGTAAGACGTTGTTGCTCGTAGTTAGCAAACACAACAACAAAAGACCATGAAAAGACCTGAAGAAAAGTTACACGCTGGAATCGATCTGCACAGCAATAATCTGATGATCGGTTTGGTTGACCAGGATGGCAAACGGGTGGCGCACCGAAAGCTGGAATGCAGTCTCAAAGAGGTGGAGGAGTTTCTAAAGCCTCACCGCGCGCAACTAGAGTCGATGGCCGTCGAATCGACGTTCAACTGGTATTGGCTGGTCGATGGGCTACGCAAACTGAATTACCCTATCGGCCTGGCCAATCCGGCAAAGATCCAGCAGTACAACGGGCTGAAACATGCCAGTGATAAAGACGACGCATATCATCTGGCAGAGCTGCAGCGGTTGAAAATTCTACCGCAGGCTCACGTGTACGATCCGCAGTTGCGGCCGGTTCGAGACTTGTTCCGGCGCAGGACCAGCTTGGTGCAGGAGCGCACCGCGCTGTTTTTAAGCTTCAAGAGTCTCTTCGCGCGAACTACTGGCCAAGCCCTTGATCTGAAGGATATCAAGAAGATGGAGCCTCAAGAGGCGGCTAAACTCTATGAGCATCCGGCCAATCAATTGATCGCGCAAATCCAAGCTGAACTCATTGAGGAGCTGGACCGAAGCATTGGCCGCATCGAAAAAGCGGTTCTGGCCTGCGCGAGGGAAATACCCCTCTATGAGAAGTTGCTGACGATTCCCGGCATCGGCCGGATTCTGGGCATGACGATCACGATGGAAGTGGGCGACATCAAGCGGTTCAAAACCGACGGAGATTTCGCAAGTTACTGTCGGCTCGTCGATGCCAAACGGATCAGTAACGATAAACGCAAAGCGGACAACAATCAGAAGTGCGGCAACAAATATTTGGCCTGGGCCTTTGTGGAAGCGGCCAATTTCGCGCGGCGTTATGATGAGAATTGCCGCAAGTGGTATGACCGCAAGGCCAGCAAGACCAGCAAGGTCATTGCGACCAAAGCGCTGGGGTGCAAGTTGGCCAAGGCGGCCTGGCACGTGATGAGCAAGCCATGCGACTATGAACCGCAGCGGGTGTTCCCGGAATTGGCAAATAAAGCAATGAGTCAGAAATGAATTTCGAGAGCCGCCCTCAACCAGGTATTGGGGTTGGACTTTGAGCCCTCAGATGTGATTGGTGGGGGCGGCTCTCTGTTCAATTTAGAGGGCAGCTAAAGTGATTTTGTTGGCGATTCGACCGTGTCGCGAGTCAGAAACGGGTTGGCCTCCGCAAGCTACAGAGCTTCCCGGGAACCATGATTCCTTAGCAGTGAATGAACGCGGCCCGGCACTGAGGGTTTTCTGGTCCCGCTTTGGGCGGGATGGGCGTAGAGCTGGTGAACAAACGCGCTTGGCAAAATCAACGCGTGTGGTAATAGAACGGTTGACCAAGAAAACCGAGCCGGAGGGAGCCGGAGCTTGCTCCGCTCCTTTCGGTTCGAAAGTTGGACAATCCAAACATCAGCTCACAACACGCTAGAACCAGATGGCTGACTGAACGGATCGCCACGCTGGGCTAAAGGCCCACGAGATCCGATTCGAAAAACGAAAACACAGGCTTGAGTTGGCCGGCGAGAGAAGCTTTAAAGCTGCGGCAAAGAACCGATTTAAAAAAATCGAGCGGCAACGTTTTTTCTTCTTGATCGGGGTCCTAATGGCTGACCCCGATGAGGGTTAATCCCGCAGTACAATTGCCACGCCCCAGGGACTTTCTCCCGCAGGAATGCGTTTGATTTCTTTTTCGGCGCCCAGGTCCACGACCGAGATGTCGTTCGAAGGCCCGTTGGCTGAGAAAAGGAATTTGCCGTCGGGCGACAGGACAATACCCCAAGGGCGCGCGCCAACTTTGATTGTATTGAGGACCTCGCCCGTGACCGGGCTCAGAACGCAGATATTGCCGGCGCGGCCGGTGCTGGCATATACCTTCAGGCCGTCCTGGGCAAGCTTTACACACATAGGCCTGAAGCCTTTGGGCAGCGTGATCGTCTTTATCTCTTTATGGTTCAACGCGTCGATGACGTGCATTTGCCCGGCAGATTCGGAAGGGATAAATGCGCGCGATCCGTCCGGTAGGAAGGCCGCCGAACGCGGACGTCCTCCCACGTTGAAATGCGCAAGCACATGGAACCGTGATGTGTCCACTGCATATATTTCGCCGTCGTTCTCGCAGGTGACATAAAAGAACTTGCCGTCCGGGCTCAGGCCGACCCCTTCGGGCTCCCGGCTCACCGGAATGATGTGCTCGACTTTTCCGCTCAGAACATTCAGCACACTCGCGGTGGCCACATCTTCATTGGAGACATAGAGCCGGCTGCCGTCCTTGCTCAACGCGAATTGCTCCGGGTCGGAGCCGACGGAGATTTTGCGCACGAACCGGCGGTTTTGCACATCAACGACCGCGATACCATCCGCTGATTTGTCCGCTTTTTTATCATCATCATCGTCGTCGTCCTTTCCCTTGTGGAGAATGGGGTTGCCCTGGGCATCCAAAGCCGGCGGTCCGGAAATGGGAGTGCCGCTCAACGCGACGTAGACGGTCTTGCCGTCAGGACTCGCAACAATGCCACGCGGTCGCTTTCCGACAGGAATCGTAGCCAGCGCTTTATTAGAGTTTGGATCGACAACCGTCAGGTTGCCAGACTTCTCATTTGAAACCCAAATTTCGTAGGACGCTGCGGCTGGCGCATTGGCCAGGGCCAACAGCAATAGCAGCAAACAGCAGAGAATGTTGTGCGGGAAAAACAAGCGCAGGCTCTTCATAGCATACGACCTTAACAGGTGTGCAGCAGCGTGCCAACCCTTGCGTCCTATTGCTGCAAAACCCTGTAGAAGCGGCTCGGGTAGTTGCTGGATTTGGGATCAATGAAGTACAGGATGTTTGTCTGGGCTGAATTGGTGAGCAGCGGTATCCAATTATGAAGATCCGTCGAGGCTTGCAGGACGTAATTGCTGCCGAGGCTTCCGAGGAATTTCATTTGCAGCATGCCGTTCGAGAAACTTTCGCTCGCGAATCGCAGCGGCGGGACCAGGAACTGCGCGCTGGTGGTAATGCTGTGGTCGTAATTCGTTTCAAACGCGGCGGCCGAAAGGATAGCGTCGCTCGTCAGCGTGAGCGTGCCGGAATACGGCAGCGAATTGGTGGTCGGCAACGTGCCGTCCAGCGTATAAAAAATCGACGCGTTGGGGTCCGGCGGTTGCAGAGTGACTCCGACCTGATTGTAGTAAGTGCCGCCGCTAGGGGAGATGGTCGGCGGGGCAAGCGCGGGCGTGCCGGGCAAGCTGTTGATCCAGGCGATCAGAACCTGCACCGCGTTGGAGTCAATAAGGTTCCGGAAATCCGGCATTTGGATGTCCTGATTCGTGGTATTAACACGGGCGAGAAGCACGGAGCGCCAGATGTCCTTTGATTTCACGACGCAGGCGTTGTCCGAAACGCCGAGCGAAAACAATGCCGGGTAATTAGTGATGTGCTGCTGGGCGAGCGGTGTGTCGTAGCGCGCGTCCCACGTCGGACCGTCTCCGCCGGGCTGATGACAAGCCTGGCAGTTTGCATCCAGATAGGAGCGGACGCGTTCCTGAAGCGACACGCTTACATTGGTCATGGCAGAGAGCTTAGCGTAAGTGCCGATATTGGTTTCGTTGACGGCCGGATAGAAAAGCCCCAGCCGGTTTAAGGTGCGAAGCTGGTTGTCGGTCACACCAGTCGAGGGATAAGTCAGGTTGCCGTTCAATTGGCGAGCGTTAGCGCCCAAAACATAATTTGCGACGGGCGTGTGGCAGGAAAGACAGTCCGATGGGCTTGGATAAGTCCAGGTCTGGGTTCGCACACCCGACGCATTGGTGATGGAAACGCCTTCGGACAGGCTGCTCGCGAGCAGGTCGGCGTCGCTGTTATCCGGGCGCCATTTATACGTCACGCCATAGACCACGCCGTTGTTATCGCGCACCAGAACCTGTGTTTCCAGTCGTCGAATAGTGGAGTTGGTTTCGTTAACGACCAGGTCGAAATTCTTGGCGAATACGGTCCCGGCCGGGAAAGTCCATGAGTTGGTCGGCTGAAATTGGATCTGCTGGCCGTGAGTAATGGCCCCGCCAGTGTATGGCAAAGCCAGGAGCCAACTGCTTAGCGCATTGTCTTTCCATTGTGGCGAGTTGGGCGCATACGGGAGCATCCCACTCGCCGGTGTCCGGTTGGTCGTGTTGCTAAAAAGTCCGGTCCCGGACAGCAGCGCGGGCAAGGAGCCACTGGCTGCAGTCGGCATGTTCAGAAATGCGGACACAGCCGCCCGGCTGGTCAACCCATAGGGTTGTCCGCTGCCGCTGGTGACCGTGATGTTTACCGGCGCCGACGTGCTCACTAGTCCACTGCTGCTTATGGCCACAGCCTTGAGCGCGTAACCGCCCGCGCTCAGTCCGGTGGCCGTCAACGCATAGGGGACGTTACTGACGCTGCCCAGGAAAACAGAGTTGGCGTAGAAATCCACACGGGTAATCGCGTCATAAAGCGCGTCGGCATCCGCGCCCACAGTCACACTGGCGGCAGCAGTGTAAGTGGAGTTGGTCGCAGGGCTGGTCAGCACGATGGATGGAGGCGGATTGCTGTACGTAAATCCGTTGATGGTAACATTGTCGATCGTGTCCGTGCTGAGGGCACCATCATTATGGGCCGTCACCGCAAGTCCTACATAATAGGAAGGGTTGGTCAACGAAAGCGTAGCGCTGCCGACCAAAGTCCAGTTAACGCCGTCAGCGCTCTTGTAGCCAGTGAATGTGCTGTTGGTGCGGGTCAACCGGACCCAGTTGTTCGGCGCGGCGTTTATAGCGCCGCCCGAGACATTGCCGTCGGATGAAATGCCGTTCTGGCTGCGATACTGAAAATCGGTGCCGTTGCCAGGTGTAATGATCATGTACCCATCAGCCGAGCCGGCGTCGAGCGAATCGCGGATCATAACGCCGGCCTTGGCCCAGGGATCCGTGTTGCCTTGCGACATTATGCGGGCGCTGATGTCACAGTTGTTGGTGAAAGGCTGATAAACAAAGCGGAACGCGTCGGCCGTGTTCCAGATGTCGGCGCCAGAACCGCTCACGATGAAAACGCCATTGGAGAAAAAGGCGCTGCCGGCCGCGGCCACTGAACCGATGTCGCTCGTCTGCCAGGGCGAGGGCGGAAGGCTGAGACTGTTGACGAAGCTGGCGCTGGCCACACCGCTGTTAACAAAACCGGCTTCCGCGGCGATCGCCTCAACCGTTGTCGTGGTGGTGATGACGAAAGGACCCGTGTAAAGAGGGGAATTGGTAGTCGGCGTTGTGCCGTTCGTAGTGTAATAGACCAAAGCGCCGGGACTGGTATTGCTGATGGTCACGGTAACGGAATTGGTGAACACGCCGCCGTTAGGAGCTATGATGGGCGCCGAAAGGAAGGAGGCCAGACCATAAACTGAAAGCGCGTATTGTCCGCCGACGTAAACTTTTCCACCAACCACCATCGGTGTGGTCATCTTGACGGCGCTGCCCATACTGTCGCGCGAGGCCAGTTGCGCACTGCTCCAGAGCACTTGCGAAACGTTGACGGCACTTAAGGCATAGAGCGTTCCCGGGCTGCCGCTGTTGCCGGAATTGTTGTCGACCCCCCAGACAATGCCAT
>CAZUVM010000132.1:0-61603 GCA_964623885.1 uncultured Verrucomicrobiota bacterium
CTTCCCGGGGAAACGTTTTCCCGTTCGCGTTCACCTGGTTGGGATCCCGCGAGTTCTCCTCATCGAAACGCCGGATCGCCGCGGCGAATCGTTGCGGATCCGTTGCTGAAAATTGTGCGCTCACCGCTGGTCTTATTGCAAAAGTGCGTTAGAGTGACAAGGTGATTCCTGCACCCGGGAATCCCCAAGAACTGAACATGAAAAGCTCGACCCCTCATGGCCCGATTCCGCCGGAGGATTTTCAACGGCAACTTTCGGAATTCATGCGCCAGCGTTTTGAGTCCACCCCGCCTTCCCCGGCGGAGCCGGAAGCCGCCGGGACGTCCTCCTCGGCCGACGCCCCGGAAGACACCGGGCCGTTTGAATTCAAATACAAACCCCGCGACGTCAAAGCCCACCTGGATCGCTTCGTCATCAAACAGGACGAGGCTAAAAAGGTGTTGAGCGTGGCTTTGTGTGACCACTACCACCACGTCCGCTTGGCCCTCGAAGGGAAAGAATCTGCCAATTACGCAAAACAGAACATCATCCTGATCGGCCCGACTGGAGTTGGTAAAACATTCCTGATCAGGAACGCGGCGGATTTGATCGGTGTACCGTTTGTCAAAGCGGACGCCACGAAATTCTCCGAAACCGGTTACGTCGGGGGAGACGTCGAGGATATGGTTCGCGACCTCTTGCGGTTGGCGAACGGCGACGCCACTCGCGCCCAATATGGAATCATTTACATTGACGAAATCGACAAAATTGCCAGCGCGGCGAATGTCACAGGGCGCGACGTCAGCGGTCGAGGCGTGCAGACGAACCTGCTGAAGTTAATGGAGGAAACCGAGGTTCCCGCGCGTTCCCCAAATGACATTGCCGGTCAAATCCAGGCGATGATGGATTTCACTCAGCGCGGCCGCAAAGCGCCGGCCAACATCAACACCAAGCATATTTTATTTATCGTCAGCGGCGCCTTCGGCGGACTGGAAAAAATCATCCGCCAGCGCCTGCGCGAGGCTATCATCGGCTTCGGTGCCAAGGAACGTCCGCTCGAAACCGCCGAAGACGTGCTCTCGCAGGCCCAGACGCCCGATTTTATTGAGTTCGGGTTCGAGCCGGAGTTTATCGGGCGGCTTCCGGTTCGAGTTGTCTGCCACTCCCTGAATGTCGATGACCTGTTCCTGATTCTGAAAAACTCGGAAGGCAGCATCATTCGCCAATACGAACAGGACTTCGCCGCTTATGGCATTGAGATCCTGTTCGCCGACGCGGGCCTGCGGCGCATTGCCGAGCGGGCGGCTGACGAACGCACCGGCGCGCGCGGCCTTATGACGGTTTGCGAGCGCGTCTTCCGCGACCTCAAGTTCGAGCTTCCGTCCTCACCAGTGAAACGTTTCGTCGTCACCGCCGAATTGGTGGACAACCCACAAGGCGAACTTCAGAAGATCCTGGCGGATCCGCGGATTGAAGAACGCGCGGTGGCTCGCCAGCTGGTGGATGAATTCGCGCGGCGATTTCAGGAGAATCACGGCATGAAAATCAGCTTCACGCCGGCTGCGGCCGATGCGCTCGTTGCCGAGGCCCTGGCTGGCGACCTATCGGTCCGGGAAGTGTGCTCGCGAAAATTCAAAGACTTCCATTTCGGGCTGAAGCTGATAGCCCAGAACTCGGGTCAAAACGAGTTCACCCTCGACACCGATGCTGTCCAGGCTCCCGATAAAACGCTCAGCGATTGGGTGGTCGCAAGCTACCGCGGCAACGAAGCCAAAGCGTAGCCCTGGGAGCACCTGCATCCTTGAGGGCCTCTTTCTGGTTACGGGCATTTCGCCGGCAGGGATGCCAGCGCGCTCGGGGCCGAGTCCAATGATGGACGCTGCGTGCGATTTCTGATTAGCTGCCGGAACGGCGCATCGAAATGGCCACACGCAAATCCGCTCGTTCCAGCAATAACGCGGCCAATGTCCGAACGGCCCCCAAGCGGTTCGGCGCGACGTCTTCCGCTTCAGCTCCGGCGGAAGTTCATTGGGCGCAGATCATGCACCGACCAGCTTTCATCTTTCTGCTCCTTTCACTTCTGACCTTTGCCGTTTTCTCGCGCACCGCCAGCGCTGATTTCGTAAACTACGATGACGAGGACTACGTAAAGGCGAATCCCCATGTCCAGGGCGGACTTCATTGGGCAAACATAGTTTGGGCTTTCACAACCGGCCATGCTAGCAACTGGCATCCTTTAACCTGGCTGTCACACATGCTGGACTGCCAGCTGTTCGGCCCGCATCCCGGCCCAATGCATCTGGTTAACGTTGCTTTCCACGCGTTGAACGCAGGTTTGCTGTTTCTGGTCCTGCGCCGCGCAACCGGAGCGCATTGGCGCAGTGCCATGGTCGCCGCCCTGTTTGCACTACACCCATTGCACGTCGAATCGGTCGCGTGGATCTCCGAACGAAAAGACGTTCTGAGCACTCTGTTTCTACTGCTCACGCTCGCGGCTTACCTGCGGTATGTGGAGGCGGTCCGCAGTTCCGCGAAAAGCTCACGGCGGCTCGCTTTGTATTGCCTGTCACTGACGCTCTTTGCCCTGGGGCTGCTTTCCAAGCCGATGCTGGTGACGCTGCCATTCCTCCTCCTGCTGCTCGATTACTGGCCGCTGGCCCGGACATTTCATAATTCCACGGTCCGAACGCACGCCCACGCTGTAGTGCAGGCCTCCGAGCCTGCTTTATCGCCGACTTCCAGTCGGCAGGGTGTCGGAAAGCACACTGACGGCCGCAGGTTGGAAACCTGCGATACAGCAGGCTCGGAGGCCTGCACTATTGGCACGCCGCTATTACAGCGGTCCGTTAGGCTGATTTTGGAAAAACTCCCATTCCTCCTACTGGCTGCTGCTTCCAGTGTGGTTACTTTCGTGGTCCAACGAAAAGGCGGGGCAGTTTCAACCAGTTTGTCATTGGCGGGGCGCCTGGCAAACGCGGTGGTCTCCTATGCGCGGTATCTCGGCAAGACTTTGTGGCCGTTCAAGCTTTCTGTGCTTTATCCGCATCCGGGTTATTGGCCGGCCTGGTCGGTTATTGGCTCCTGCGCGTTGCTCGCCGCGATCTTTGCGTTCGTGTTCTGGCAGAGGTGTCGCCGTCCTTACCTCCTGGTCGGTTGGCTGTGGTTCTTTGGCGGGTTGATTCCAGTGATTGGCGTCGTGCAGGTGGGAATTCAGTCGATGGCCGATCGCTACACCTACGCCCCGAGCATCGGCCTGTTTTTAACGATCGTGTGGGGAGTCTACGAGTTTTTGGGCAAGCCGTCACAACCGAGCGCCTACTCCAGTCGTCAATGGAACGCGATCGCCTGTGTCTCATTGCTGTCTGTCACCGCCTGCGCCGTTCTGACCTGGCATCAGCTTGGATTCTGGCAGAACAGCGAGACGCTCTTTACTCATGCCGTGCAGGTCACCTCAAAAAACTATCTGGCTTACAATAACCTCGGATATTACCTGTCCAATCAGGGACGCAGCGCTGAAGCGATGTACTTCTACTCCAATTCACTTGCGATCAATCCTGTGTACGAAGATGCGTTGAACAACGTGGGCTATGCCTTGGCCGGTCAAAAGAAATACTCGGAAGCAATCGCTTATTACGAAAAGGCGTTGCGCATCCGTCCCGACCAGGTGGAAGTCCACAACAACCTGGGCAATGCGCTTTCAGAAACCGGCCATATGCCTGAGGCGATCGCGCAATATGAGTTTGTTTTGAAAAAGAACCCGGAGCATGCCGATGCCAACAACAATCTTGGCATCGCCCTCGCCATGCAAGGCAAGCTGAACGAAGCGATCGTTCATTTCCAGGCCGCGCTCCGCGCCAAACCTGATTACGCCAGCGCTCATAGCAATCTGGGCAACGCGTTTGCCGCCCAACGCAAGTTTGACGAAGCTACTCGTGAATATCTCGAGTCGCTCCGGCTGAATCCGCGCGATGCCCAGGCGCATAATAATCTCGCCAATGTGTTTTCTGAACTCGGCAAGCTCGATGAAGCCATTCCGCATTACCGCGAAGCACTCCGATTGAACCCGGACAATCCCGAAGCCCATTTCAATCTCGCCCTGGCACTGGCCCGCCGCGGTCAAAAGCCCGAGGCCGTGGCTCATCTCACCGAAGCCCTCCGCCTCAAGCCCGACTACACGGAGGCACGAAAGCAGTTGGAACAATTGACTTCTGCACCACAGGGAGGGCGTTAAGGGCGCCTAAATTAACTGGCTTGCAGACCCCGACGCTGGGAGTTCTCAGCGCGTGTTGCTTGTTCTACTCAGCCACAGCCAGGTCCATATCTCTTGTGTAATAGAGAATGCGACCGCAGTTGCTGCACGTGACCAATTCCTGCTGGGCCTGGCATTGGACAAGCAATTGTGGCGGCAACTTCATATGACATCCGCCGCACACGCCATGGTGCACGCCGACAACGACGTTTTCGCCTTTATGTCGCACCAGGCGGTCGTATCGGTCGCGCGCGGAATCATCAACCGCTCCGGCCAGTTCCTCGCGGTTTTGCTGCAATTCGGCCAGTTCCTTGCGCAGGTTTTGTTCGCGAGTGGTCAGTTGGGCAAGCTGATCTTCCATCAGCTTGCGTGCCTCAGTGGCCGCCTTGGTCGTTTGAACCACCTGTTTTTGTGCCTCTTCGGCTTGCTCCATCAGCGCAATTTCCTGATCTTCGATTTTGAAAATGTCCGCCTTGCAGGTGTCAATCTCATGCGCTAAAGCGCGATACTCTTCATTTTTCCGGGTCTGAAGCTGTTGATTGGCATAGCGCTCGATCTGCTGCTTTTTCGTCTCGACCTCGAGTTCCAGCGCCTTGCGGTCGGATTCGAGCTGCTTCACGCGGGTGCGCGCCTGTTCCAGAGAGGTTTGCGCCTCGGCGGCACGGGCCTGAAAAACCTGGCGTTCTGGCGCAATTCGTGACAACTCGCCTTGCACGCGGCGAATTTTCCGGTCACGGTCCTGTAGAACTAGAAGTTTCTCAATCGCTTCAAACATGTCTCGCGCTAGCGTATCTGCCGCAGGGAGCCAAGTCAACCCGCGCCAATTTAGTAGCGACAATTCAAAAGTGGGCTATCTTCGAGGCAAGGCTCAATGCTCGCGCGCGAGTTGAGCGATGTTTATGGCCTATATGCAAAAAGTTAAGCTGCACAGAGCGGCCTTGCGGTTAGCGCGCTCATGCGGCCTGATTGCGCTCGGGTTGATTCTTAGCTCATTGCCGCTGCCGGCGAAAGAAGCAAGTTCAGATCTCGCGCTTGCCCGTCAGCTCAACCAGGCGTTCGTCGAACTTGCGGAGCGCGTCTCGCCAACGGTCGTGGTGATTAACGTCGTTCAGAAAGTCTCCCAAAATGAGGATGAGAATGGAGATTACGAGGCGCTGCCGCCGGGGTTCTGGCGCGATTTTCACGATCAGTTCAAACGCCCCGACAAAGTTCCCGGCCAGGGTTCAGGAATAATCATCCGCGAGGATGGCTTTATCCTGACGAATTGCCACGTCGTCGAAGATACCGATTCGATTAACGTGCGGCTTAAGGATGGGCGCACATTCAAGGCAGCAGTACGTGGGACGGATTCGCAGTCAGATGTCGCCGTGATCAAAATCGAGGCCCGCGGATTGCCAGTCGCAAAGTTCGCTGACTCGGCCAAGACCCGAATCGGCGAGTTTGCGATTGCCATCGGCGCACCTTTCGGGCTCGATTACAGTGTCACTTTCGGTCACGTCAGCGCCAAAAGTCGTTCTGATGTTCTTGAGGGTTCCGAGGCGGCGGCGATGGACCAGGACTTCCTGCAAACCGATGCCTTGATCAATCCCGGCAACAGCGGCGGCCCGCTCGTAAATATTGAAGGCGAGGTGATCGGCATCAACACCCTGATTCGCGGCTTGCACACTGGCATTGGTTTTGCCATTCCGAGTAATTTTGCCAGAGAAGTCGCCGAACAAATCATGAGCCAGGGGAAATTCAACCGCGCCTGGCTCGGCATCGGCATCAGGGCGTTGCGCGATGACTCTGACATGCACGAGCTGCTGCCGGGTGTGGACGGGGGTGTGGTGGTCTATACCATCTTTCCTGAAGGGCCGGCGTATAAATCGGATCTGAAGGCCGGCGATGTCATCCTCGCGGTCGAAGGTGAGCGGGTCAGCACGCCGCAGCAATTACGAGCAGCCATCCGAGACAAGAAATTCAACCAACCCGTTACGCTTGACCTCGTCCGCGAAGGGAAAACTCTCAAGGTCAAAGTCAGTCCAGGCGAATGGAAGGCGCCGACGCCGATTACGGCAAACGCCAAACCTGACAAGGGACCTTCGGCCGCGGTAAACCCGGGGCTGAGCGTTCAAGCCTTAACGCCGGACTTGGCTGCTCGGCTCAAGGTGGATCCTTCGGAAGGCGTTGTGGTTGCCACCGTCGAAAAGAATTCTGCCGCAGACAGAAAGGGCATTAAGCCGGGCGACCTCATTACGGCGGTCAACCAGCAACCGGTTGTCGCGCCGAAACAGTTCCAGGAGGCCTTACAACAGGCTGATCTAAAGAAGGGCGTTATGCTCAACCTCCAAACCGGCAACACGGCCCGGTTCGAAATTCTGAAAACAGAGCAGTGACCGAGCCAGTGGTCTGTATCCGGTAATGTACCGCGCCAACGCGCGAAGCCAGCCCGAAGCCCGAACTCTGAAGTCTCCGATGGCTGTGCTCGGATCTGAGGAATGCCCGGCAGTAAGTCAGTGTTAATTAGCAATTCGTGGTTGAACTGACCGGATTGGGTGTAATCCGCTTTCAAAACCGTTTGCGATTTCGTTGACGCTGCGCTACTTAGAGCCGCATGCGATTCATCGCTAATGTCATTGAGAAGTTGCAGCGCCATCCGAAGCGCATCGTCTTTCCGGAAGGGACCGAACCGCGCGTGTTACAGGCCGCCCGCCAGTACTATTCCCTGAGGCTCGGCGCTCCAATTGTGCTGGGAGATCGAGCCCGGATCAAAGAGCTAGCAGAGGCGTTGAACGTTTCCCTGGAGGGAATACGCATCATCAATCCCGCCGAAAGTGAAGACCTCGAGAACTTCTCACGCCGTTTCGAGATTCTGCGACGCTACAAAGGCATGAAAAGCTTCGAGGCCCGTGAGGCGATGCTTCAGCCCAACTATTTCGGCGCCATGAAGGTAGCCATGCACGGCGCCGATGGTTTGGTTTCCGGCGCCAACCAGAACGTTGGCAGCGTTCTGCGCCCGCTTTTTCAAATAATCAAAGTCGCTCCCCAGACAACTACCGCTTCGAGTTGCCAAATCATGGAAGTGGAGGACTCCGGCTTCGGTGAACAAGGGGTCCTGTTCATGGCCGATTGTGGTGTAATCGCTGAACCGTCCGTTGAGCAACTGGCTGACATTGCTGTGTCGACCGCCCGGCTGGCGCGGCATTTATTGGGCGTCCGGCCGCGCGTCGCTCTGCTCTCCTTCTCGACTAAAGGCAGCTCGAACCATCCTTCCGTCGGCCGAATTCAAGCCGCCGCGGCGCTGGCTGATAGGCAAGCGCTGGCCAAAGGATTGGACGCTGTGTTCGAGGGCGAATTGCAGGTGGACACCGCCTTAGTACCGGAAATCGCGCTAAGAAAATCCCCAGAGGGCAAAATCCTTGGAAACGCCAACGTCCTGATTTTCCCCGATCTCAATTCGGGCAACATCGCCAGCAAATTGGTCCGGCATATGGCGCGAGCCAATGCTTATGGCCAAATCCTGCTCGGGTTGGATCGTCCGGCGGCCGACGTTTCCCGCGGCTCGAGCGCTCATGATATTGTCGGCGTCGCGGCTATCGTTGGCGTTCAATCCGTCGATTATCAGGCGCTTTATCCGGGTGCGGGTCAAAAGCTGCCGGGCGAAGAAGAAACGACTACGGCCGCGGCTTGAGTGCTATCCATGAAGGTGAAAACCACGGATGGACACGAAAATGCTGAAGTTGAGCCGGACTGCTGCATAGCCAGGTCGCAGATCCCGCGCGGGCAGCGTTCCGGCTGCTGCGAGCGGGGACCGCTCGCGCTCCGTCAGCATTTTCCAAACACCCTCTTAGCAGAACCAAACCATTCCGCCCAAGGCTGCCGCCAGCAGCCACAGGATTAGCACTGCCTGGCTGGGGGTAAACCCTTGCTGCACGAGTCGATGAGACAGATGGTTTGTATCACCAATATAAAACGGACGGCCGGCTCGCCATCGGATCAGCACGACACGAATCAGGTCCACCAGCGGCAAAGCCAGAACAAATAGCGGAATCAAAACTGCCCATTTGCGCGGATGGTGCCGGTTGTAAAAGTGTGGCAGGATCGCCAGCACCGCCAGCAAATAGCCCACCAGGTGGCTGCCGGCATCGCCCAGAAACGCGCGAGCCCGGGGAAAATTGTACGGGAGAAAACCCAGCAGCGCTCCAAAAGTCAGCGCGGCGAGCAACGCCACCAGGTAATCGCCGTCACCTGCGGCTATCGACGCAAAATACCAGGCGCCGATGGCTCCCAGGCCGGTGCACAAACCATTCATGTTGTCCATGAAGTTGAAAGCGTTTACCACCGTCAGAATCCACAGCATTGTCACGGCATAACTGAACAACAGGCTGTGGATAAACAGCGTGATTCGCACTCCACTCGCGGCCACCATGGTCGCGATCAGCAGTTGCCCGCCGAATTTAGCCAGCGGCCGCAACTCATGTTTATCATCGAGCCAGCCCACCAGCAGCATGCCGAGGCCGCCCAAAAGGATCGCGCTCAATTCAATGGCGCGGCGATCAAAACCATGCCTGAGCAAAAACGCAGTGGTTGGCTCGATCGGCAACACCGAGGCGCCAACGTGCGCGCTCGCTCGCGGGGAAAAAAGGAGGCCCGGCAACCGACCCTGGCTCCACAGCAGCAAACCCCCGATTGCGATCGGCAGGAAGATTCCTGTCATCACAGCCAGACCACCTGCCAGCGGAATGGGTTGATGGTGGATCTTACGCTGACCGGGTTCGTCCACGTGCCCCGTTCGCACGCACCATTGCCGCCAAAGCGGGGCCGACAAAGCCGAAAACAAGCCGCCGCTCAGCACGGCTGCCAGATAAACGTCAAAGGGAAACGTCACACGCCGGAAGTCGACATCGACGCAGGCGTGGAGGGCCGTGAGACTGCCAGCAGCTTCATGTAAAGCTGGTATAATTGATCAATCATACGTTCGACAGGAAATTGTTCGCGTACGATAGCCCGGCCGCGCTCACCCAAACGGCGCCGGAGCGAGGAATCCGCGGCAAGTTGAACGAGCCGCTTTGTCACGCCAGCAATATCTCCGGTGCGGATCAAAAAGCCGGTTTCCCCCTCCAGGCAAATTTCGTCCGCGCCGTCAAAGTCGTAAGCAATGACGGGTTTTCCAGCGGCCAACGCCTGAGGTAGCGCGCGAGAGAGAGCCTCCCGATAAGATAAATGCACAACGCAATCCATGATCCCGGCGTAGCGCGGTACTTGGTCGGGTGATACCAGGCCGGTGAATGCGACTTTGTCACGCACGCCAGATAACTCGGATTGCGCTTCAATTCGTCTACGAGCCGAGCCATCGCCGACAAACAGGAGCCGCGCATTGGGAAATTGCGGCAGCAGATCCAGGAATGCCCGAATCAAATCGGAATGCCCTTTCAACGGTGCGATGCGGCCAATTTTGCCGATAATAAAGTCCTCCCGCCGGAAACCGAGTTGGGAACGCAGGGCGTAGTCGTTAGGCGCGCGCAGAAAAGGCTCAACGTCAAAACCACTGAACACCCGGGTGTACATGTCAGGTTTACCGATGCCTGCTGCCAGGTACAATCGGGTCATAGCATTGGCGGAACAAACAAAATGCGTCGTAGCCCGGGCGGCATAACGTTCAGCGGCCGTAAAAACCTGGTTGGCGAGTAGTCCCTGAAACGGGCCGAATGAGGGCCCGTGGATATGATGAACAACCACCGGCGTCCCGGCGCGTCGTGCTGCCAACCGTGCCAGGATGCCTGCTTTGCCACTATGCGTATGGACTACGTCGGGATACGAGGCCTTAAGAACTCGGGTCAGGTGAGCAAGCGCCCGCCAATCTTTCCATGGGTTGACCGGCCGGACTAATGTGGGAATTACCGTGAGCAACCCGGGGTGAGCAGCTACCGCTGGTTCAAGTGACCCTTCCGGTCCGGTCGTCGGACCGGAAATCAGCGCTATTCTCACCCCGGTCTTTTGGCGCAAACCCAAAACTGTCGCTACCGTATTTTCCTGAGCGCCACCGACGATCAACCGGGTGATGACATGCGTAACCCGCATGGTTTCATCTCACCCTGTTGAATTCGAGGTCTGGTTAGTTCCGGTGGAAGGAGCGGCGCCGTTTTTGGACCCGTCATTGGTTGCCGGCGAAACGGAAGCGGGCTTGAGTTCTTTCAAGCGCCCCATAACGATTCCCGTCTCATGTTTGATTTCGGGGGCGTTGGTCGGCGCGTTGCGCATATAATTGTCGTAGCAGCGGATGGCGGCATTGGTGTCTTTGCGACGGTAAGCAATCTCACCCAAGCCATAGTCCAGGCGATAATCGGTGGGCAACGCCCGCTGCAACTCCTCATAGTCGCGCTGCGACTCGTCCAGTTTGCCGGTCTGCAAATAAGCGATAGCGCGATTGATCAGCGCTGCATAATGCAAGCCGGATAAATTGGTGGTTTCCATGTTGAGCACCTGGGTCAATGGTGCGATTGCCTCAGGCGACCGGTTGATGCGCAGCAGGGCCACGCCGCGATTTATGAGGGCCGCCTCATTGGTGGGGTTTATTTTCAATTCCAAATCCAGCATGCTTAAAGCATTCGTGTAACAGCCAAAATTCATAAAGCTGCGGGTCGCCAGACCCAGGAACTGCTCGTCCTGCGGGTACTTTACGAGTGCCTTCTGTATCGCCCCATCGGCCGCCGCAACGTCACCCTTCGCCAGATGGGCGGTTGTCTCCACAGCCAGCAACTCCAGATGGTTCGTACGATCCAGGCCGACCGCGCCGGCGGTTTTGTGAACCTCGTCCGCCATTTGCAGGGCCTGGTCGGGCATTTGGTTAAAGAGATAGATTTCCGCCAGCAATAGCCGGCTGGATAGATTATCCGGAACCAGTTCCTTAACCCGTAGAAATTCCTGGCCTGCCTGGCGATAGTTGCTACCACGCAGGAATGCCCGGCCTTGCTGGAAGCAGAACGTTGGCTCATCAAACGGGCCATTGGCGTTCATCACGTTTTCCAATGTGCGATACTTGCCCATGCGCTCCTCAACCGCCTTGGGGAGATCGATGACCGCTTTGCCGCCCGCCTGCAAACTGCGGTTGCAGTCGAGATTTATCTGGGCAACCACGTTATCGGGATTCAGGTCCAAGGCGCGGGTAAAGTGCGCAGCGGCTTCCTTCAAATGTCCATCCCGCTGCATTGTGACGCCCCAGTCCACCAATGATCGGGAGTACATCGAAGCCAAAAACACAGCCTCCGGGTTGGCCTCCTTCACCAGGTGCATTTTATGCAACAGGTTATCCGCCCAATTCGGCCTCAAGTCTGGCGATTGAGTCTGAATCGCGTCCAACAAGGGCTTTAAGTCCGTATCGTCGATTTCGCTCCAGAACTTTTCGTTGCTTGCGCGTTGTTCTGCAGTTACTGCGGGCGGTGTAAACGCCCCATTCGGATACTGCTGCAGCTTGTAAATCAATCCATGTGTTTCTGGATAGAAGATCTCAAAGTAATAACCAAAACTTGGGTTCAAGTAATAGGTGCTGTTGGTTTCAGCCATCTTCGCCGCGAGTTGAACGAGATAAAGACCGCTGATCTTTCCAGCGTCCGGACTCCCTTCAGCATTGACCGGAGGCGGGTTCCCGGGCCAACGATTGCGGTACCGTTCCGATAGATATTTATGATACGCCAGCCAATCGCGCAGTGAACCGGTGTCCAGGAACATGTATTGTTTCCCGAGGCCTTTTTGTGCCAATGCCGCTTCAGCCAGCAGCAGGCGCGGCAAATCATCACTCATTAGGATCGCGGGCTTACCGAGTAAGGGCTGCACCAGCAGGTCGGCGTAGTTGCGCCACATGGGCCCGTTGCTCACCCGTATTTGCGGCAGGTTGCGGTAGAGCAGCGCCAGGGGGGTTCCGAGCGCCAGGACCACAACGGCCGCTGTGACCGCAAAATTCACAAGTCCTTGATAAGCCGGGGTGGGCCGGGCCACGCGCCGCTGTATTTTGGTGCCGCCGAAAATCAGCAAAAAGTATCCGCTGTAATAACCAACGCAAAGGGCACCGAGATAATACAGTGTCAGCATCGGCAAGCCGGGCAGGAGGTGGCGAGGGCCAAACTTTTCCGGATCGAGGGCCACCCAGAGGCAAACTACCAGCAGAATCGCATGCAGGATATGAAACACTAGAGTGGCCAATGCCGTGCCCAGTCGGCTCGTGTCACAGAAGTACGAAGGCCAACGAATGCTCAAGGCCAGAACAGGAAGCAGTGACGGTATCGCCAGCACCCACAACGGTTGGTCCCCGGTAAATCCATGCAGCAACGCCCCTTTGCTGAATGGCAATGCGAAGAGGGTCTGTTTTTGCGATGCCAGATTCAGCTTCAATGCCTGCCAGAACGTCATCGGCACTACGCTCGTAAAGGAATCGATCAAGGGAAGCAACAGGTACGCCAGCAACCCTATGGAGCCCATTACGAACATTCGCCCTAAAAAACTGCCGTTGAAAAACGAAACTCCTTTTAGCCACACCAGTGCCACGAGGAATAACGGGAAGAAGCCGATCATGGCCCAGTTCTCCGCCATGCCGGCGCCATACACCAGCGCTGCCTTGAGCAGCCAGGCATCTCGCCCTGAAATCCGAAACTCCATCAGGCATCGAACGACGTACGCGAACAGCAGCAGGTCGAACATTTCCCGTGATGCCAGCGTGGCATGCTCCCAAAAGGTGAGCTGAAAACCGCACACTAATGCCGCCAATATCGGTGGAACCCACGCCACAGGAATGGACAGCAACCCAAGCGGGGATCGTTCCCGCAATCGTTGTTCCTCCGTGCGGTCGTGCGGCAGCAATGCGACCGAACGTGCCAAGAGCTGCAGTGTCAGTGCTGCGCACACAGCCGACAGGAGGTTCAACGCTACCGGAATCGTTTGTAGCGGCAATGCCCGGAAAGGCAGCGTAATGAGCCAGAACAGCGGCCCGTTCCAATCAGGCTGCCAATTCCAGCCCGAGACCGTCGCAACCGTCGTTAGACTGCCCAATGACAGCCAATGATTCAGCGTAATTACGTAGACTACCAGCGCCACGCCGGCGATCACCCAGGGCAGGAGGACCGAAACAAACCGTTTTTCGGAGCCGAAATCTTCTGGCAGCGTCATGCGGCGGTCCAAAGTTGAAACAATGGTCGGCAAATTGGCAAGTTTAGTTTTGCAGGCGCAGATCCCCGACGCATTCCACGTGCGCAGTTTGGGGAAACATGTCCAGCGGGACTACTTTCGTTAATCTAAAGACACCTTCCGAGCATAAAATGTTCAAGTCCCGCGCCATGGTAGCCGGGTGGCAAGAGACGTAAAGCACCTGCTTTGGCCGCGTCTGCCTAAGGACTTGAAGCAAATCCGGTGCGCACCCCTTACGTGGCGGGTCCAGCAATACCGCTGTTTCATGTGCCGGCAGCCGCTTCAAAACCTGTGGCAACAGCTCCTCCGCGGCTCCGGCGATGAATTCTCCGCTGGCGCAACCACGGGTCGCGGCATTGCGTCGCGCGGCCTTGATCGCCTGCTGGTCGTATTCGATACCGATGAACGATTCCACTTCTTCCGCCAGTTCCAGGCTGAAAAAGCCTACGCCACAATAAATATCGGCAAGGTGCCGCGCACTGCTTTCCAGCAAGCGTTCACGCACGACCTCCACCAGCTTGGGCAGCAGAAAAAAATTATTCTGGAAAAAGGAATCGGGTGGCACGTCCCATCCATCGGGCGGAATCCGCAGCACCACCTTAAGCCCCCCCTTAGGTGGCGGATGAGCACGAACATGGAGCAGTTGCGTGTTGAGCGCCGGTTCCGCAATTTTGCATTCTTCCAGGTCGACCACCAGTCGATTGTCGGCGCGAATGAAACCGACGTTCAAACCCTGTTTGAACTTGTCCCACTGGCTGCGAATCATGATCCGGTTCCGGTAACCATATTCCTGCGGGCAGGGGATCACCGGCGCCACATTTTCAGGATCCATACCGCCGATGCGCTGAAAAAGATCGCGCACTTGCTTATGCTTGATCCGGAGCTGCGTGGAATAGGCGATGTGCTGATACTGGCAGCCACCGCACTCGCTAAAATACCGGCAGGCCGGTTGCACGCGATCGCTGGCGGGCTCGATTACACGAAGCAGGCGAGCTCGGCCAAATCGCTTTTTCAATTCGCTGATTTCAGCCTCCACAAGTTCACCTGCCGCCACAAACGGCACGAACAGCACAAACTCATCAACGCGCGCCACGCCCTCGCCACCAAAAGCAATGTCGCTAATTTTTAGCGTGATTTTATCGCCAACAGCCAAGCCCACCCTACCAGATTAAGCAGAATTACCGCCTCTTAAAAGCAGATTGTTCGCGTTGTCGTGATCACTCATTATGTCCGCATCTTTGTGCGGTGGTATGCTTTCGCGCGCTTAGCTACATTCCTTCCAACTTGAACCCAACGTGACAATCTCACCATTGCTGTGCGAGACTGTACGATGCATCTCCATGCCTTACGTACGAGTGCGGCCCGCCTGATCCGATGCGTTTCCCCCACCTGAATGAGCCTTAGGTTCTTCAATCGATGCCTCTGTCTGGCGACAGTTTTGCTGACGGTCGTCGCGCGGGCGCGTGGCGAGGCGATGCTCGAGATCTTCCAAATGAGCTGGAACGATCTCATCCAAAAAATGCCGGAAATCGCGGAGGCCGGGTATACGAGCCTTTGGCTGCCCCCGCCCGCCAAAGGCGGCAGCGTTTATTCCGTCGGGTACGACCTCTTTGACCCTTTCGATCTTGGCGACAAGAACCAGCGCGGCACCGTAGCAACGAGGTACGGCACCAAAGCCCAATTGGTTCAACTCGTCCAGGTCGCTCACCGATTCGGCATCCGGGTTTACTTCGACAATATCATGAACCACCGCGGCTTTGACGTTCCGGGATACGACGCCAATACGCCGACGAATCTTTACCCCGGGCTGCTTCCTCAGGATTTTCACCTCCAGACCGTCGCCGGTGGCTACAACCGCAATTGGCCCAATGTGCAGGACTGGAACAATCAATGGGACGTTCAATACGAGTCTCTCGGCGGCCTCCTCGATCTGGCCAATGAGCCGGGCACGATTAACGGCAATTTCGGTTCCACCCTCGGCAACCAAACACCGAAGCTCTCTTTCGTCCGTCATCCGTCCAACCCCGAGTATTACCTCAACACGAATGCAGTTTCCCTCGGTGGCCCCTGGTTTCCGTTCTATACCAACGGCGGCTTTGCGGTCGCGGACGACGTCGATGCCTATTTGTGCCGGGCAGCCATGTACATTCTCAACACCACTAAATGCGATGGCTTTCGGCTCGACGCGGTCAAGCACGTGCCTTCAGATTTTTTCGGCGCAACTTCTCCCAGTCCGCAATCGGATGAATCAACATTCGCCGGGTACACCGGCGGCATCCAGGCCATGTACGATTATGCCCACGGGTACGGCAATAACCTGCTCGGCAATGGTTACGTCGAAACCGATGGCAACCGGAACAGCGTGTTCGATACCGAGACGCCGCGCAACGATGCGATGCTTTTCGGCGAGCATCTGGGACCACCGCCGACGTATCAGGAGTACCTGAACAAAGGCATGCGGCTGCTGAACACGCCGCTCCGCAGCACGCTTGACGCGGCCCTCGGCGGCAGTGGAGGGCTTTACGGCATGGACCAGCGCGATTTCATTCCCACTTCGGGCGCGTTCAGCGCGGCCCAGGGGGTTCAACTTGCGCAGGACCAGGACTCTGCGCTGTGCTGTGTAAATCATCGCGAACTGCACAATGCTTATTACTTCATGCACGAAGGGCTGCCGATGATCTACACCGACAACTATAACTTCGCCGGTTCGCCGAGTAGTTCTTCAACGTTTCCAATCGTCCCTTATGCCAATTACCTGGGGCAATTTGGCGACAATACCATGCCCGAAACCGTTTACCTCCACCACCAGTTGGCGCGCGGCGGCACTCGCTCACGATGGAGCGACCAAAACATTGTCGCGTTCGAGCGCTACGATTACCGAGACGTTTATAACGTCAACGGCGCGGCCTATACCAATGCCGATGCAACCGTGGTGCTCTTCGCCATGAACGACAATTACAACTTTCCTGGCGATGTGCTCTTCGATGACGGCGTGGCGCGGACGTCCGACGGCTACTACTCGTGCAATAACGGCAGCCCATCGCGCGGCTGCGGGCTGGTGGTCAGCTTCCCGCCCGGGTCCGTTTTGTCGCAGATGGCGATGACTTCACCCAATGGTGGCAACGGACGGACGTGCCCGAAACTGCTCGTCCACGGAGCCACAACCAACTTCTCGCAAGCCCAGGCCACTGCGAACGATCCCAATCCCATTAACCGGCTGATCTTTGTGAATACTACGCCGCCTCCGGGTGGTGGCGCGATTGAGTTCCTCATCCCAAGCGGCGGTTGGGTGATGTACGGCTACCAATGGCCGGAACCAAGCCGCGCGAATGTGTTGACCAACGCCATCACCTTTCGCCAGTCCAGTGCCCCGGTGCCGACCATGACTGTTTATCGCCACGATGGCACCAACGGCGACTCCGGATTCAATCCGCTTTACCCCTTTAAAATGCGCGGCAGTGTCGATGCCACCGGCGCTGTGGTCCGCTACGCCAATGAAGGCAATGTGCCGGGCAAAACCAATACTTACGCGATTCAGATTCCGGTGCTGACCAACGCGCCCTTTGATTTCTTTGTTCGTGGTGATGCTTCGGCGGCGAACACCCTCGCCAAATTGGATGGCGGAATCGACCTCAACAGCCAAATGGGTCTGGGCCCAACCAGCGGCACCGATTTGCGCGACAATCGCCCCGGGTATGCTACAGACGTTTTCCTCGGCTACGAGCAAACCGCGCAACAATTCCGCTATGGACCCGAGAAGTTCGCTGCTCGCCTTGTCTCCCGTAACAACGTGACTTCGCTTGGCGCCGAAACCTACTATTATACTGTCGGTGGCGCCAATACAGTTGTGAATGGCTCCGGGAATGGAAATGGCTTGAATACTTCCACCGCTACCTGGGTTTACCACGATCCCTCAGCGGCGGTTACCGCCGCAATCGGCTCGCCGCCGACCACGCAAATGGTCCCGACCAATCCTGCTCCGGCTCAGCCGGTCGATCTCTGGGTTAAGGTCGGATACAATTTCCAAACCAACCGTTGTTTCCTCTATTTCACCACCGACGGCTCCAACCCCGAAGGTGCGTTCGGCGTGGGCAAAGGTTCGACCCAGGTCATCCTGGCTACGTGGATCGCCCACGACAGCACCAACAACACAATCGATTGGTTTAAGGCTACGATTCCCGGCGCGAGCCAGACGAGCGGCGCGCAAATCCGCTACAAGATTGGTTTATTTGAAACAAACGTAGCGACCATTTCGGATGCCGACAGCTCAAAGCTCTACGGACTCACGCAATTCGGCGTCACCAACTTCAATCCCACATCTGCTAAAGTTTGGCTGCACAACGACCTCAACCCCTCGAGTACCATGACGGGGTTGGTCAGTGGCTTTCACATCCTGCGGGCGCGGTGTTTTCTGCCGCGCAACGGCAAATCGGGCGTGTATAACACTTTCGCTGAGACCTTCTATTACGATGGGCAGTTGCCCACGGGAGTGATTGCGTTTCCCAATGCCGACGGCGCGAGCTTAAACAGTAGCAGCTATACGGTGGTCGTTCGCGCCGACAACAACGTTACTGAAGTTGATTACAGCATCAACGACACCGATGGTGTGGTAACAGGCGTCGCCACCGCGGTTCCGCCCGATCCCACGCTGTCACAAAGTTACCCGCAATACCCGCAGGAATTCCGCTTCACTTATGCGCCGGTTGCCAGCAACGGCACGCCCACGATTTCTGTCCAGCTCAAGACCCTCGCGACCAGTGTCTACCCGAACCGATTTACGATTCTGACCCGCACAGTGAACGCGGCCGGACCAGCTACCATTCTCTGCATCTCCAGTCCATCGGCCGATACCGTGCCGGTGATGGTTACGTCGAATGGGACCTATTTGATACAAGCCTGCTTCACCTCCACTCTGACCACCAACGACTCAAGTCTTTTCAGCATCTTGATCAACGGCGTCCTCCAGCCACGCACCAGCTACATATTTCGCGCACCCGGTGCGGTTGCCGGCTGTCCCGGCCTGCGTTCGCTGCTTTATAACTGGTCCGGCTTTACCCCGGGCACGAACGTGATCCAGGTCATTTTCACCAACCAATTCACCTTGAGCGTCACTCGCACGGTGCCGGTTGGCATTCTGTATTCGGCCCTTGATTCTGATGGGGACGGCATGCCGGATTGGATGGAGCTAATCGCCGGCACTAATCCCTATGATTCGAATTCGGTGTTGCGAATCACCGGCCTGGCCAATGGCAACCAACTCTCCTGGGCGAGCGTTTCCAACGTGAATTACCAAGTTCTCGGCGCAACGAATTTGTTCAGTCCGATGCTCGTCCTTAGCCCGGTTATGCACGCTACTGACACAATCACGTTCTGGACCGATACCACGCCGGACCCAACCAATAAATTCTATCGCGTCCAGGTGCTGCCGTAATGCACCCGTCAGCGCGCCTGCCTGTTCCTCAAATACGCGACCAGCGCTGCGATGCCGCCGACCAATACCACCGCTCGAATCACCCGCAGCAACGAGACGACCCACGCGATGCCGATACCCAGAGCGGCCCACCGCACCCACCAATTGCCCGGCGTGGTCATCAAATTGATCACCGTGAGCAGTGCCAAAACGAAAGGACCGACAAACAGAAACCGAACGGCTCGTATTGTTCTAATCATATGATCTCTTTGCCGGAACCAATAACACACGTGAAGTCATTGAGTAATTACAATTTCGTGCCGAGGTTGTACCGGCGACACTCGCGCTGTCAGCGACGAGACATTTCCAGTTTTTAATTCTCCTTGTCCTGAATTGCCACGCTCCTCACCTTCGCAACTCGTGAATGCAATCAGGGTATGCACGGGCGCCGACCTGCCGGTTATTTATGAAATCATCAATGAATCTGCGGCCGCGTACAAAGGCGTGATTCCCGCGGACCGTTGGCACGAGCCCTACATGCCAATGTCGGAGCTGGAATCGGAGATAGCCAAAGGCGTGCGCTTCTACGGCTGGGGATCGGACCAGGGACTAATAGTGGGGGTGATGGGAATCCAAGACGTCAAAGACGTAACTCTGATTCGGCATGCGTACGTTCGACCCGAGTGCAGACGACACGGCGTCGGGCGCGCGTTGCTTGAGTATATGACTCAGCTTACGGCGCGACCGATCCTGATTGGCACCTGGCGGGCTGCCGATTGGGCGGTTCGGTTTTATCAACAAAACGGGTTTGCCCTCGTCGAGGAAGCGGAAAAGAATCGGCTTCTACGCACTTACTGGACCATTCCCGACCGTCAGATTGAAACGTCGGTTGTATTAAAGAAGAGTGCGAACTGGCGCGGTCAATCGCGGCTATGAACCCCCAGCAATCTCAATACCACTGATTTCCAGTGTGTGGTTGCGGTGCGGGTGGACAAAGCTTCAGTTCTGAACGCGCCTCTCGCCGGAGGTTTAATGCATCCATCGCAGAGGAAGAAGTGGCCATCGAAGTGGATTTCACGAGTAGGTACAAACCGGCCACAGCTATCACAACGCTCAGCTGCTTGTGAAGTACCGCCGTGAACCAGGGGGTGCTCCGGCAGATGCAGGTCTACACCCACCAGGGGCTTGACTCCGAAGCAGCGTGCGGTCATAACCGCAGCACTCCGCGTCGTGCCGCACCTCAGAAAGAGCATACACGGTGCCATTCTTTCTCCTGCGCTTGGGGCTCCCAGGCGGCATTAGGTGCTGATTTGCTCGTACTTATGTTTTTTGGCCATTAAATCCTCGTTCTCAAGAACATTCCCCGTTTTGCTCCCGCCAAAAAACGGCTCGCCTTATACAAATCAGTCTGGTTAAGGTGTCTCTTTAGTATTCTCGCACTATGACCAAAACTAAAGCAGCGGAACGCAGCAACCAGGGCAGCCAGGGCGCGGCCAAACCACCGGCAGGACCGGTGGTGACGCCGCCGGTGCGCGTAGCGCCGTTGTTTAGGGGCATCGATTGGCTCGCTCTGGTCCTTACATTCGCCGTCGTTTGGATCGTTTATTATTTCACCCTCGCACCGGAACTGACATTGGAAGACTCGGGCGAGTTGGTCACGGGCTCTTTGTATGCCGGCATACCGCATCCGCCCGGTTACCCAGTCTGGACGATTTATAGCTGGCTATGGACGGCGCTGGTGCCATGGGGAAACATGGCGTGGCGCGTAGCCCTGGGGGAAGCCACGCTTGGCGCGCTGGCGGCCGGGTTGATCAGCCTGCTGGTATCGCGTGGCAGCAGCCTCTTCATGGAAGGCATCGAAGAGCTCAAAACCATGACCGGCCAGTGGGAGAGCGCCATTTGCCTGGTATCGGGCTTGGTGGCCGGGCTGTTGATGGGTCTGGACGGCTTCATGTGGAAGGAATCGGTAGCGGTGAACCGTATTGCCGTTACCAGCGTGCCCTGGTTTCTGATCGTATTGACGTGTTTGTTGCGCTGGCTCTATGCGCCGCACCAGTACCGATTTCTTTATTGGGCACTGTTCGTGTTTGGGGTTTGTTTCACTACGCACCAAAGTCTCATCGTTGCGGCCCTGGGCATCGAAGTCACGATTGCGGCCGGCAATCCCCGCGTCGGCCGCGATGTGTTTCTGGGCAACTTCGTGATCTACATGCTGGTGAACTTTTACTGGATGGTCACCGGCCAATACGTGTTCGCCATCCTCGCCAAACAAGGGGTTCAGGTAATCTTTCACCTGGTGGGCATCGGTTCGCTCGTGGCCAGTATCGTGCTGGGGATCAAAGGCAAAACCAAAGGAATCGAAACCGGCCGCAACCTGGTTTTATTCGCGGCGATTGCGTGCGTTGAATTCGCGTTTCTGGGTAAAGGGCAGGGGGGCCTCTCACCTCTATTCGGACTACTGGCTATCGGTGGGTTCATTTGGTTCGGTTACCTCGTTCGCAGGACCTGGTCTTATAGCCGCGAATGGTTGGTGGTTGTCATCCTCGGGTTGCTCTGGATCCTGGGTGCTTCCTTTTATCTTTATATGGCGGTATCGGGCATGACCAATCCGCCCATGCAATGGGGTTATCCACGGACCGTCGAGGGTTTCTTCCACGCACTGAGCCGCGGCCAATATGAGCAACCAAACCCCACCAACCTAATGACAGAGCCGTTCCGGTTCGTGGGCCAGGTATGGATGCTTATCCAAGGTGCAGCCGACGAGTATAGCTGGGTCTTTTTGTTTGTGGCGCTGGTGCCGTTTCTGTTCCTGTTCCGGATGCAAAAACGCGAGCGGGCCTGGCTTATCGGTCTGACCGCAATGTACTTTATGCTGGGGGTTTTCTTAATGATTCTCTTCAACCCTACTCCGGAGCGCGCCTCAGCCGATCTGGTCAAAGTGTTTTTCTGTAATTCACACGCAATCGTGGCGATGCTGATTGGATATGGCCTTGCGCTGACCGCCGCGTTCATGGCCACACATTATGAACACTTTCGGATCTGGGGTCTCATCGGTGGCGCTGTGGCCGTCGTACTGGGACTCATCTGCTTGTTCCTCGCGACCGACGCTACCTATTTCGGCCCGGCTGGGGGAATGCCATTTGGCGAATGGCCGCACTGGATCGCGACTGCTTTTGCGAAGAACCGGACCGGCCTGCCCGTCTTCGGCAATATCGTGCTGGTCTTTGTTCCGCTTGCGTTTTTCTGCGCTCTGCTGGCCTACCGCGAGCGCGGGCCGCTGTTCATTACTTTGGGCCTGTTCCTCACCATGCCGCTTTACTCGGCGCTCGCTCACTATTACGCCAGTAACCAGCGCAACCATTGGTTCGGCTACTGGTTTGGCCATGATATGTTCACACCGCCGTTCAAAGGCTCCGACGGCAAACCCATCTACCCCGAGATGACCAAGGACGCTATCCTCTACGGTGGCACTGATCCCGGCCGCTTTTGCCCCACCTACATGATCTTTTGCGAGAGTTTCACTCCGCATAACTGCCAGCCGCTCGAAGATCAAAAATTCGATCGCCGCGATGTCTATATCATCACCCAAAACGCTCTGGCCGATGGCACGTATCTCGATTACATCCGCGCCCATTACAACCGCAGCAAGCAGATCGACCCGCCCTTTTTCCAAGATTTCCCACTTGTCCGCTCTTCTCGCGAAAAAGAGTTGAATTATGAGACCAACCTCCTGGCCCGTGCCGTATCGCCGCTGGACACGTTGTTCGAAGGCATTGGTGAGAAGGTCGAAAAGAGGCGGCGCACCTATACCTCCTGGTTTACAGACAAGGATTTTGTCGATCTGCCGGGCTTCGTCGCGCGGCTGAGTCCCGCTGCCGGCAACCAGGATCCGGTTTCGAAGTTTCTCTATGACAATCTCAGCGCCGAGACGCGCCAGTTAATCGCCAACAAAGGCAATGACACGGCGCTGCGCCAGGCCCTGGCCAAAGATCTCAACCTCGTGCTCGACCGCGAACTCGAGGCCAAAAAGGCGATCACGCTCAAACAACAGGAGAAATCGGGAGTCGATCAGAAGCTGCTCGAGGGCAGCAGTTCGGACAGCTTGAAGCAAAAGCAGGCCCAGCTCGCCAAAGAAATCGCCGATCTGGCCAAGGTGCCGAGCCTTTACGATTCCAATCGATTCGCCCAAGTGCAGATCTCGGAGTATCTGCAGGATTTCATCAAACAGGATCCTCAGAGTCACACGCGGGTGCGTCTCAACCGGCTGCTGCTCGAAGCGACGTATCCTAAAGAAATCGCCAAAAGCCTCGGCGGCGTTTACCCCGACCGCGAAATGTACATCGCAACGCCCGAAGACTCGCAAAAGTGTTTCAACGAGTATCTCGCCGATGCCCAGCGCCGGCTGCAGCATGACATGCAGTTCCCCAATGAGCCCAAACAGATCCGCATGGGCGAGGACGTTAAGGTGGTCGACAACCGCGTTACCGTGGCAGGGCAGGTGGCCGTCATGGCCATCAACGGCCTGCTCACCAAGGTCATGTTCGATCACAACCCGAAGAACGAATTCTTCGTCGAGGAAAGTTTCCCGCTTGATTGGATGTACCCGCACCTGACGCCGTACGGCGTGATCATGAAGATCAATCGCGAGCAACTCCCGAGCTTGAGCGATGACGTCTTGAAACGCGACCACGCTTTTTGGAAGCAATATTCGAAACGACTGATCGGCGACTGGATCGATTATGATACCTCGATAAAGGAGATCGCTGACTGGATTGAAAAAACCTATCTGCGCCATGATTTCACCGGCTTCACCGGCGATCGCAAATTCGTCCGCGATGACGATGGCCAGAAAGCGTTCTCGAAGCTGCGCAGCTCTATCGGGGGCATTTATGCCTGGCGCCTCCAGGAAGCTCCGCCGCAGTTCCGGCCCAAAAACGAGGCCGAGTATCAGGCCATCCTCAGAGAAGCCGAGTTCACCTTCCGCCAGGCGTTCGCGTTCTGCCCCTACAGTCCGGAAGCCGTGTTCCGCTACGTCAACCTGCTCACGCGACTGCCGAACCGGATCGACGATGCCCTCCTGATTGCGGAAACCTGCTTGAAACTGGATCCCTATAACGGCCAGGTCATTGGCCTGGTCGCCAACCTGCACGCCTTCAAAGCGCAGCAACAAGCCGGCGCCGTGCCGCCGCAGGCAAACGATCTTCAACTTCTTCAGGAGCAGGTCCGGAGCAACCCTACGAATTTCCAACTTCGTATCGAGTTAGCGCGACTTTATCTCCAGATGCAGCAAACCAATACGGCGGGCCAAACTCTCGACCCAATCATGACCGCCACTGCTAATCTCACTGCCGCCGATCTCATCCGTGCGGCTCAGCTCTACGGGGCCATGGGTAATTGGTCCAACCTCGAAGCCATGCTCGAGAAGCTCGTCAAGGTTTCCCCCGAAAGCCCCGAGGCCTGGTACGACCTCGCCGGCTTCAAAGCCAATCTGAGCAAGAGCAATGAAGCCCTCTCAGCATTGACCCGCGCCCTTGATCTCAACACCAAGCGTCTCCAAACCAATCCGAAAGCGCCCGACCTGCTCAATGTTGCCCGCACCGACCCTCGCTTTAATGGTCTGCGTCAGGCACCTGAGTTCCAAAAACTGGTTCCGGCTAAGTAGCGGAGCGCGAGCCACCCGGGCCCGCAGCATAAGTTTGCGCCGGATAAGCGACGCTCAGGAGCTCGAGCGCCGGTTGCCCAGGCAGCAGCCACGAACTTGTCCGGACCGCGCGACGTCCCGGCGCGCCGCAGCGGCAATACAACGAGGCTTAAGCCGTGACGATTCAATTGAAAGGGACCGCGCCCGCCTCGGGCGCATCAGTTGGCGCCCTCGCCAATCGCATTCCCGATTGGTCATTTCTACTAACTATTTGGTGAGTGTGGGCCTATACGGACCAACCGGCGAGGGCGCCGGTTGGCAGCGCCCGAGGCGGGCGCGCTCCCCGAAGACAAACTGCATCGTTACGGTTAAGCGCTGGTCAGGGGCCTTCGCCCTTCTTACTTCGTCCTTCACACTGCGGTCTTGGACTTCGCTCTTGACACCATCGACGTGACGTTGGAACAGTTTAGTTAGATAACAATTTTCAAACCTTCAACCTTTCTCAAAGCCATGGCCAAAATCGCGATGATCGGTGCGGGCAGCCTCGTCTTCTGCAAAACTTTAATGGCGGATTTTCTCGCCACACCCGCTCTGCGCGGCAGCGAATATCGTTTGATGGCGCTCACCCGCACGCGCCTGGACAAAATGCACGCCTTCGTCCAGCGCATGATCCGCGACAACGACCTCGACGCGAGCGTCACGGCCACCACGAATCGTCGCGAAGCGCTCAAGGATGCTGACTATGTCGTTGTTATGCTGCAGGCCGGAGGTGTCGAGGAGTTCCGCCAGGATTACGAGATCCCGCTCAAATACGGCGTCGATCAATGCATCGCCGACACGATGAACCCGGGCGGCATTTTCCGCGCGCTGCGCCACATCCCGGCGCTGCTCGAAATCGCGCGCGACATGCAGGAACTTTGCCCCAAGGCCATTCTCTTCAATTACGCCAACCCGATGGCGATGTGTTGCTGGGCCCTCGGTCGTGTCCCCGGCCTGCAATTCGTGGGCCTCTGCCATGGAGTTCAGACGACTATGGATTTGATCGCCAGCTATACCGGCAAGCCCAAAGAAGAAATCGATTTCCTTGCCGCCGGCATCAATCACATGGCCTGGTTCCTCCAGCTCGAACACCGCGGCCGCGACCTGTATCCCGCGCTCAAGGCGAATTTCGAAAAGCCCGGGTTCTATGTGAACGAAAAGGTTCGCGGCGAAGTCCTCCGGCATTTCGGTTATTTCATGACCGAGAGCACGGGTCACCTTTCGGAGTATTTGCCGTATTTCCGCAAGAACCAAAAGGCGCTCGATCTCTATTGCGATGAACCTTCATTCGGAGGTGAAACCGGAGCGTATTACAAGTACTGCGCCATGCTGGCCGACAAATTCGCCAAAACCGATCCGCTCTCGATCGAGTCGACCTTGCTCGGACCGCGTAGCGCCGAGTATTGCTCGCATATCATCGAAGCCAAAGAAACCGGCGAGGTCTTTCGGCTCAACGGCAATGTCCGTAACGACGGTTACATCACCAATCTCCCGAACGGCTGCTGCGTCGAAGTGCCCATCTTTGTCGACCGGCTGGGGCTGCACCCGACTGTTGTGGGCAACCTCCCGCCGCAATGTGCCGCGCTCAACATGACCAATATCCTCGTCCAGGGACTCACCGTCGAAGCCAGCTTCACCGGGGATCCTGAGATGGTTATGCAAGCCGTTGCATTGGATCCGCTGACCTCGGCTGTGCTGACGCTAAAGGAAATCCGCGACATGACCGCCGAGATGCTCGAGGCGGAACGGAAATACCTGCCGCAATTCGCCGGCAAAAAATTGCGTCCGGTGCCCACGATCAGCATCCCGCCGCAAGTCACACGTCAGGACGTCCCCTTGGATCCGGCCCTTGCCATCGCCCATCGCTTCGGCGTGCTGGCGAAAGCATAAGCCAGGGGCGCAGGTCCGGATTCTCTCGTTGCGGCGGTCCAAGCGCAGGCGCTAGCCGGGTATCCGAGCCTTTGAGCTCCTGAGGAGGTCCCTTATTGAGCATCGGGAATTGAGCATTTTTTATCTGTCATTGCGAACTGGGCGCTTTCTATCTCGCGACAAATCCTGGCTGTGCTAGCGATTATTGGTTCTTCAATGGCAAATAAAAAATGCTCAATGCTCGATGCTCAATGAATGAATGATGGGCAGGGCGAGTCTTCATAGGGCATCGACTACGGGCAAGTATCAAGACACTCCGCCCCAATCAGAAATTTAACCGCCCCTCACCGGCGGTTCCTCCGTCGGCTCCGGGTGCACAGTCACGTCCGCTTCCGGCAGGATTTCTCTGACCGCTCGTTCGACTTCGTCCGTGAGCGCGTGCGCTGCGCGCAACGACATACTTCCGTCCAGCAATACATGCAAATCGACGAAGTAATGCGGTCCCGAATGCCGCACGCGCACGGCATGGCAATCGAACACACCTTCTATCGCCTCCACTCGCGTCTTAATCCTCTCCGCTGCGCCGGCTGGTGAAGCGTCCAGTAGCCCTTCAACAGTTCGATAGCCAAGCCGGCCGCTCACCACGATAACGATTCCCGCAACCAACAAAGCTGCCACCGCATCCGCTTGCCTTAACGATCCCAGTGCCGGATACCAATCGGCAATCTTGACCCCCACCAAGCCGAGAATGACCACGGCCGAGCTCCATACGTCCGTACTGAAATGCAATGCGTCGGCTTCGAGCGCCTGGCTGCGATGCTTGGTTGCGACCCGATACAACATGCGCGAACGCGATACATCGACAATGATCGAGACCGCCATTACCGCGAAGGTCCAGATGGACGCATCTACGTGCGTTTCACTTGAAAACAACCGCTTTATCGCCGTGACGATGATCCAGCTGCATGTAGCCAGGAGCAACACGGTCTCCGCCATCGCTGAGAGGTTCTCTACCTTGCCATGGCCGTAAGCATGCCCGGGGTCGGGGGGACGGGCTGCGGCGCGGACCGCAAGCAGCGTGATCACGGCCGCCATGAAATCCAAACCGGAATGCGCGGCCTCGGCGAGGATGCCGAGGCTGCCGCTCAGCAGCCCAACGACTATCTTCAGGCTGGTCAGAAAAATGGCCGCACCGACTGAGCTCAATGCGGCACTGTTCTTCTCATGCGTGCCGTGAAAGTGCATTGTTAGGGGCGGTGTTACCCGCAACCGAAGTTTGGCAGCCGCTCGAAAATGGCGCAAGCCCTGGGAGGAAGTCCGAAGGATGAAGGACGAAGTGCGAGGCCAATTGCCCGCGATAGCAAGGAATCCAACTTCGGTTTTTGCACCTCGCACTTCGAACTTCAGCCTTCGCACTTCTCAACCTTGACCCCCCACCCCGCAAGAGGTAGCTTCTGCCCAGCACAGGGGAGCCAACCGGTGAGCCCAATTGTGGGACGCGAAGGCTGAGAGTGCTCCGGGCGGTTTCGGAGCAGACCCGTTGAACCTGCACCAGGTAATGCTGGCGAAGGGACCCGAACCAGCCTACCCCGTGGGTATCGCTCCACTGGCATGCAGAGAACAAAACAAAACGTGGCTTATGATTGCGCCCCAAACAGCGTTTGAACCTCAAAGCAGCGATCCGTTACCTAATTGCGACCGCGTGTATGTGACCGGGTCGAAATATCCCGAGCTTCGCGTCCCCTTCCGCGAAATCCGGTTGAGCCCTACCAAGGCCATGAACGGTCGCACGGAAGCCAATCAGCCTGAGCGCGTCTACGATTGTTCCGGTCCCTGGGGCGATCCCCAATTCAACGGCAACGTCGATCAAGGCCTGCCGCCCTTGCGTCACCCCTGGATTCTAGCCCGCGGCGACGTCGAAGAAGTGAGAGATCCGAAGTCCGAAGTCCGAAGTCCGAAGTCCAAAGCGCAAGGTCCAACTGCGGCGCAGCGCACGCCGCTGCGCGCCAAAGCAGGTCGGGCAGTCACTCAGCTTCACTATGCGCGCCAGGGCCTTATTACTCCGGAAATGGAGTTCATCGCGATTCGAGAAAATCTTGGCCGTCAGCAGGCACGCAGCAGACGGCACGCAACACGCTCTCTTGGTGGCGAATCCTTCGGCGCCGCAATTCCCAACGATATTACGCCCGAATTCGTCCGCTCCGAGGTCGCTCGTGGCCGGGCTATCATTCCGGCCAATATCAACCATCAGGAGAGCGAGCCGATGATCATCGGCCGCAACTTCTTGGTCAAAATCAACGCCAACATCGGCAACTCTGCCGTCGCCTCAAGTATCGAAGAAGAGGTGGAAAAAATGCGCTGGGCCACCAAGTGGGGCGCCGACACCGTCATGGATTTGTCGACCGGCAAAAGCATCCATGAAACACGCGAGTGGATCTTGCGCAATTCACCCGTGCCCATCGGCACCGTGCCGATCTACCAGGCCCTGGAAAAGGTCGGCGGCAAGGCCGAGGAACTGACCTGGGAAGTCTACCGCGACACGCTCATCGAGCAGTGCGAGCAAGGCGTGGATTACTTCACCGTTCACGCCGGCGTGCTCCTCCGCTACGTGCCGCTCACCGCGCGCCGCGTAACAGGCATCGTCTCGCGCGGCGGTTCGATCATGGCCAAATGGTGCTTGGCCCATCACCGGGAGAGTTTTCTCTACACGCGCTTCCGCGAGATTTGTGAAATCATGCGCGCCTACGATGTCAGCTTCAGCCTCGGCGACGGTTTGCGGCCCGGTTCAATTGCCGACGCGAATGACGAAGCCCAGTTCGCCGAGCTTCAGACCCAGGGCGAATTGACCAAGATCGCTTGGGAAATGGATTGCCAGGTTATGAATGAAGGCCCGGGCCACATCCCCATGCACCTCATCAAAGAGAACATGGAAAAACAGCTCGCCTGGTGCGACGAGGCGCCGTTCTACACGCTTGGCCCGCTCACTACGGATATTGCCCCCGGCTACGATCACATCACCAGCGCCATCGGGGCTGCCATGATCGGCTGGTACGGTTGCGCCATGCTTTGCTACGTCACGCCCAAGGAACACCTCGGGCTGCCGAATAAGAAAGACGTGAAGGATGGCGTCATTGCCTACAAAATTGCCGCCCACGCCGCTGACCTTGCCAAAGGCCACCCGGCCGCTCGCCAACGCGATGATGCGCTGAGCAAGGCGCGGTTTGAGTTTCGGTGGGAAGATCAATTTAATCTCAGCCTCGATCCGATTACCGCACGCGAATTCCACGACGAAACCTTGCCCCAGGAGGGAGCCAAGGTTGCCCATTTCTGCAGCATGTGCGGTCCGCACTTCTGCTCGATGAAGATCACCGAAGACGTTCGCCGCTACGCCGCCGAACAGGGCGTAGCCGAACAAGACGCCATTCAAAAGGGAATGGCCGAGAAATCGAAAGAATTCGTCGAGGCCGGCGCCGAAGTCTACCGCTGATCTAGAATCTTAACCTTAATCTTAACCCGTGACGATTCAGTTCAACCACAGATGGACACGGATAAACACTGATAAAAAACCGAACTGGCGAACATCTTTCTAGAACGCGCGGCGATCACCCAATGGTGAGCTTCCACCTTCTCTTGCTGGACTCCGAATTCATTCAGTAAATCCGTGTTCATCTGTGTCCATCTGTGGTTTTCAACTGCATTGAGACGGCTTAATCGTAATCGACTCTGCGTTTCTCCGCGCACTTCGCGCCTCTGCGCTTAATGTCTCTGCTCCTCTGCGGTCGATTACGATTACGATTACGATTACGGTTACGATTACGGTTACGATTAAGAACCAAAGAACCCGCAGGCTTGCACCTCCACCATCCTCCTGCCATGCTTGCCCTATGAAACGTGTCTTTACCCTCGCGTCTATTTCCGCACTCGCTCTGCTCAGCGTCTCCAGCCGCGGCGCCTCCGGCATCCCCGCCTTTTACGGCGATGCGCCCGATGAGCATCATCCCTGGGCAGTGCACGATCCCAACCGCCCGCAACCCACCGTCGTCACTGCCGGCACGTTCAGCTCACAAGCACAGCCCGGCAAGCCGCCATCCGACGCCGTTATTCTGTTCGATGGATCGGACCTCTCGAAGTGGCAATCGGCCGGGGAGGGCGGCGGTCCGGCCAAATGGCAGGTAAATGACGGACTGCTGATTGTAGAACCCAAAACCGGCGATATCCGCACCAAAGAAGAGTTCGGCGATTGCCAGTTGCACGTCGAGTGGGCCGAGGCGCCCGACGTGGAGGGCAGCAGCCAGGGTAGGGGGAACAGCGGCATCTTCCTGATGGGCCTGGTGGAAATTCAAGTGCTCGATTCGTATCACAATATAACCTACGCGGACGGCCACGCTGCTTCCGTTTATGGCGTTTATCCACCGCTCGTGAACGCCATCCGTCCGCCCGGCGAATTCCAGGTCTATGACATCGTTTTCCGCCGCCCAATTTACAAGGACGGCAAAGCTGTTGACCCCGGTTCCGTCACCGTTTTTGTCAACGGCGTTCTGGAGCAGGATCACACGCCATTGGAAGGGCCCACCGGCCATATGCGCCGCACGCACCCCGAACCGTTCCCGCAGAAAGGACCGCTCAAACTCCAGGACCACGGCAACAAAGTTCGCTTCCGTAATATTTGGTACCGCCCACTCCCGCCTAACGCGATCGAAGGTGGCACGGATGGTTTTTTAACGACCGAAGCAACAATGGCTAAACGCAAAGAGATTGCCGCCGATATTCGCCACGATGCTGAACACATGAACAATGAGCCCGCAACCCAAATGTTGCGGCTGATGGAATCGCTCGAATACGAAAACGATCCCGCCACGACTCAGCGCGTCGAAGAACTGGCCAAGAACTACCTTGCGAGTCTGAAAGCACTGCCAGCCGATCAGTTGGCGGCCAAAAAAGATGAAGTGCGCCAGGTCAACTCCGCGTTTCGTTTCCTGGAACGATTTAAAGTGTTGCCAACCAGTTTCGGACCGGCGCAGGACGTCGCAGCCCTCGTCAGGGAACAGCGCTGGGATCGGAAATAGCGGCTCTCGGCACTCCTATGAGATAGGGCACCGGAAACGGACAGCCCGGCGCGCGCTCCAGGCCCGCTTCCCATTCAAATCCCTTGCCATCCACCTCTTGTGCCATCGCCAGGAGTTCCTGCACCGTGTACGTCCGAAGGCAGGAAACAAATCCGTCGAATAATACTGCCACCGGCAATATCGGCAGCAGATAGGTCCAGAACAACCGCGACCAGCGAAACGGCCGTACCTTGGGCGTCAGCAGCCAAACTGTCAGTGGCACCAGCGACATCAAAATCAACGCCAAAGCTGTGCGGGCCGTGCCTTCGAAAATCGCAATCCCTTGCCGGTGCCGCGCCGCCGCGGCGAGAATGGCTTTGGCTTGCTGCGGATCAAAGTGATGGAATGATGTAAACATCGTGCGAAAACCGGTCAGCCGCGCCGGGACTTGCGTCGCGTCCACCGACTCCCTTTCAAAGCGGATTCCACGCATTTGCTCAGCCACGGACGCGAACGCTGCCGTATTGGGGTACTTGTCCGTTAAGCAAATGGAGATCTCCACTCCTTCGGCCCGCAGTGCTGGCAGCAAGTCGATCCACGGCCCGCCGGCGCCGGAGCACAAATCGATAACCTGCGTCGCGCCGCACCGCTTAATTGCCTGCGCCAGGCGTGCCGCAAACCCCTCGTAAATTCGGGTAGTGCGTTGCGCGGTGACCAGGTAATCCGTCACCGCGTCGCGAAATAACCGCGGCCACCAGCGCAGATCTTCAAGCTCGAACAACTGTCGGCGCTTCATGCTTCAGCAACAATCGATTCCCGCCGAATCGTTGCTGAACCACCATCGAAATCAAGCCGTACTCTGTTTGAATTGTCCTTCCCAACGCGCCATCACCACCGACGCAACGCAGTTCCCCAGTAGATTTACCGAAGTGCGAGCCATATCCAGAAAGGCTTCCACGCCCAATACCACAGTCACACCCTCCATCGGCAAACCAAAAGTTGCTACTGTCCCTGACAAGACAACCAATCCCGCTCGCGGCACTCCTGCTGCTCCTTTGCTGGTGACCATAAGAGTTAGCAGCAGCACAACTTGCTGGCGCAGACTCAGATGAATCCCGGCGGCCTGGGCCACGAACAGTGCCGTCAGGGAAAGATAAAGCGCGGTGCCGTCCAGGTTGAACGAATAGCCCGCGGGCAGCACGAATGAGACTATTCTCCGTGGGACTCCAAACTTTACCATGCGCTGCAGCGCATCCGGAAGCGCCGCTTCGGACGACGCCGTCGAGAAGGCCAGCAAGGTGGGTTCGCGCAAGGTCCTAAAAAATGCCGCCACCGGGATGCGGGCCAGGAGCAACACCGGCACCAGGACCAGGACAATGAACAACCCTTGCGCGCAATAGAGCGTGCCCACCAGTTTGCCAAGGCCGGCAAGAATCGAGAAACCATTCTGGCCAACTGTGTGCGCCAGCGCGGCCGCTACGCCGAACGGCGCGACGCACATAACAATGCCCGTGAACTTAAACATGACTTCGGACAACCCTTCGAAGAACTCCAACATGGTTTGCCTTGGCTTGCCCTGAACCTGACCCAGCGCAACGCCAAAGACGATAGAGAAAATGACGACCTGCAGAACGTCGTTGCGCGCGGCGGCGTCAGCCAGGCTTTGCGGCACCAAATGCTCCAGCACGCCCCTAAAGCTGAGCTGGCTGGAATCAAATGAGCTCGCGGGCTTGGCCGCTGCGCCGAGCTGGATCCCCGCGCCCGGCTGAACCAGGTTGACGATTGCAAGCCCCAGCAGCAGAGCAAAAGTGCTCACCACCTCGAAATAAATGACGGATTTCAGCGCCAGCCGGCCTACAGCTTTAAGGTCATCGGTGTGCCCGGCAATTCCCACCACGAGCGTGGCGAACAGCAACGGCACAATGATGCACTTGATCAGCCGAATGAACAGATCGGAGACTATGCCCACACGCGCCGCTGCCGCAGGGAACTGCCATCCGAAAAGTACGCCGACGAACATTCCCAAGACGATCCAATGACTCAGCGAAAAGCGGCGAAAGGGCGCAACCATTCGGCCGATGAAAATAGTCGAAGCATTCGCCAGGTCACGCCTAAAGCCGCCGAACTCTCGCGATGTCATTGACCCGCCTTCAGCGTTCAGGAGGGTCAAAGCGCCTGCCCCGTGCTTGACCACAGCGCACCGTCCTGTCACTATCCTGCTCAATGAGTGAGAGTCGATTCACTCACGCGTGCGTTGCCCACCCATCCGCGGGCATAGGAGTTGAGTTCACTGCAGTGAGGCATTTTGTGGGGCCACGCTCCGGTAACTAACCAAACTGTTTTAGAGGAGAACATTCATATGGCCGTTTCGCTAACCAAGGTCACTCCCAACCCAACGATCCCGCCGGGGATTTCTCGCGGCGGTTTGCAGGTCTTTAGCGGCATTGTCGAATGCAGATTCAGAGGAGAATACGGCGGGACTGCAAGAGACACCCTGACTTTTGCGGTGGGTCCGGTGGCCTTCGACGGGCAATCGGAACCGCCCACCGCCAGTTGCACTGTGTCCCCAGCCAGCTTCGGTTTTGACGGTGCGGGAAGGGATGCGCTCTGGGCCGTTGACAGTGCCGCGGTCACCAATTTCGTGAATATCAACGAAAGTGCGGGAACCGCCGATCTGGAAGTCGTCGCCGACCTGGCCGTGCGAGCCCAGGAAGCCCTGATGCTTCGCGTTAATTACACGCTGTTCTACATGGTATAGCGCAGACTTCCGACTCGATTCGAAGGTTTGCCCCGGACCATTTTGCTTGAAACTTTTTGACTGGGGATTGGGTGTTAACGAAAGAACGGCCGTCTGAGACGAACACGAAAAATAGTCTATGAAGCTAAAATCCCCGACCTCCAGCTCGTCACCGACCAGGATTGGCTCGACGCAGCCAAGGGGCAACTCAACACCGAGACCGACTTTCGCCAGGCGCTGAGCGCCCTCCGCGGCTCGGCCGAAAACAAGGTCGCGGCGCTCCTTCGGCCCGCACTCAAGAAATACCTCGATGCCAACGGGGACAAATTCCCGGCCAACGTTTCCGATTTGCAGGATTATTTGAGCTCACCTTTGGATCCGGCCATCCTGCAGCGGTGGCAAGTGGCTCCGGCGACGGATCTTTCCAACCTCGGCATGGGCGGCAAATGGATCATCACTGAAGGCAGCACCGTCGATGACGAATATGATCAACGCCGGGCCATTGGTCCCAATGGTTACGGCACGTGCTCCAGCCAGCAACCGCCTGGCATCTATGTGCTGGCCCCGGCCTTAAAAGCTTTCCTCGTCGACAATAACGGAGTCCAACCCAGCGATCCATCCCAGCTCCAGCCCTATGCTTCGACCGTTTCCCAACGCAGTGCGCTTCAGCACGTGATCGCCCAATTCAGCACCATGTCGCCCGAACAGCGCGGCGGTTTGGTCAAATCCATGCAGGATCTCAAGTGAAGTGAGTTAGTCCAATGGCCATTAAGGCGAGACTGCGCGATAAAAACGGATAGGCGGCAACAAAGTGTTAGTGTCATTAAACTCAAATAACCCGGTTTCGTTGTTCGTCACAATGCCGATTTGCTCCCAATTGAGCAGATTCGTCGAAGCCTGAATAATAAAGAACGCCCCCGGGCCGGCGGAGCCCCGCACCCTCATGGTGCCATCCGGGGCGCGCGAGAGGATGAGCCGTAACTGTGCGACAGCCTCCATGCACATGCCCAGGCTGCCCGCGGCATAGATGCCTTGGATTTCACCGGCCGAAAGCGCGCGGTTGAATACCGCCGGCTCGTCGATCATCCCGAAAAAGGTCCCGCCCCGCGCATCCCCACGCGAGCCAATCGCAATAGCCGCAGTGCACGAGCAAGTCCCATCATCAAAAGTGTAGGGCTCGTGCGGAACATATGCTGGCGTCGCTTGTGCCACTCCGTCCACGTAGAAAACCGCATTGGACCCTGCTTTGGTCACTGCCAGGTGATGCCAGTCGAGATCCGTGATGAGGGACGCCGAGATCACTCCATCGATATCTGTGCGGCTAAGAATTAATCGCCCATCGTTGGCTACCGCCAGGATGTAGCCGCCGCGACCGTAGCCGATGATACAAGCGCCGTCTCCGCAAACTGAACCGTCAGCCCCCAAGACATCGAACGAAGTCACTGTGGGGCTGGAGCGCTTGATCCACGCTCCCAGGGTGAAATCCTGCAATTGAAGGTTGGCGGGATTGCCCAGGTCGATTCGATCCCGGTGAGTGCCATCAAACACAAAAGCCTGTCCCACCACGCCGGGGCCATAGGTTACTGTTCCGGTCCCAACGATAGTTCCGTTATTGCCGCCTACTACGTCCGCAGTGGAATTATTCCCCCGCCACCAACTCACCAGCCCCACGGGCAGAGGAACACAAGCGGGCGGACACATGCCCGCGCTGCTAGCAGTGTAAATGGACTGAATTTCGCTGGCTGAGAGCGCACGGTTGAATACCGCCGGCTCATCGATCATGCCGTAAAAGGTTCCGCCCCGCCCATCCCCACGCGAACCAATCGCGATGGCGGCGCTGCACGAGCAAGTCCCGTCATCAAAAGTGTAGGGCTCATGCGGAACATATGCTGGTGTCTCCTGCGCCACTCCGTCCACATAGAAAACCGCGTTGGACCCGGATTTGGTGACCGCCAGGTGATGCCAATTGAGGTCCGTGATCAGCGGAGCTGAGATCACTCCGTCGATATCCGTCCGGCTCAGAATCAATCGCCCGTCATTGGCTAAGGCCAGGATGTAGCCCCCGCGACCGTATCCGATGATACACGCGCCGTCGCCGCATACCGAACCGTCGGCACCAAGAACATCGAATGATGTCACCGTCGGGCTGGAGCGCTTGATCCAGGCTGCCAGGCTGAAATCCTGCAATTGAAGGCTGGCGGGATTGCCCAGGTCGATTCGATCCCGGTGAGTGCCATCGAACACAAAAGCCTGTCCAACCATGCCAGGGCCATAGGTTACTGTTCCCGTTCCCGCAATGGTTCCGTTATTGCCGCCCACCACGTCCGCGGCGGAGTTCTCTCCCGGCCACCAACTTATCAGCCCTGCTGGGGCCTTGGCGCATCCGGTTACATCCGCTTCAGCGCACAGCCCTATACACAAAATAGCACCGATAAACTGATAGGAAATGGCTCTTGAAGCTGCGTCCGGAACGGAGAATCGCTTTATGGACCCGCACATAATTCACCCTCGCTGAAACGATACTTCTGCCACTGCATCAGGTTTGTCAATAGGGATCTCCGGAGCGCCTATTACGCGAAACACGAAAAAGGTTGGCAGCAATCTCCAAAGCAGCGATAACAAGCGCGCGCTCATCGCCGGCGAGAATCATGGATGTGCAACTCGCTTATATGCCTGTTCCGAGAAAACCGCTCGCGCCACGAGTCCCACTCGCCTCTCTGGCGCGTACGCTCATCCAACTAGCAGCGATTTTGATCCTCTTAGTTGCTTTGCCTCTGGCAGCCGCCACGCAACCCAATTTCCTGATTATCCTGGCGGAACGACTGCACATACAATGACTTGCCTATTTACGGCGGCCGCAATGCCCACTCGCCAAACCTGGACAAACTCGCTAACCAGGGCCTCACGTTCAATCGCGCCTACGTCAGCATGTCCATCTGTCAGCCCTGCCGATCCGAGCTTTACACAGGGCAGTACCCGCTGCGCAATGGTTGTACCTGGAACCACTCCGCCAGCCGACCCTCAACGCGCAGTCTGCCAACTTACCTCGCTGCGCGTGGCTACCGTACAGGCATCGCCGGCAAGGTGGACGTGTTCCCCAAGGCTTGCTTCCCATTCGAAGACGTGCCCGGGTTTGATGGGAATTGTGTGGATAACCCAACCAAGCCGCATTCGCTGGCGGGTGTCCGCGATTTCATTAGCCGCAGAAGCGACCAACCATTCTGTCTCGTGATTGGCCTGGTCGAACCGCATGTCCCATGGGTGATGGGCGATCCTTCTCAATACCCGCCCGCTAAAATCCGACTGCCCCCGAATATCGCGGACACGCCAAGGACCCGCCAGGATTTCGGCAAGTACCTGGCTGAAATCACCTATATGGACGGCCAGGTCGGCGAAATCCTGACCGAGCTGTGGGCTGCGGGCCTTGAAACCAACACGCTCGTCCTGTTCACCAGCGAACAAGGTTCTCAGTTCCCAGGTAACAAGTGGACCTGCTGGGACACCGGCCTGCACACCGGATTGATTGCACGATGGCCGGGGCGCATTGCCCCGGGGAGCCGCACCGATGCCCTGGTAGGATACGTGGACATATTGCCCACGCTCCTGGACCTGGCGGGAACGGGCCCTGCCGAATTGGGCGCCACCCTCGATGGGACGAGTTTCGCGGCGGTACTCCGCGGTGAGCGCGACACTCATCGCAACTATGCGTTCGGCATACACAACAACCTTCCCGAAGGTCCCTCGTTTCCAAGCCGAACCGCTACCGATGGCGAGTGGCGGTACATCCGCAACTTATTGCCCGACGAGATCTACATCCAAAAGTACATCATGGGCCTTCAGGGCGATGGCCAGCTCAACAATCCCTATTGGGGCACCTGGCTCTTTTCGACCGAGCAAAAACCCGAATCCTATCGCCTCGTCAAACGTTGCCTTAAACGGCCGCCGGAGGAGCTCTATCATACCTCAGTCGACGCCTATGAAATGACGAATCTCTGTGCCGATCCGAAATCTCAACTCATCAAAGCGCGGCTCAGTGCCGAGCTGGATCGTTGGTTGGCTGAGCAAGGCGACCCCGGCAGCGCGCTCGACACCCAGGACGCCCTGCAAGCGGCTCGAGATGGAAAGCTCAAATACCTTCCTCAGCGGTAGGGACTCCGTCCCGGGGTACCCATCTTCCCCATGAGGAGAAGGGGGATGTCGCTTTTTTTCTTCGTTTTCATCGTCGTTATAATTGTCAGCGTAATCCCTGACTGCTTCACGCTGTGTTCGACCGGTCACTCCTTCGAACAGCTAAGAGATTTGGCACCGCTGGTCTTTTGTAAGGCGGACCATTACCAGGACTTGGGGTGATTTGCCAATTTATCCCGTGGGCCTTTCCGCGCAATAATCTCTCTCGAACAATGAAGCGAGTCATACGAAAGCGAGGGAGCTTACTTTATCTGGGATCCAATGGTGAATGGACCACTGATTTATGTTTAGCGATCACTTTTGAAAACGTGTCGTCTGCTTTGTGGTATTGGGAAACGAATTGCGCCGCCGATGCAGAGTATGTGGTTATTATGGGCAACAGTCCTTCAGAAGAAGACGATCTGTCGTTGCCACTGTTGCCGCGTAAGAGCGCGACAAAGCAGGAGCATTTCAAAGTGCCCGGGTTCATACCAGGAGGGTTGACCGCACAAAAAAAGTCTTAGTTCCCCCACCGATAAACAACCAAACCCCGCGGGCGGTTAAGGTCGCCTTGTGGGGTTTTTCAATGGAAGCACGCTAAGGAGATCAGGAATGGATGGCGGCCGTGGGCTTCGAATTTGCGCTACTTCGTTTTCTTCGCCCTTTGGTCGATGCCGTTCTGGTGCAGCACTAATGCGATCGTTTTTCCCTGCTCGTCTCTCGCAAAGGTGATTTGCGCGTCCACCTCGCGGTAAAAGAAGTTAGTCTCGCTTTCGGGAAACACCTCCAGGAATGACTGCCCGGTCAGGCGCACGGTTAACTGGTCGCCTGATTGCCGCACGGTGAAAAGGGCGCCGGGCGCGAGTTCGTATTCACCGATATAGGCCTGCAGAATTTTAGGGTCCAACTTGATGGATTGCCGTTCTTTCGGCGGTTCGTCAGAGATCTTTTTGGCGACCTGGTTCATCCCGTTTTGATGCAGGACCAGGCTTTGGACCTTGTGGGAGGTGGCGACATTAAAGGTGAGCCGAGCGCCGACCACTTTGTAAAAGAAATTGGTTTCAGATTCCGGGAAGACCTCCAAATAAGATTGGCCTGTCAATTGCGCCATTAAATGTTGCTGGTCACGACGCAGGTTGAAGAAGATTCCGGGCGCCAATTCATATTTACCGACGTATCGGTCCAAAGCTTCAGCAGGCAAATGGATGGCCAGTGGGTGCGTTTGAGGCTTCGCCTTTTGGAGTTGACGATTGCTATCCAGGATATGAAAGCCAACATCATCGACCGACTGCGCGACATTACAAAGCAGCACTACTCCTGTTTTCTTGTCCGGGTCGAATCCAACGAACGAATGATAACCACCCGTTTGGCCATTGTGCCAAACGATCCGCATGCTGTTGCGGTCGGTCACGTGCCAGGCCAGGCCGATGCGTGTATCGGGCGTGTCCGTCGAATTAACAGGCATTTGGGCGGTTTTTAAAGCGGCCCCAACTCCAGATGTTTGATCGGCCAGGTTTGCCGCGAGAAAAGTCAGCATATCGTGCGCGGAAGAGCGAATTCCTCCCGCTCCCGCAAGCGCGTTCAGGTCCCAGTTTTCAACTATCGTCCCGCTCGCATCGTGTGGCGGCGCGAGCCTCTTTTTGAAATTGGGGGTCAACTCGACTACAGTTTCGGTCATCCCGAGCGGACCGCAGAGCCGCTGTTGCAGAACGCCGGCGTAATTAGTGCCTAGCCGCCGGGCAAGCAAATGGCCCAGTAGACCCATTCCGAGGTTGGAATATTCATAGCTTTTGCCGGGGGCGCGCGGGAGCGTGTAATCGGATAGAAACTGGTACAGCTTTTCCGGCGTGTAATCGGCATAGGGATTCGCCCCGTCGCTGGGAAGGAAATTGTCGGGCAGACGGGGCAGTCCCGACCGTTGGGTTGCCAGATCCAGCAGCGTGATTTGCTTGCCGTCCAGCGAAGGGGCTCTCGTCGCGGCTGGCAGGTATTTTAGAATTGGGTCCTGGAGGTTTACCTCACCGAGCTGAGCCATTTCGGCCAGCAAAGAACCGGTGAGAACTTTGGAAACGGACCCAATCTCGAACAGCGTGTGTTCATCGAAGGGGCGACCATCCGGCAATGTTCCGGAGTTGATCACCCGGCGGCCATTTCTGTCAATGACACCGGCCACGAATCCGATGTCGTCGGAGGACGACGCCAGGCGCGCCCGGAGAGCCGCGCGGATTTCGCTGTCGCTGGGAAGCTCGGGGACAGCAGCCAGACCGGTCATGGTTCCTATAAGAAGCCCGGCTACCGATAAAACATAGGCGGATGTTGACATAATGCATGTCGGATTTTCTAAACTTTGGCCGAATTGAGGAAAGTGAAGTAAGCATCGCTTCCAATCATTCTTTGCCGTTTATTCATATTTGTCGCGGGGCGACGGTGAAAAACTACAGGAGATGGAAAAGAGCCGTTGTCCTAGAACTGGAGCACTCCAGGCATTCTCCAGGTTGTCCAGGTCTCGTTTCGGCTCCTGGTAGCGGGCGTCCAGTTCGCGAATCTTGATGCGATCGGTTTTTTGACCGTGGTTACATTGCGCCATACTTTTCGACAACCCAACGCATCGTGGCAGGATAGCCGAACATCCGGAGCCGGTCATAGAAGTTGGCGCGATCCGCATCTGTGAGCCGCGGCAGGATAGCTTCTTCCTGGGGCGCAAGCCCCTTAAGCGATTCGCGGTATTGGTTCAGGGCATCGAGCTGCTGCTGGACGGTACTGCCCGTATCGAGATATGAGCTTCCAGGGTCCATTGATCCGAGCACGATCTTCTGGATGGCAATGCCCACCAGCGTATTGATCAGCGGGAACTCGCTCGGAGCGCCCACTTGTTGGCCGAGGTTCATACCAGCCTGGACAAGGCTTTGCGCCGAGGCGGGATCGCCCGATTGCTGGTATTGGCCCGCCAGGTCCGCGATGCTTTGGCCCAGTTTCTTGTTCTCTGCTAAGTGGGGCAGGAGCAATTCGCTTGAGGCGGCGGTTTTTGCGTCCGCCTCCGTGTAACCCGCAGTCCGGTACGCCTCTTCCGTGGACTGCAATGACTCGAGCATATAGGAATCGAACCGTTTCCCGGCGGATGCTTGGAGCTCTTGCAATGCACCTTGGGTGTTGCCGGCTTTGAAATCATCGGCTGCTGCCAGGTAATCGGGCAGGGCGTTATTCGGTCGGCTTGCTTGAGAGCCTCAAGCCAATGGCGTCGCTCGGGCGATGCCGGTTTGGTGCTGTCATGGGGTCCATCCAGGAAATACGCATCGAACGCAACATGCGGGTCGTTGGGGAATTTCTGCATGGCCTCGTGCAGGTAAGACTTATCGCCAAACACGCGGCTGGCGGCCACCAGGCTCGCCGCGCTCCTATGGTTGTCGCTCAGGAAAGCTTCCGCGCGCTCGGCGGTCAGCTTACTGCGCTCCGCTTCCATGTGCTCTTCGAGAGTCTTCAGCGAAGGCGGCCCCGCATGCGGTTTATTGATACCGATCGACCGTTTGTGCGGCGCGCCCGGACTCGTTGCAGGATCTGTCTGGGAAGTCAAACCGGGTTCCGACAAGCGGCTACGGCCAAACGGTCCAGGCGGTAACATCCAAAGAGTCACGGCGGCGAGCATCGACCCGCGACACACACTATTATCGTGGTCCGCATAAAGCCTCTCTGCTGACATAACATCGGACAGGGCGGACGACCATGCCTCACGCAACTTGTTTCAGTTGCGCGGCTTCCGAGTTTAGCCGCCTTTCGCATCTTGGATTTCGGTGTTCGAATTAGCGTTGCGCAACACAGTAAGCCACGTGGCTGCGCAAAAGAGAACCCCGGGCGAACACCCGGGGCGCCTGCAAACAATCAAATTGATTTACGTCCGCTACCTACGGCGCATTCGTCGGAACCAGCCGGAAGTAGAGGTTATCGGTAGAACTGGCGCCAAATAGCAGTCCGGGAATCCCTGGCAGGCCGAAGGCCACCATTGCTGCGCACAGACGGGGGGTGCTTTGCATAGGTTCTGGGTTGAGTTGAAGTTGATCGAATCGCTAAGAAAGCCGCACGGCAGCCAGGAAACGCCCGTTTTGATGCTGCAGCGACCCGCCTCAGCGTGTGCACGCATCCTAGGTTTTTCCGAAGAAAAAAGTCAAGCTCCGAAGCTTGCCACCTCAGCCTTCCGCTCTCGGACTTCGATCTTCCTTCGGAACTCGGATTTCGATTTTAGGACCTGGTCTGGCGCGAGGGAGTTCGCTAATGAGGATTGGCTGAATTGGCCGCCACCCGGTTGAGTAGACGTTCCATGGCATCCAGCCGCTGTTTCAGCGCTTGGATTTCTACGTCCTTTTGCGCGATTTTCTGATTGAGCGCCTGGATGGACGCCAGTGCCACTCCGTCAGCATCCACTGAACAGATGCTTTTGTCATCGAGGCCCAGTGCAAAGGCCTTTCGGAAATCCTGGGCCATAGGGCCAACGTGCCGGCATGCTATCTCGCCTTTGTAATTCCAACTCTCCAGCGGGAGATTAGCGACCTTCTCGAGAATTTCACGCGTATCCACGGGTGCAAAGTTCTCTTTGGCATTGCGATCGCTGGTCTGTGTCACCGTGCCATGAACGTACACATCTCCGTAGAAATCTCCCGCCAGGCCGGTTGTCGCCAGATAGACAGCGATACCCGAGGCCGTGTTGTAAGAAAAAACACCGATATTGCTTCCGTAGCCCTTGATCCCATATCCATCACCTCCCGTGTTAGACGCGTAGATCTCGCCGCTATTAATAGACGAAGCCGAGAGGGAGCCGTTCACTTGCACAAACCCATCAAATAATCCGGCGCCTCCCGTGCCGGCATTACTGGCATGAAACAGCGTGCCGCTAGTAGTGCCGGAGACAGTGACCGGTCCATAAAAGGCTCCCGCAAAACCACTGGCCCCAAGATAGGCCGAGTTGTTGCCGTCAAAGCCATATCGGAACAGACCGCCCCAGCCTCCAACAACATTCGCTTGTCCAAACACGCCGTAACCCGTGCCCGTCATGCCGGACAAACCATTACCGCTTCCCGAATTATCGGTCTCGAATAGTGCAATGTTCGTCGCACCGACGCCATGGAAAGGAATGGCAATCCCAGCGATACCCTGAGGTCCTTTGATATTGGCGACCTGATTATAGGTTCCGGATGCTCGATGGTAGACGTCACCTGTAACGCCGTTAAGGTAGAAATCACCGTCGATGCCCAGAGTGCCGGCAGGTGCACCTGAACCTTCCCGCCACACGGATCCTGGAGTTCCAGCAGGACCTTGCGGACTCGCGGCAAAGAGCGCGTACGGGCTGGCAGTTAACGCTTGACGGGGACTTAGTGCGCTGAAGTTGCCGTTGTTGGCAGGACGCACACCGACTTGCAGCCAACGCGACGGTCCGTCGAATACGCTGCCGCCAAAATCCAATGTGACAGTAAACACGCCATCGCTGCCGGTCACCGCCGAGTTGGTCACTGGGCCGGCCAGGGCATTCCCGCCGATGGCGGCGTCATAAAGAGTGAAAGTCAGATCGTAGCTCCCGCTTTGAGGCACGCCGCTGGCGGTGAGCCGCCCCTGGTATGTAAAACTCGTGCCTTGGGCTAGAATCGACGAACCGCTCGTGAATAAGACCACCAGTGATGTGATGCAGGCGATTTTTGTCTTCATATGCCTCCAGATTTCATTGTTAGCAGGCTGTTCAGGTTAAGCGTAAGCGGTCAGGCGGCCATTGAGGAGCCCACGCCCGCAGCTACAGAAATGCTGAACCGTAGGTACCAGGCGGTGCCTCAACATTAGCATCAGTGTTGTTAATTTAAAAGATAAAATTTGGAATAATCGCCTCTCGCTGTGCATGAACTCAACCACCGCCGCCAAGACCAAATCAATGCAGTTCCCGAAGCAATCAAAAACGTGAGAAAGTCGAAGGCCTAATGCCAGGCCTCGACGCTTGAACAGTCAATCTCAAGGCCGACTAAGTCGGTTTCGGTTCCTCGGATTTCGACTTCTTTAGAATTCGGATTTAGGGGCTTTGTGCAGAAGCATGACCGGTCCCCCGTTACAGCTTGCGCGCACGCACCCATTCCGGCAGCTGCGAGCGGAGGCCGCTCGCGCCATCAGCATTTACAACGCGTTCTAACTTATTTCGCCCTGCGCAGCAGCAGCCTTCGGGAATCCAGGTTGATAGGTTCCCAGCCGTCTTTGGCGAGTTGATTAGCTCCGTAAGCCAGGCACCACTCTTCGTTCTGGGCATCGCCGGGAATGTTAACTCCCTTCTTCTCGAGGTGCACCCATTCAAATTTATCGGGCAGGTTGTAATAGAGGCGATCCGGCCCGTCCCACTTGAGCACTGCGTATTCGTATTTGGGAGCCGGCTTTTCCTGCGCTTTTCCAGGGCTCACTGCCCACACCAACGCCGCAACCAGAACCGGGGCGACCCATAACAGTTTTTTCATAGGTTTGAATGTTTTACTTTTCCCGAGTTGATCGTTCACACGCCGGCCGTTTTGAGCCGGCGGCCACACGCTATTCTGCTGCCAACGGCTGGCAAGGAGAAAGGATAGAGAAGCTGAAAGTTCGAATTACGAAGGACGAGGTGCGAAATTACCAAGCAGAGCACCGGACTCCGAAGGCGGAGCGCGCGCCGTCCCGGCCCGCAGCGGATTGATGGCGCTATACGCTTCCGAAGCTTTTATGCGCGCTGCTCCGTTGCTGCCGCAACGTAGGCCTCGCGTCCTTGGCGTTCGGCACCATTTGCTTCCGCCTTCCAGTTTGCTTGCCCAGCATTTTAGCGAGCAGGAAAATCAGAATCGCGCCGCCGAGCCCACCGCCCAGCAGCAAGTAGAGCAGGGCGTAACCGGCAGCCGCAAACATAGGAACAAACAGAATCATAACTGGATCGATTTGAGGGTTTGGTTGATTAAGGACTACGACTCTCTAACCTCCAATGCAACTTCCTCGTCGGCCGCCGTCCCAGCCATGGGGTCTAATGCTTAACCGCTGGAAGTTTTAGCGCCTCTTTCATCAACTCCGCGTTCTCAGTCAAAACCCACAGCCAATGGTTCATGATTTCAGCGTTGGTTTTGTCCCGCCAATGCGGGAACAAACGCTCCGCATCCGCAAGCGCACGACGCTCGTTTGTAGGGTGAATCTCCAGCGTGAAAGAAAGGCTGCCCGATGGCTGTGCTCCCAGTGCCGTCGCGATGATCTTATTCAAACCGGCAGGACCATACATTGGCCCGACCGAACGCCGACCACGATTTTCGAAGTCCAGCGGTATCTCCGCCTTAAAACTCAAATGATCGGCCACACCAAACGCGCTTGCCTTCGACAGCGGATGTCCGTCGTGCAGATGGAAATGTAGCGGTTTGCCTAAAGCACCCAGCGCGGTGATTAGGCCAACAACCGATGGCAATGCAGCGGCCACGGCGCACTCCAGGTCCGGCATTAGCGTGGGAAGCTCTGCCGGGCGGTCCTTCAGCCGGCAAACATCGGCGTCAGCATGCATCTTTTGGTAAGCCGCTCGGATGCTCTGGATCCCCACGTGCCCCACGTCCACGGCCGCGGTAACACGTTCCAAATGCCGAATGCCGTCGAACAGCTCCGCAAACTGGGCAGGCTCCAAACCCGCAGCGTATTCGAGAAAAACCAGCGGGTCACTTTTGTCGCGGGCCAGCATCGAATCCATGTCCTGTGCTGCTTGAACAAACGCTTCGGGCTGCCGCTCCCATTCGCCGCGATCGTGCAACAGCAACCCAGCAATGCGTCCGTTGAACCGGGAAGCGAGCTCGCGAATTTTGGCGCGAGTCTGCGGATCGCCGAAATTGAAATCGCGCGGCAAATGAACAGTCGGTTGCGACGTCGAGCCAGGCACGAAGGACAAAATCCAATCCAGTTGCTCCGGCGAACCCGCGTGCACCTCGGCGGCCAATCCCGCTTGCTCAAAGCGCAGGCGCGCGAGTTGGAGCAATGAATCATCGCCGGCGACGCGCTTCTCAAAAAGTCCAAGCAGCTTGCAGGGCAGGGCAGGGGGGCTCGCTTGGGACGGACGGACCTGGGCAACTTCGGCCGGTTCGGCAGGTTGGTGACATGCCCCGCTACTCGGTTCTCTTCGCGCGCGCTGGTTCGTGTGAGCTCTGGCAGCAGAGTCCGAGGCTGCTGATGCCTTATCCAGCCCTTGCTGTGGCCGCGCCTGGACGAAATAAACTTCTCCTTTAACCACCGCGCCTTCGATATCCATCGGCGTGTTAAATGCCGTTTCGACTTTCTCCGCCGCTTGGCCCAACCGTTTCACTAATTTTCCCCGAGCGTCCGGATCGATCGAAAGTTCGCATTCCGAGTAATCGACCAGCCGCTTCTCAATGCCGCCGCCCGCCGATGGCTGCAGCGCCTGCGAAAGGTTGGCAAACGCCAGCAGCCGCGTCGCGCCGGTCTCCTTGTCGTAAACAAAGCGATATGGCGAACCGTGATTGGCCGCGGAAACTAGCGTTTCCCCCAGCCCCACCGCCAGCTCGATATAAACCTGCCGCCGATCGCCGTTGACCGGATTGGCAGTATGAATGACGAAGGAATACTCCGGTGCGAGCATCGGCTGAAGCAACACGGCCATGTGCGCTTCCATTTGCGGGATTCCGACCCTGCGTCGGTCCCGTGCCGCGCGTCGGGTCCAAAGTGATGACCATACTTGCCTCACCGCACTTTCAATCTTGTCGACCAACACGTTCGGCACTGACTCGTAGAGCCCCGCTCCCGCCGAAGTCTCCATGTCCTCGCAATTCGAACTCGACCTCGCCATCAGCCTGGTGTTGGTGTCGAACTGTTTTGCCAGGCCGGAAATAAAACGCTGCGGAACCGTCAAACCAGACGCTAGCCTCCCCAACTGCTCAACCATGCCGTCGAATTCATCATCATTCGCGCTTTCGAGTCCGCCGATTGCCTGTTCATATTCACGGTCCAGTGCCGGGCTAGCCTCCAGCGCCTGTTCCATCGCTCCGAATGGAATCACTTTACCATCCAGCGCCTTGAATAACGCGCCTGAATCCTGCGCAATCTCCATCAGACGTCGCGCTCCAAACGCTTTGGGACCGGCTGTCTCCGGTGTGGCCTCATTCAGCTTCAACAATGAGCCGTCTCCGTTATTGGTGGCTGCTATTCGTGGTTGAGCGGCGGGTGGTGATTGAGGCTGGTTAACTGATGACGCTGTTGCCGAGTTCTCTTCTGTCCACCGCACTTCGTCCACGGTAGCCGTTAAACTCAGGACCCGACCCTCTAGTTTGCGCAGCGACTCCATCATATCGGGCACTTCACAAGTGACGAACACCACTCCGGCCTGACGTGCTCGTACTGCCAGGTGCGACAAATGCGGTATTTCCTGCGCCAGCACGACGCCGGCCACTTCCGTTGGCAGTTCCTCATCACCGTGCGCCTGCCTCAGTAGAACCAAAGCCGGCTCCGTGCCCGCTTTAGCCATTTTCTCGAGCGAATCGATAACTTGCAGCCGACCGTTGGCGAGTCCGCTTACGAGAATCTCCCATCCGCTATCGCCCAGCAAATCCCGCAAGCGGCGAATGAGCAACGATGCTAGTTTGGAAAGTTGAAACACAACGTGTCTGCGAATCTCCGCTTCGCCGAATACCCGCACTGCCGGCTCGGCCACGCCCAGCGCCCGCCCGAGTCGTTCGGCTTCCCTGGGAAACAAAGCCATAACTTCATCGGCAAATGCTTCCGACAAACGCTGTGCGCGCTCGACTGTGGCTTTCAATCGCAGGCAGTCCTCACGAACGCTGCTATCGAAGTTCTGACTCCAGGCACGCAGCTCGTTTTCAATAATCACGCATTCCTCTTGCGAGACACCGCCCAAACCCGCGTTGACCACGCAGCACTGCAGCGCCTCCAAACTTTTGTCCCAGTCCGATCGCTCAGGTTTGTTCTTAAAAGCGTCTTCCAGTTCGTTGGCGATTTTACTCAGCAAGACAAAGGCAAATTCTTCCAGACGAATATCCGCGAGCTGAACCGATTGCCGTTCCGCTGCCGATTTTGACTGTAGTTCGCCCTGAAGCCCGCGTCGTAAATCGGTTAGTAACCTCAGCATTCCCAACGCCGCGGTAGGGACTCCCCCTTTCTCGGCGCCCCCTATCGTCCCGGCTCCTCTCGATTTGTGCTTTAGGAACTGATCTACCGCCTTCGCCTGCGCTGGTGCCGCCTCGCGCAAAACCTGAAGTTGATCCTCGAGCGAACTCGCATTGAAGAATTCCTCCAGCTCGCGATGAAAGATGCGGAACTGCTCGACGAACTCGGCCGAGTAACCGGCCCCCGGCGCCGTAATCCGTTCCAACAACCGTCTCGAGGTGACCAGGTCTTCCGGGCCGGCGCAGCGATGCAGCTTATTCTGCAGGGTTTCTTTGATTTCGCGCTTCAGCTCCGACGGGATATCATTTCGGTGGGCAATATCACGAATGCGCGTTAAAGGTTCCGCGCTTTGAAAACGCTGGTCCGTGGAAGGGAGCCACGGATAAATCTGGCGCGTAACAAAAGTGAACGGCGGGTTCGAATACCTGACGAGTTGTTCCTGGATATTCTGGGCAATGCGGGAATGATGGGCTGGCCGGAAATGGCGTCCGTCTTCTTCGCAATGGATCTGGCCGGCCGCGAGGAACCGCGCGTAAATGGCTACATCAACCAGGTTCCTCAAAACCACGTCGGCTTCCTTCTGCGGATCGGGTTGAGCGACCGAAAGCTGATCGGCTAGCAACTCCTGCACTGCCGCGAGTTTTTCCCTCCAGCTCCGGCTGCGCTTATTCGCATCAACCAGCGCGGTTACGAAATCGCGTTCCGAATTGGATGCTGATGTACTTGTTGGCGCAGGCAAATTGTTGTTTTTGGGCATTTTGTTTCCGACATCTACCCTCTCACCTGACCCAGGGCTTGCGAACGTGGGTGTAATGCTATTTAGTTTTCGAAAGGTATCGAAGACGGGACTAAGCCGCAATGAGCTCCCATGGAAAATCGCCAATCCTGCGGAGTGGGTTCGGATGTCACGCAGTGACACCCAACAATAGCCCAACGCTTCAGCGTTGGGACTGAGAGTCTAACATCCATCAGTCCCGAAGGGACGGCTGAAATCGTCCGCACAAAAAGTTAGTCGCTGCCGCTTCGTCGAAGCTTATCGCAGCAGCAACGATACTAATGGCGCAACTCGATGTCGACGGAACTTGGGATCCTTGTTCCTTCACTGGGAAGTTCTAACCGCGAATGAATGCGATAAACGACAATAAAAAGTGCGCGTGCATTTGCGTTCACTCGCAATTGAACCCTCGCCTTGGTTGCGTCTTTGCGCCTTTGCGTTGAAATTCAGAAATGACCAAAACCGCTGCTGAGATCCAATTCCAGGCTAAACTGTTGCGGTCGGCGACGCCCGCGAAGGACGGTGCCTGGACCTTTATCTTGCTGCCAAAGAGCGCCAGCGCGAAGCTCCCCTCTCGAGGCAGGACAACAGTTGAAGGCGCCATCAATGGCTTCGCGTTTCGAGCTACACTCGAGCCGGACGGCCAAAAAGGTCACTGGCTTAAAGTGAACCGCAAGCTGCGCGAAGCCGCGCGAGCAGAACCGGGCGACGTCGTCACACTGGAAATCGCGCCGGTGCTACAGGAGCCGGAACCAGCGGTACCGGCTGACCTGCGGAAGGCGCTCGCAGCCGCCCCGAAGGCGAGAGCGTTGTGGTCGGATATCACGTCCGTTGCGCGCCGGGATTGGATCCACTGGATCACCTCCGCAAAGCAACCCGCGACTCGCATGCGCCGTATCAAGAATGCCTGCTCGATGCTCGCCGCCGGGAAACGCCCTGTTTGCTGCTTCGATCGGTCCGGGTTTTACAGTAAAACCTTCAGCGCTCCTAAGCCTGCCGATGAATGATCTCGGGACTGGAACATTTCATTTTAACCACAGATGAACTCAGATAGACACAGATGGAAATGCCTCAAGAACGGTTTCCAGCATAGTTCGTAGCATCTATGCTCACTGAATCTCCAATCGACTCGTTTGCCGATTGCTGCGCGCTGCACTGAAATTCCGTAGGGATGACCTGACAGTAGCCCAGGGCGAGCGAGGAACGAGCGCTGCCCTGGGTACACGGGGTCCCACATTATTCTCCCTCTCCTCCACCGGAGGAGAGGGAAGGGGGAGAGGAGGCCGTGCCCCGCCTAGCACTCCCGCGTGATTGCGCAAAATCGAACGCGGCGATAAGTTAGTCATGATCGCTATGAGTTGGAGATGGAGAATCATCGCAGCGGTCGGAGCCTGTATTGGCTATGAGGCGCTGAATTATACTCTCGGCGTGGCTACGGCTTGCGTATTCGTTGGGTTGCTGCTGGCCCTCTGGGTAACGCTCTCCTTTTTCTATCGGCGCCGATTGCTTCAGCTAAGGCAGCAGTTCTCCGAGCTTCCACCAGAAGATCAATCCCGCGTGTTGAAAGACATCGATCCGGAGATTGCCGCGGACCTACAGAAGGGAAATAAATGACTAACGCCCGCGGTTTCGCCTTAGAATCTTAGCTTGCATAAACTGCTGAGGTTGGCTAGGCCGGAAGTGTAACCGTTTATGTGCTGTTTGGGTTCGTTACCATCCTTTGCGATGTTCGCCCTTTTCGGTTTTTCCGGCGGAGAGGTCATCCTGATCCTCGCTCTCACCCTGATCCTTTTTCTAGCTAAGAGCCTCCCAGGCATCCTGCATGGACTCGACCAAAGGGCCCACGACGCCGGTCGAAGAGTGGGCGGCATTTACGGAAAAACCGCCGCTCAGGCGCTGACACCCGATAACCAGACTGCCGAGCTTTACGATCCTGAAGCCTTTCGGCAGACTTCGAAAAAATACCGAAGGATCCGGAATTTAGCCCGACGATGCCGCATCTTCTGCCAACGCATGCGCAAACGTGCCTGGATCTTGATCCGACTTTCGCCAGGTTTCCGAAAGTTCCCGCCATGATTACGCCACGAACGAACCCACCCCTCTCATCAATTGGAGAAGAGGGAAGGGGAGAAGTGGCTCAAACTCTGCAGGGCGGTCGTATCAATTGCATAAAATTGACAGGCGGTTTATCTATAACGTAGGAACGGCAATGAACAAAAAACTCCAAACAATCCTGGTCGTGGTTATCGCATTGCTTTTGGTCGGACTCCTTCTTCCTCCTGTGCCCAGGACCAAAGCGCGCGCATCCCGGATTCAAACCGTCAACCACGTGGAAACCATCACCTTTACCTTGTCGAACACCAACACTCTCCCTGCTGCCCCGCAGAACCAGTGAGTCTCCCGGTTGAAATCGCGGGCATTTCGCCGTTCTTCATCGTTCGAAATGCCGCGGCTGCGTTTGCGTTTTATCGCGACCGACTCGGGTTCGACATTACCTTTCAAGAGCCTGCCACGGATCCGTTCTTCGGGATCGCGCGTCGAGGCGGCGCGATGATCTTTCTCAAAAGCGTTGGTGTGGATCCGCTTCCCAATTATAAGCGACAACCGGATGCGCGTTGGGACGCCTATCTGTATGTTCCCGATCCCGACGCCCTGGCCGCAGAGTTCTCCTCTCGCAATGTCGAATTCTCCCGACCACTCAAAGACACTCATGATGGTTTGCGGGGATTCGAACTCAAGGACGCTGATGGCTACGTTTTGTTCTTCGGCCGGCCTCTGACGTGAGGGCCAATAACTCTGCAGCGCGGATAGCATAAAAGGTTGGGGTGAACCTTCCGTAGCTTAAGAGGCAATTCCTTTTCGCCTCACGCAAAGGCCGCGAAGGTCGCAAAGGTTAATGGACCGAGGCGCGGGTGACCGCGTTTTCGACCCGATTGCATTTCGACCGACTCTCCTGGGCTTCTGAACCTTTGCGACCTCCGCGCCCTTTGCGTGAGACCCTTCTGCTCCGTGTCCATCTGAGTTCATCGGTGGTTAAAAACCTTTGCCTTCGCGGTTACCCCTTTCATTCACTCCGAAATCGACTAAGTTCTACGCGTGGAACAGGAATCCACAAACACGCCAGGAGTTACCAGCGATGACGCGGAAAAGCCCCTGTACCCCGCGCTTCGCTCGCTCAACCTGGTACCCGTTGCCCTCGTCCTTTACATCCTCAGCGTTGGACCTGCCGCCAAAGTCTGTTCGCTGTGCAACATGCCGGGCAAATATCCTAAAACCGAGGCGACCCTCGAAGCGATCTACAAACCAATCGACTCGCTCGCCAGTTACCCGCCCGCCGCCCGCTTCCTCACCTGGTACATCGAGAAGATCTGGCGCGTGGACCTGCTGAAAACGTAGCATGGGAATATGTGTAACGAACGGCCTGAATTGGACGCGGGATCGCGCGCCTAGGTTGCTCACCTATTATAGCTGCGCCTTCCGTTATACTGCATAACGCACCATGAGCGAAATAATGCTAAACCTGGCCGTGTTAAAATCGACCGACATGGCCTGCGCCATTTCTTTCTACAATCGGCTCGGTTTGCAATTCTCACAGCATTGTCACGGGAGTGGTCCAGAACACTTTTCTGCCGAGGTTGCAGGTTCAGTGTTCGAGATTTATCCAGCCACCCCGACCGGGCCTTCCACTCTTGGGACTCGCATCGGATTTCGTGTGGCTTCTGTGGACGCAGCCCTAGCCGCTCTGGGAGATTACCCCGGAGCAGTTCTCTCGCCCGCCAAGGATTCTGAGTGGGGTCGTCGTGCAGTGGTTGCCGATCCGGATGGGCATCGGGTAGAGTTGCTGCAACCATGAGGAAGGCATGCGATCATGCTGTGGCCGATTGCACGGGAATAACAGCAGTCCAAGTTCCCCTGGAGCGTTGGGTCCGTGGTGACTACCAGTCGATTGCCTGGCTACGCTACTCTTCCGCCGATATCGAACGCCGCACTAATGTTCGTTTCATGGATGGTGTTGATGACCAGCGGGGTCCGTTTCGCGCCGCAGGCTTTCAAATGCCTGGCGGTCGGCGATTTGGCCTTACGCAATATCATAAACCACCAGGGGAGCCAGCTCTCGAAGTAACGTGCCTTCACGATGAGCACTTCGCTTCCGACCTGGACGGCATCCTCGAATCCTTGGACATGGATTTGTCCGATCTGGTTAAGCGTGAAACAGGCCTCGCGATCAGTCCCGAGGTCCGGCTCGTCCCACATTCTGTCTGGCGTCAGGACGATAGCGGTGTCCGCGCTCTTGTCGAGGTCTGCCCATGCCGGGCTAGTGCCAGCAAACGAATGCGCGCCTTCGAGGCCACGGGGCACAAGCAAGCTTATTGGATCGAACCTTATGCATCCTGACACGGCTAAATACAACAAAACCCTGGCTTCAACCGATCGAGAGATCTGTGCTCTTCTAGCCAGTCAGATCGACCGAACTCTTTCCGAAGCGGAAAACAAGATTTGGCATGGCCACCCGGTGTGGTTTCTGGATGGAAACCCCGTCGTCGGCTACAGCAAACTGAAGGACTGCGTCCGCTTGCTTTTCTGGAGCGGGCAATCATTTGACGAAGACGGACTAAATAAGGAAGGCAACTTCAAGGCGGCTGAAGTTGGCTATACCTCGGCCGACCAGGTAAACAAAACAGACCTAAAGCGGTGGCTGGAAAAGGCGCGCAAAATCCAGTGGGACTACAAGAACATCGTCCGTCGAAAAGGGCAGTTGGAACGACTCAAATAAAGCGAGAGTTTATGAAGACAAGACAGCTTTTCTTTATGGGCGCGGCAGCACTTTGTGCGACGGCGATTCTGGGCCAGGCGTTGCCTCGGATGTTCCCTGCACAGCCAGCCAAATCCGGTTATTTGGCGCTGCAGAACGAGAGGCGGATTTTCCATATCGGCGCAAATGAATATCTGGTCACTCTCGAACACGACGACGTCTTCGATGGACCCGAGTGGAACCCGTCTCGGCCGCTCCCGCTGGATTTTGGCAAAGTCGAGAAGATTGCCCGCGAAGAGCTGCGGAAATTGATTCCGGACGACTCGCACTGGGAGGTCACAAATCTGGGACTGAATCGACTCTGGCAGACCCTCCGGCCCGAATGGTATTACGTTATCGACTTGCAACCGAAATGGGACGGAATAAGCCCCTCGCGAGATCGTTTTTCGGAAATGATTGCGTTATCCGGCAAGCCCGGAAAGGTGGAGTTGCAAACTATCTCGCAACGATGATCCTCTTACGACTACCTCTGGCTCGATAGACATGTAGCGCTCGGCGGCGTATTGACATCCAGTCTGTCAGGCAGTACTGTCAGACACTATGAAAACAATTCCGCTCCGCAGTTTACTGCGAGAGCCGGTCAAGGTGAAACGCCTGACTCGCTCCGGGCAGAGAGTTCAGGTCACCGACAATGGCAAGCCGCTTTGGGTCATCCAGCCCGCCGACCAACAAGAGGACCCGGAACGGGCGCGGGCGATCGATGAACTGCTCGATGAGGCGCGGCGCTCTCCACGTTCAAAAATCAGCCTTTCGGCAATTCTTGAAAAGGAGCGCCGGTGAGGAGCTACGCAGACACTAGTTTTCTAGTTAAACTCCTGTCCAACGAGCCAGGTGGCGCCGAAGCGGCGGCCGAGTATCGCCGCCTGAACCGACCGAGGCTCTTCTACCTGCAGTTGCACGCGTTGGAGCTTGAAAACGCGATCCGCCATCGCGCCTTTCACGAAAAGCGCATGCGACCAGCCGGCGAGCGTGGCCAAATCGTGCGCGAGCGAGACGCGGCTTTGGCCCGTGTTGACCAGTTCTTGAAACGAGGAACCCTCGAGGAGATCACTTTGGACATGGATTCGGCATTCATCCGAGCCCGCGAACTGTCCGCAACGCATTCGGAGAAGAACGGTGCGCGGGCCATCGATCTCCTGCACGTCGCGTGCGCGCTGCTGCTCGAGAGCGAGGTTTTTCTGACTTCCGACCAGCGACAGGCCGCTCTCGCAAAGCCAGAAGGCCTTCAAGTAACTTTGGTGCCCGCTGCGGATTAAGCGTCGCAGGACTGCGTTAACGGCGGAACGAATACTGGACCAGTAGATGGCCGATGCCTACAGCCAGCTCCGTAGGAGCGAAATCTTTGTAGAACCGAGGGCCTATGAGACCCCGCCTGAGCCCCGGCGGGGCGGTATCCGAGCTCACAAGCGCTGTGCCGTTCCTATGGAGCTCACCCCGGCAAGGGGGGGTGGATCGGATAGCGCTCCTACGGAGCTGGGCGGGGGCGTGGCCGGTCGAGGGCGCGGGGTTACTCAGCCCGAGCGGTTCTAGAGTCGTCTCCACTTTTGCAGCTTGACCGGCTCGGGAGTGGTGGAGTCCATTGTAGTGACGTGTTTGCAGATTCTCATTTCAGAACCGGCGGAGTTTCCAGGCGCGGATTAGTGTTGGTTGGTGCGATGGTTGTGACTGCGCTGCTCGGTTCCGCCAATGCCGGCGCGCAGCACGTCTCGGCGTATACGGTCAAACCCACGGTGACGAAAGAGATGGGCGATGTGGGCGGCAAATACTTTGGAAAAGTCCCGGACCCGTCGAAAACGCGCCACTACTACATCGCCGCGGAAACGGACCATTGGGATTATATGCCGATTGGCTCCGACCCTATTTGCGGCATGGTTCCGCCGCCGGAGGTGGCTTCGCGGCATGCGATGCTCAAGGTTCGCTATTTTCAATACACCGACGGGACATTTACCCAGCGGGTGAAGCAGCCGTCGCGGCTGGGCATTCTTGGCCCGGTGCTGCGTGGCGTAGTCGGCGATTACATCGAGATCACTTTTTTGAACCGGACCGCACTGCCGCTTTCGATGCACCCGCACGGGGTCAAATACGATAAGGACAGCGAAGGCAGCTCATACGGCGACACCGGCCAATTGAAGGCGCTCGAAGCTCGGAGCCCCGATGTCCGCTCAACTCCGGGTCTCGGGGCCGCAGTCGGGCCCAGCGCGCGGTTCACTTATGTTTGGTTCATGGACGAAAAGTCGGGGCCATTGCCGAGCGAACCCAGTTCGAAAGCCTGGCTTTATCACAGTCACGTCGGCGGGGAAGGGGAGGTAAACCTTGGCCTTGAAGGTTTCATCATCGTCACCGACCCAAAACGGGCCCGGCCCGACGGCACGCCGAACGAGGTGGACCGCGAGATGCCGGCGTTGTTCCTGATTTTCAACGAAGGCCAAACGGACCCCGAGGCGCTGGAACAGCTTGGGTCTCCCGGCGGAGCTCAGTCGTTGAACAAACTGCTCGGAACCGCCTCCGGCGCTCAACCGAACATTGACCCGGCGAGCCTCAAGGAAGGGGACGAACGTCATACCATCAACGGCTTTATCTACGGGAATTTGCCCGGCCTCGACATCAATGAAGGAGAGCGCGTGCGCTGGTACTTGCTGGGCCTGGGGTCGGAAAGCGACTTTCACACGCCGCATTGGCATGGGCTGCGGGTCATCGAGGAGGGAAAACGGCAAACCGACACAATCGAGTTAATGCCGGCTTCGATGAAAGTGGCGGATATGGTGGCAGACAATCCAGGAGATTGGCTGTTCCATTGCCACGTCGCCGACCACATGGCCAATGGAATGTTTGCCCTCGTCACCGTGCATCCCAAGGACAAAACTGCTGCCCGCCGCGCCCTTGAACCGGCGTTCCTTGGTTTGCCCGCGCCGTCCACCACGGAAGCTCAATCCAAGACGATCGGCTCTTCGTCAAACTAGCCCGCACACTCGCTGTAGGGGACCACGTGAGGAGTCCCTGCTAGGGGAGCTTTTGCGTGAAAGGACTCCTCACGTCGCCCGCTACAGTCTGTCGTAGTTCGACCAGGAAAATGAAACTTCCGGCCTAATGGCTCATGGTGTAGTTCAGGATGTTGATGAACATCGGGTAAGCCTGCGGCTCGGAAAAAATGTCGAAGTAACTTTCGTCATCACCCTCGTGCTCCCAGCCGTCGCCGTAGTGATTATTGTGGCAGATGATCGCCATCATGCGGTTGTTGTCGTCGTAGATGGCATAGTAATGCGGCCCGTGGTCTTTGATGTAATAAGGCCACCCGGGCTCAAAGGAATCGCGGTAGCGAAAGAAAGCCCCGACGCTAGGCATTTGCGGCTTTTTTTTGAAATCGAAAACCGTGTGAAAGATCGGATGATCGAGGGACAACTCCACCGGCTCGCGGTTGGGGAAGACCCGTTTGATTTGTGCATGGAAATGGCCCCATTGCTCGTCGCCCCAGAAGTCGTCGACCATCATGAATCCGCCGTTCAGTAGATATTTGCGCAAGTCCGCCGCCTCGGAATCGCGGAGCACGAGCCTGCCGGCGGCGGCCATGTAAACAAAGGGATACTTTTCGAGGTCTTTGGTCGTGATATCGATGACGTTCAAGCCCGGCCGAACCTTCAGACTGGTCACCTGGTACATGCGAAATGAAAGTAAATAGTCCGCCTCGGGGCTGTCGTCGTCCCATTCGCGGCCATTACCATAACGGTAGCCCGTCTCGACGTCGCCGAACTTAAGCCGCGCGAAGGTGAAAACGTCTTCGTCGAACCCCGGCGAGATCGCCTTTTTCATCTCATCCTGCTGCTGGGCCGTCTCGGGGGTCACATCCCGGTAGCGCCAGCGGCGAAATTGCGCGTTGGCCGGGCCAGGAAAGAGGCCAAGCGTGAGCACAAGCGGCAAAGCCAGCCTCAAAATGGACAGGATGGCACTGGGCTTTCGCATTGTGCGCATATTAGCCCAGGAAATGTTAAAAGTAAATTGAGCTGCTTGTTGCAGATCAACAAAATTGTATCCAGATTGATCACCGCCCGGAGCACCTTGTGGTACATCTGAGAATCATAGGTTTCATGTGGTTCATTTCGGGTTTGGCTCCGGCGTTGAAACACCCATTCAACGTCTGGGAGCTGGCAACGCATCCCGAATACAGAATCGGGTCTGGCCCCATTGGCGCAGGGTTTTGGGTCGCGCAGCTCTCGGTGGAGTTGTCTTTCTTCGTGATTATGCTGATCGGTTTGGGCCTGATTTATCTTCGACGTCCGGCGGCAGTTGCAGGAGGATTTCTTGGAGCGACTTCATTAGTGGTTTGCGCGTGGTTCATTCTCACGCAGGGGATGCAGCACGGACCGGAACCGTATGTAGCAATTTGGTGCGGCGTCGCCCTTTCGCTCTACACTCTTTTTGGCGTTTGGAAATTCATGCGTTGCAGCCGGAGCATTCTCATGAACTAAATTGTTGCCTGGAGCGGATGCGAGGCTAAGCAATCACACACATGAAATCTTCTGCACGAAAGGGCTTGGCAATAGCGCTGCTTGCCGGGGTGCCTGTTGCAGGAGGCGTGCTCTACTTCCTGGGCGTTCGGCTATTCACGGCTGAGTTCCAGAGTTTTTCCAAGCCTGCCGACAGCAGTTGGTACGGCAGTTGGGTAGGGCACGTGCAGTTTCACTGGCCGTTTGTCGTGTTGTTGTCTGTTGCCTTTTTGGGTCTGTGGCTGTTGAGTCGATCGAAACGTAAGGAACCGAAAGCTTAACAATTTTCAGGCGATGTCAGGGCAAATTCCAAAACATGCGGCAGAATGATCGAGAGATTGTGCCGAGATGCGGCAAAACTAAATCCGGGAGTGTTACGCGAGCCCCAGTTCTCTAAGCGTGTCGCCGGCGGCTTTAAGGTTTGCCAACGTCGTTTCAGAATATTTTCGCGACAGAACCCAACCTTGCGCCCCGCCACGGTGGGCCGCGCGAACGACCTCTTTGACATTTCCCGGGGTTACCTTGCTGTAATCCTCGCGTATCGGAATCCCCATATCAATGCCAGGCCAGATTTTAGTCGATGTGCCTGCCACGTTCTCAACACAGCGTTTCGTTTCCCGGTAAACGTAATCCGGAGAAAGAGCCGTGTACGGAAGTTGTTCCCGACCGCGCTCCTGATAATTCATGATTTTGTATTCAAGTTCGAGCGCTTCATCCATGGGCAGATCCCGATAAATCGTTTTCGTAACGCTGTCCATGTAGGTGGCCATGCGCGTGCCGCCCAGGTTATGATACACGGTCATCTTCAAATAATCTGAATAAGGCGAGAGCGCTTTGAGATCGAGCTGCGCGCGGAAAAAGGGACTGAAGCCGTGCGCATGCCACTCGTGCCAGCCAACCTGCACGCTGGGTTTCGCGCCTTTTACTCGCTTGTAAATCGCCTGTTTGGTTTCCCGCAGGCTATCGTGCCACAAAGTTTCCCAGGCCAGCAGCTCAGGATAACGGTAAAGCAAACGGAGGAAAGTGACCCAATAACCATCTGGGGGACGTTCGCTGGCCTTGGCCGCGCGGACCCATTTCTCGAGCTCAGCAAACCCCAACTTAACACGATTGAAATCAATCCCGCGGTTCTTCGCCTTGGCCTGGCAAAACTCGCAGAAGCACGTTACCCGGCCCGGGTCGTTGCCGTTCGGATTGTGGATTGATTCGAACGCGTTGTTGAAAGCGCCCTGCTTTTCGCAACCCCACATCACGCCATCGATATCGTACGAACGCACAAAGTCTTCGTGCAGGTCCTGCAGGAAATTGAAGTACTCCGGATTGTTAAAGCAGAGTGTGGATTCCGCTTTGCGACCATGAACATCGACCGCGAGCGCCTTTTCAATTCCCGGGACGTCCGAACGAAATACATCTTCGGCCCAGGTGAATGTTTTGATGCCGCGCTTCTTGGCTGCGGGAACGACCTTCTGGAGGATGTCTATATCGCCATGATCGGGAGCCTTGAGGTTCTTGAATACCGTATCTTTGTAGAACTCCGGATGCGGTGTCGCGTAGTTTCCGCCGTGGAAATTGTCGTTGTAGTCCTGGACTCCATGATCGGGAAACGGATGCCCGCGAAGCTGGCGGCCGGCGATGCCGTTGCCGTAAGTAAACGTTGCCAGGAACAGGGTATTAACAGCGCCCAGCTCTTGCAGAGTATCCAGGACCTTCTCGGTGCCTTCGTCCAAAAAGGAAATCGAACCGATCTGGATGCCTATCGTTTGCCGATTTCCATGCTGTTGGCCGGCGCTATTGGCCTCCTCGGCTGCGTTTGTAGGGGCCAGTCCCACACTCAAGCTCGCGGTGCCGGCCGCGAGCAACGAGACAAAGTCGCGGCGATTCAGTTGATGGTCATCTTGCATAAGTAACGAATGGTTGCAGCGCTAAATGCTTCACGCGGTGCACCGAACGTGTCAACGCCCAACAAACAGCTCGACAGCTTTGCCTTCACCGCAAGCCAAGCGCGCTTGCCGGATTGGTTTTGGCCATCGTGTCCAACTCGGCTTGGGTAAAGCCCTCTTTCCGCAGGGCCTCGAAAAATGCCTCGAGGCCCGCCGGATGAAGCGGATTTCCAGGCTGCCCCAAATCACTGGATAGGATGCAGCCGTCGGGACCTACGGCGCGAATCGCGCGGGCATAAGCTTCAATGCGGATTTGTGGTTTTGAGCCGAGGGTGGCTCCATAAACAAATTCGAGCAGCGCACCTTCGCGAGCTGCCGTCTGCATTTGGGAGGTGGTCATCGAAACCGGGGAAATCATCGCATGCGTCACCACAACATGATGGACGCCCAAACGCTTCGCTTCGCGAACCACAAGGAGGGATTCCTCAGCAGAAGAATGGCCGGTCTCCAGCAAAAGATCATATTTCTCGACCAAGGCCAGCACTTCCAGCACCTCTGGGAGCAGCCGCCCGTCCTTCGCCACCGAAACGAATGGGCCTGGGCTCTTCGAGACTTGCACCTGATTCTCCGCATCGATGGTCGGAAGCCACACGACTTTTCCCCATCCACCTTTCACCTGCGCCATGCGCTCAATCGCCACCGGATTAATTCCCCCGACCGACCGATTCAGAACAATCCCACCGAAAACTTCGATGCCAGGCACTTCCTTCCGCACGAGGTACGCAAGCATAGCAGTTGGTTCGAAATGGTTCTTCAGAACCAGCCCGCGCATGCCCGCCTGCTGAGCCAACCTGGCTAGATCCAGTGCATCAATCGAGCGGGGAACGCTGTCAGGATCGCAATGTGCGTGCAGGTCGATGACCCCCGAAAGCCGCTGCTGGCCTAAAGCCATAACCGCAAGGCTGACATACCCCAATAGCCAAATGCCAAGCTTGGGCCATCCGGCAATTTTAAATTGTCTTTTCGACTCCATCAAAAGTACCAGATGCCAGCCGCGGATCCACAGCCATGGCCCGCGGTAACAAACCGTGTCGAGCACGGTGTTCAGGTCACCAGACGCTGAAAAGTTTCTGAACCTTGGCGCCCGTAGCGGCCTGATACGGTTCCCACAGTTATTCGCCCGTCGGCGAGGAGAGCCCCTAAACGCTGGCCG
>CAZUVM010000133.1:0-35003 GCA_964623885.1 uncultured Verrucomicrobiota bacterium
ACCGGCGCCCTCGCCGGTTGTCTCGTATCGGCCCAAGCTCACCAAATAGTGAGTAGAAATGACGAAGCGGGAATGCGGTTGGCGGAGGCGCCAACCGCTGCGCCCGAGGCGGGCGCGCTCCCTTCTATTGAATCGTTCCGGCGAAGAGAGAGGGAGAGTGAACGGACTGTGGAGAGGCATGGAGCCCATGGTTTCGACGTCTGACAAGGTTCATGGGGCCAAAGCGCGAAAATCTTCTTTTGGAGAACGATTACGATTAAGAATGAACAAAACCCCTCCCCATGAACCGGAAGCTCGAACGCTCGAACGTCGAACTTCCAACGCCCAACGTCCAACCGTCCAACATCGAACGAGAGCAACGGACCCCTCACCGCGACCCTCTCCCCATCGACCGAGCCGGACTGGCCAATGGAGGCGAGGGGAGTCAGCGCCGCCGTTCTCGGCAGGCTCACGGGTTCAATGCGCGAAACTCACCTCGGGGGATTCTCTCCCGGCGCGCGGTTACAGTTTTGTTTAACGTGCGATAGACCAAAAACAGCTCGTCACCATGCCTACGTGCTGAGTGAAGCCAGAGCGGCACAGCTTGGGCGAGGCGCTGAAAGCCTTCTCCATCAGCAATGGTCGGCGCATGCCGGCCGCCGCATATAGTCGGACAAATTGTCAAATGCAGCTCATCCACAAGTTTGGCTCGGAATAGCGCATCGTCGATCTCGCCGCCGCCTTCGCACAGTAATTGTCGAACGTTCCACTTCTGTCGCAGCCAGCGAAACGCCGCACGAAAATTCAGTTGGCTCTTTCCGAAAACCTTCACTTCGTCAGCCACTGCGCGCAGCGCTCGAATGCGTTGTGCGGTGGCGCGCTGCGTCGTCAATATCACTATCGGGGAAAAATGCTGCTTAAAAACATCGGCTTTCGGATCGAGCGTGCCGGCCCCGCTGACGATCACGCGCAAGTTGTATTCCTGCAGCCCGCGGCGCAGCCGCAGCCGCCGGTATTTGGCAGCGCCTGGTCCCATGGTTATGGAATTTAGATCCGCCGTCCGCGCCCCGTTCATCACCGCATCAACTGTGGCGCGCAGCTCCAGCATATGCTCACGGTCCCGAGGGCTGCTGAATGAAAAGGGCGCTCGTTGTGCGGTGGCGATCTTTCCATCCGCGGTCATAGCGAGGTTCAGCAGCACGTAAGGCAGCTTGGCATGGCGTGTTGGTGGAGCGCGTTTCACTTTAAATTAACAGCATCGCATCGCCATAACTGAAAAAACGATATCGGCGCGAAATCGCCTCTCCGTACGCTGCCAGCACCATTTCGCGTCCGCGCGTTTCACCGGGCGCGGCAAACGCGCTCACGAGCATCAACAGCGTTGAGCGGGGCAGGTGGAAGTTTGTCAGCAGTCCATCCACATTCTTAAATCGATACGGTGGATAAATGAAAATTCGAGTCCTGCTTCTCCCCGGCGCGATCGATCCCATCACCTTAGCCGAGTCGGGAACCAGCGCTGCGCTTTGCAGCAACCTGGTGGTTGTGGTTCCAACCGCGAATACTCGTCGGCCTTCGGCTTTGGCGGTGTTGATCGCCAGGGCGGTTGGTTCGCTAATTTCGTACCGCTCTTCGTGCATCACATGATTGGCCACGGTCTCGGATTTCACCGGAGCGAAAGTGCCCAAACCAACATGCAATGTGACAAAACATATCTGCACTCCTTGTGTCCGCAATCGTCCGAGCATCGCTTTGGTAAAATGCAATCCTGCCGTCGGCGCGGCCACTGAGCCCTCGGCTTCCGCGTATACGGTTTGATAACGCGTCCGGTCTTCTTCCGTCGCGCCCGTCTGCGAGCGATTAATGTAAGGAGGCAGCGGGACTTCACCAATATGCTCCAGCGCCTCGCCGATGTTGGGCACTCCCGAAAAGACCAACCGACGGTGTCCTTCTGTATTCACATCCGCTACGGTAGCGACAATCACTTGTGTCTGGTTCGGCGATCCTCGCAAAACGATCTGGGTTCCCTTTCGGGCGCGTTTGCCCGGACGCAGCATCACCCACCAATCATTAAGACGATTCTCTTCGAGCATTAATATCTCAAATTGTCCTCCTGACTTCAAATTGTGCCCGCGCACACGCGCGGGAATCACGCGTGAATTGTTCAACACCAGGACGTCTCCGGCACGCAAGTAATCAGGCAGGTCGCTAAATTGCCGATGTTCGACTTGGCCGCTGCCTCGGTGCATGACCAATAACCTGGATCGGTCTCGTTCGCCTGTGGGCTCTTGGGCGATCAATTCCGTTGGTAGAGTAAAATCGAAATCACGCGTTCGCACGCTCAGCCCTCTTATCAAAAACGGTGGTGCCGGTAAACTGCAGTTAAACCGTGAATTCGTACCGCGTAATTTGGTGGGCATGTCTTTTTGGCCGCCAATCTGACATTTCTGAAATAGTTGCTCTATCGTTAAAGTAGGCATTCTAAACCTTTTTTGTTGGTTTATCCTCATTTTGTGAATAACTTTTGAATAAGTTTGAAGAAAAACTGTTGACAGGTGGTGGGGTAAAGTGGGAAAAAGTGGGTCGTTGTGGGGCAACAATGCTCGTTCCGGCCCCTTGTGAATAACTGATGGACCTGGCCGAAGCCATAAAACCGACGTACTACAATTCGTCTTACCACCACGGCGTAGACGATAAGCGGCGCGTCCAGATCCCGGCGAAATGGCGCCCCTCGGAAGAAGGGGTGGAACTCACGCTGGTCTTATGGCCCAAAGCTAAAGAGGGGCCTTGCCTGCGCGTGTTGCCTCCAAAGCAGATGGAGAAGTTGATGAAGGATATCGATTCGATGCCCAACGGCGATGCCAATAAAGTCGTGTTAAAGCGTTTCATCGGCAGCGAATCGGTCCAGGTGAGCTTGGATAAGACCGGTCGAATCTGCCTGCCGGAAGAAATGGCACGTGCTGCCGGCATCGGAAATCAAGCAGTGCTCGTGGGCTTGCTCGATCGTTTTGAAATCTGGAGTCCGGAGCGGTACGCAACGGTAAAAGCTTCCGATGCGGTCATGGCACAGGAAGCGTTCAAACTCATGGAATGATTATGAGCTTGTTACGATTATTAGCTGCGGGCAAAAGTCTTATTGGGCTAAAGCAACAAACCAAACAATACCGCGATCTGGGGCCGGGAGCGCTACCCAAGTTTGAAGGAAAGAAAAACGTTTTCCGATCCAGTCCACAATCGGACAACTCGACTCAACCTGACTCCTCAAAGATCCCAGCCGCATCATCGGAGGGCAGCCCCCGCACAACGCCGATGCCTCAGAAAGATTCTCACCAGCCGGCCCAACCCACTAGTTGGCGGCGGAAAGTGTCCGGGCTCTGGAGCATAAAATCAAAGCCTGCCGTCCCGCGCTTCGACAAAGCTCTGGTCCAGACGGAGCTCTCGTTAGACAGAGTCAAAGTGGTGCGAAATGATTTACTGGACAGCGACCTCGAGGTCGTATCTGCGGTTCGGGCTGTGTCAAAGCCAAAGCAAGTTAGACAGGTCACGAAAGCGCCAGAACCAGCGCCGCCGGCGGTGACACAGGGCGAAGAGCTTATTGGCCGATGATTTGTTAACATTCGATGAACAGTGTCGGAATTCATCCACAAACCAGTGCTGCTGGCCGAAGTGCTCGAGGCACTAAAGCCGGGTCCTGGCCGGCGCTACACCGACGGCACGATCGGTGGGGGTGGACACGCGGCAGCCATTTTGGCCGCGAGCTCGCCGACTGGGTGGTTGTTTGGGTTCGATCGCGATGGCGCCGCCCTTGAGGCTGCGCGTGGACGGTTGGCTGAATTTGCCGGTCGGTTTGAATTGCGCCAGGCGAATTTTGCGGAATTGGCGGAGTGGGTCCCGCCAGGCAGTTGTGATGGCGTGCTGCTGGATTTGGGCGTGAGTTCGCCGCAGCTCGACGTTGCTGAGCGCGGATTCAGTTTTCAGCAGGATGGACCGTTGGACATGCGCATGGATGCGGGGCAGAGCCTGACGGCGGCTCACTTGCTGAACACCGCGGCGGCAGAAGATTTGAGCCGCCTGTTTTGGGAATTGGGCGGTGAACGTGATGCCCGGCGTTTCGCCCGGGTCATCGTGCGGGATCGTGAGACGCAGCCGTGGACGAGCACGCGGCAGTTGGCGGAGCGAATTGAGCAGTTGGCGCCGAGACGCGGCAAAAAGGCACATCCGGCGACCAAAGTCTTTCAGGCCTTACGTATGGCAGTGAACGACGAAATTGGTTCTTTGGAACGCGGACTGGCGGCTGGGCTGCAAGTGTTGCGGCCGGGCGGTCGCCTCGCGGTGATCACTTTTCATTCAGTCGAGGATCGGGTCGTTAAAGAGTTTGGGCGCGCGCGCGCGCGCGATTATGAGTTCGACGGAACCGTGGATGTTCCTGAGCTGCGGCGGCCGCGCGCGGCCGAACTTAAATGGGTGACAAGAAAGGCGATCACGCCGGGCGCGGCTGAATTATCGGCCAATCCGCGCAGCCGCAGCGCGCAGCTGCGCGTGATGGAGAAATTTTAGATCGGTTGGTTTATGTCGAGAAATCGCAAATCGCAGTCCGCGGCTATCCGGTTTGGGCCGGCATTGAAGGCTTTTGTGCTTTGTGTCCTGATCGGCGGGTCGGGCGTGGGTTACGTTTGGCAGAAGGACCAAATCGGCCATCTCGGTCAGCAGATAAAAAGCCGCGAGATCCATCTGACAGAGCTTGAGGATCATAACGATAAGCTGCGCCGGCAGTTATCAACGATGTGCTCGCCGTCGTCTTTGGAATTGCGGATTCAGGAGTTGAAATTGGGATTGGTGCCGCCTCAGCCGCCGCAGATTCTCCGGTTACCGGAGCCGGCCTTCGAAACGCCGAAATTGCCAACCGAAACGCAATACGCGTCGAAGGACCCAAACTCGTTTGAAATCCCTTGAAACCGTGAACGCCGTAGATTCGGGCGTGACCCGAAAGAATATTAAAAAGTTTTTGCCGCCGCCCGTGACGCCGTCGGATGAGGAACCGATCGCCGCGGGCGGCCGGCAAAGGTTTTGAAGCGCATAAAACTTAATCACAATAAATGGGAATCTAATGTGAATTGACTCATGGCAAAACGCCTCCAAATACGCAGGCTATTCTGGCTCGCCTTGCTGTTATGCCTGGCCTTTGTCGGCCTTGGCTACCGGTTGTTGGATTTGCAGGTACTCAGGCACGAGGAGCTGAGTGCGAGCGCACGCGAGAACACGCAGGCCGAATACCTGTTGGAACCTAGGCGCGGAGACATTTTGGACATCAAGGGCAATCTGTTAGCCACTACCATTCAAACGAAGTGCGTTTGTGCCGATCCGACGCTAGTAGGAAATCGTCAGCCGGAGATCGCTGCGGCATTGGCGCCGCTGCTTCAGATGAGCGAAAGCAAGCTGATCCAGAGTCTGACACCGATTATCCACCAGAATGAGAAGGGCGAAACTGTCACAAACCAATTCGTACAGCTTAAACATAAAGTACCCTTCGAAACCTGGGAGAAGATCCGATGTGCCATGACCAATCTCAGCTTCGGCATCGTGGAGTCGAATGTTTCCAAGGCCGATCGCTCATTCTATCGGGTGTTGCGACAAAAGGCGATCTTCGCTCGGAACGAGCCGCTGCGGGTCTATCCAAATCAGTCCCTGGCCGCTCATGTTTTGGGATATGCAACTGCCGAGCAACGCGACGTCGACGGTACGCCGGTGACCGAGATTGTCGGCCGTGAAGGTACCGAGCTCACGCTGAATTCCAAGTTATCCGGAGTGCGCGGATGGCGAGTTACCGAAACGGACAGCAAAAACCGGGAATTGGTGACGCTTCGCGAGCAGGATGTCGAACCGCGAGACGGTTTCAATGCCGTGCTGACTTTGGATCCGGTCATCCAGCATATCGTGGAAACAGCCCTGGCGGAGGCGATGGACAAACATTCGCCCATCAGCATCTCTGGAATCGTTATTCGGCCGCGAACCGGCGAAATCCTGGCAATGGCCACGCTGCCGACCTTCGACCCCAATAATCCCGGCAATGCTTCCGCCGACGCGCGCCGAAACCGCGTGATTACGGATATCGCCGAGCCTGGGTCAACGTTCAAGATCGTTGTCGTTTCCGGCGCACTTAACGATGGCATCGTCCGACTAACCGACCAGTTTGATTGCGAACATGGCCTTTGGTCCTATGCCGGCAAACCGTTGCACGACCACGAACGGTACGGCGTGCTGTCGGTCGAAGGCATTATAACCAAATCCTCGAACATTGGAGCCGGCAAAATCGGGGTGAAAATGGGGGAGACGAGGCTTTATGACTACATCCGAAGCTTTGGCTTTGGCCTGGCGACCGGACTGCCTTTGCCCGGTGAGGTCGGCGGGATCGTTCACCCCGTTAGCAAGTGGAGCAAGGTTTCGATTGCTCAGATTCCGATGGGGCAGGGGGTCGCTGTCACCCGTCTTCAAATGACCATGGCCATGTGTGCCATTGCCAATCGCGGCCTTCTCATGCGGCCGATGTTGGTGGCCCGCCTTGAAGACGGCGATCACAACGTGGTCGCCAACTATTCACCTCAACGCGTGCGCCAGGTCATCAGCGAATCCACAGCTCGCCTGATGGTCCAGGCTTTGAAGACGGTTGTTTCCCCGGAAGGCACCGCTGCGAAAGCCGCGCTGGAACATTATACGGTCGCCGGCAAAACCGGCACCGCCCAGAAGTCCGGCGGCCCGGCTGGTTACTTGCCCGGGAAATATTTTTCGTCGTTCATCGGCTTTTTCCCTGCCGATAACCCCGAGCTGTGCATCTCCGTCAGCATGGATGAACCTAAGCAAACGCAGGGCTACTACGGCGGGCAAATCGCGGCGCCCGTTTTCAAACAGATCGCCGAGCGCGCCGCAAACTACCTGAATATCCGGCCGGAAGATGGCGGAACATCCTTAACTCCCGATTCCTTTGCGGCCCGGCCCGATGATCGGGGCCCTAAAATTACAGCACGGTCACAGTGAAACCAAACCAAATGAAAGGCTAATATGAGTTCGCTCCCGCTCATCTCGCATCATTTGTTCGTCGCCGCCATTGCGCCCGAAGATCACAAGCGCCGGCGCTCCGGCCCGCCAGAGGCAGCCGCGGATTCCGAACCGCGGTCGGACCAAGCCATTACCATGGAGATTTTGGATTCGTCGCCGCCGCCTCGCGCCCGTGGCGCACGCGCCGAAACCAGCGTTCGTTAAGCGCGTCGTGCCCACGCGCTGCCGATTTGTGGCAGCTTAGCGCGACGCAGGCCGACATGCCTGCACGAACGCAGTGGCCCAGGTCATTCAGCGGTTCGCGCTTTTTGCGCTCAATCTCGGGCTGGCAGAGACGCGCTGCGCTTAGGCTGTTTGCACTGAACTGCTCTGGCGCAAGTTAGCTCAGCCCTGGACTCAGTGAGCGGTTCGAAAAGTTAGTTGGTGGTTTCTATGGAAGTTCGCGCGATAGATTTCGTTGTTTCGGCTTGCGCCGGAGAATTGATGAGCGGTTCTCCGGCTGGCACAGTTTCGCGGGTTTGCACCGATTCCCGGCAGGCGCAATCCGGCGACTTGTTTGTCGCTTTGCGTGGCGAGCGATTCGACGCACACGACTTCATAAGCGAGGCAGCAAAGAAGGCTGCGGCGGTCGTCCTCGAACGTCGGTCGCTCAAGGACCGGCCACTCTCCGAGATCCGCACGGACAAATGCGCCGTTATCGCAGTTGATGACACTCGCGCCGCGCTCGGCCGCCTGGCGGGTGTTTATCGCAAGCAATTCCAGTTGCCGATTGCTGTGGTTGCCGGCTCCAATGGCAAGACCACAACGAAGGAACTGGTCGCTGCGGTTCTGCGTCAACGTCTGGTTACGTTGGCGAGCGAAGCCAGCTTCAATAATGATATCGGCGTCCCTCTCACGTTGTTGTCGCTGCAACGCTCACATCAGGCAGCGGTGCTGGAGGCCGGCACCAATCATCCCGGCGAGTTGGCGCCTTTGGTGCGAACGATTCATCCCGATTACGGAATTCTGACAGGCATCGGGCGCGAGCACCTTGAGTTTTTCGGCGATCTGGACGGCGTTGCTGAGGAGGAAGGCTGGTTGGCGGAGCTTTTGCCCTCCCGAGGGAAGCTATTTCTCAATACCGATTCTGAATGGGCTGACCGGATCGCCCGGCGCACTCAGGCAACAGTGGTGCGTATCGGCTCGTCCGAAGAGAGTCATTGGCGGCTGGTCGCGGCGCGCCTGGAAAAGCAGGGAACGATGTTCCGCGTCGAAGCACCGCAGGCCGATTTGGCCGGCGAATACCGAGTTCGTCTGATTGGAAAGCACCAGGCGCTCAATGCCGTTTTTGCCTTGGCGCTAGGCGCGGAGCTCGGATTGAGCAGATCGGAAATCGAACAAGGCCTGCTCGAGTGCAAACCTGCTAAGATGCGAATGCAGCTCTGGACGACGTCGGGCGTGCAGGTGCTGGATGATTGCTACAATGCTAACGCCGACTCCATGCTGGTGGCCCTGGCGACCCTGCGCGAACTCCCGTGCCGTGGGCGCCGTGTCGCCGTGCTGGGCGATATGGCGGAACAGGGTCCGCACTCTCCCGCGGCTCACCACGAGGTCGGCCGTCGCGCTGCCGAGTCGGGCGTCGGCCAGCTCTTTGCGGTCGGCAAGATGGCTCCCCTGGTCGCCAGCGCGGCGCGCGATGCCGGATTGACTCGCGTCTTAGAGTTTGCGGACGTCGAGACTGCAGCTTCCGCCGTGAAGCAGTTTGTTCGCGAGGGTGACCTCGTCCTGCTGAAGGCTTCGCGCTCCAGCCGCCTCGAGCGAATCGGCGAGTCCCTCCGCGCCGGTGAAAAAAAAGTTGAGTCGGAAGTTATGCCAAGGTGACATGGAACCCAGCGATGCTTTATTACCTGACTCAAAACTTACTGAACTGGTCGGCAGGGACGGTCTGGGCCGAACGGCTTTCCGCTCTGCGCTTGTTCCGTTACATCACTTTCCGCAGCGCGGGCGCAGCCTTAACTGCGCTGGTGTTGAGCCTCGCCCTCGGACCCCGTGTGATTGCCTGGCTGAAACAACTGAAGTTCGGGCAGGAGTACCTCGACAAAGCCGAAACCGCCGGCGACATGAGGGCCCGACTGCTCAGCAAAAAGGGAACACCGACTATGGGAGGCATCCTCATTGTCCTGGCCCTAAATCTCACGACCCTGCTTTGGGCGCAATGGAATGCACTCGTGGAACTAACACTGCTCTCGGTGGTCGTCCTGACCGGCCTCGGATTTTATGACGATTACGCCAAAATCATCGAGCAGTCGGGTGGCGGCGCCAAATCGCAAGTCAAACTTTGGGTCCAATCGGCGCTGGCTTTGTTTATTGGCCTTTATCTATGGCGAGTGCCGGCCACCAGCAAACTGATCACTGACATCATGGTGCCCTTTTACAAATATCCCGTCGCCACCAGCGCCGGCTTGGCTGGATTAGTGCTGACGGCGCTTACCATTGTCGGCAGCTCCAATGCCGTCAACTTGACCGACGGCCTGGATGGCCTCGCCATTGGCTGCACACTTATTGTTTGCGCGGTGTTCGTCGTCCTTACCTACGTGGCGGGCGACAAAATTGTCGCCGAGCATTTGCTGATTCCACATGTGCCGGGCGCGGGAGAGTTGACCGTGTTTTGCTCCGCCATGATTGGCGCCGGACTGGGGTTCCTTTGGTACAATTGTCACCCCGCGCAGATGTTCATGGGAGATACAGGTTCGCTTGCGCTGGGCGGCGCTTTGGGAATTATTGCTGTCCTTATCCACCAGCCCCTGGTCCTGGTGCTGGCCGGCGGAGTTTTCGTAATGGAAGCCGGCTCCGTCATCCTGCAAACGTCCTGGTTCCGCTTCACTCGTCGCCGTTATGGAGCGGGGCGGCGAATCTTCCTTATGGCGCCCCTGCATCATCATTTCGAGAAGAAAGGTTGGTACGAATCCCAGGTGGTGATGCGCTTTTACATTTTGGGGATTCTCTGCGCCCTGGTTGCGCTCAGCACTTTGAAAATTCGGTAAACGCGTTCGTAACAGCGTGCGCGCTTGATGTTAAACGTGACTGACAAAAACGTTCTGGTTCTCGGTCTGGATGCTCGCGGCCTTGCCGCCGCTGAATTGTTAATTCGGCATGGCGCGCGTGTCGCGGCCATGGATACTGCGCTGCACCCTGCCGGCTCCGCGCAGCTCGAAACCCTGCGCGCCGGCCGAGCCGAGCTTTTCCTTGGTGAAAGTTCTGTGCCAGACCGTGATTTTGAGTTCGCCGTGTTGAGCCCGGAAATGCCCCTCGCCAGCCCTTTGCTTCAGGGCGTGTTGCGGCGGCGTGTGCCGATTATCGGCGAGCTCGAATTGGGCTATCGCCAGGCCCAATGCCTGAGCCTCGCCGTCGCCGGCACCAACGGCAAAAGCACGACGGCCGAATTGATCGCGCGTGTTCTTGCGAACGCTCATCGCCAGGCGGTTATCGTGGGTGATTCCGATCGGCCCGCTTGCGCCATTCAACCGCAGGCCCGCGATCTCGATTTCATGATCTTCCAGGCCGATGCGCGCCAGCTTGAGCGCACGGAATATTTTCGTCCGGCCGTGGCGGTATTGCTGAATCTGGCGCCGGTTCCTGCTGAAGTTTATCCCAGTCGCGAACAATACATCCGCGCTTGCGCCAGTCTCTTCCGCAATCAGCAGACCTTCGACTGGGCGATTATTCAAAGCGAAGCGCTCGCCCATTTGCGCGAGCTTGACCTGCCCGTTCCGGCGAAGGTCATTACTTTCAGTGCAACTGACTCTACGGCGGATTTGCACCTCGACCGCGGTTTGCTTATCAGCCGACTCAATAATTGGTCCGGACCTTTGCTGGACATGGACCACTGCCAGCTCCGTGGTCCACACAATGCGGAGAACCTGATGGCCGCGCTCGCGGTCGGCCATGCCCTGCGTATTCCGCTCGACAGCATGACGGAGCCGCTCAAGACCTTCCCCGCCGGTGCCCATCGCTGTCAGTTAGTCGCCGAAATCAATGGGGTTCAGTTCATCAACGACGCTAAAGCCGCCAATCTGGATGCCTTGCACAAGGCCCTTTTGGCCGCCCGCTCAGTTCCCGCTGGACCAGCCAATATCTTCCTTATCGCCGGTGGTCGAGATGAAGCTTTGGACTTTCACGATCTCGGCCCCACGCTCTCGCGGCGCGCCAAACGTGCCTTTCTGCTTGGCCCCGCCGCCGAAAAAATTCGCGCCGCCTGGAGCCTTTTTACTCCTTGCACTGTCGCGTCCTCGCTGGTAGAAGCTCTTCGGGAAGCGGTGCAGTCCGCGGGTTCGGGCGATGTAGTTTTGTTTTCACCGGCGTGCTCGAGCCTTGATGAGTTCCGTAGTTACCAGCAAGCCGGCGAAAGATTTTGTGCAGCCGTGAAATCAATAACTAGGGGTGCCGATGGCGGCGACCCCAATATACATGGTAAAACTGTGGCTATTTGAAAATGAAACATAGCCGCAGCCGTAACCACGCCAATTTGCTCCGGGTTTTTTTGAGGAAAAAACCCGAGGCAAAACTAACCGCAAAGCCTCAATCATTAATTAGAAACTTAAATAGCTTACCACAACATGAATAATCCTAGCCCTCTCCTGCCGCAAGGCTCCCTCCTGGAGCAAAAAGATAAAGGACGAGCCCGGGTCAAAATCGCTGTTTTCGTCGTTCTCGCCATCCATGGCATCGGCTTGCTTGCTTTGCTCATGCAAGGCTGCAAGAAGGAACCCGATACCACGTCGACTGCCGACCAGGCCACCAATACCACACAGGCTGCCATCGAACCACCGGCTCCTCCCACCAATGACACCAATGTGGCGACCATGCCGGCTACGAACGTGGTCCCGGAGCCTGTAACTCCTCCCGTCCCGCCCCCAATGCCAACTGAATACAAGGTCGTTCAAGGAGACACATTCAGCACTATCGCCAAGAAGTTTCACATTTCCGTCAACGCCCTCATGGCAGCTAATCCGGGCACGGAACCGACGAAGCTGCAAATCGGTCAAACTCTACATGTGCCGCCTCCGGCCGCAGCCACCCCGAGCACGACCTCTACCGCCGCCGTCCCCGATATGGCCGCCGGCGAATCAACCTACACGGTAAAGTCGGGCGATACACTGACCTCCATTGCCGCTCAATACAAAGTGACAGTGAAGGCCCTCCGGTCAGCCAATAATTTGACCACGGATAAGATTCGCGTTGGACAAAAGCTCAAGATTCCTGCCAAACCGGATAGCGGAACAAACGGGACCGCTTCGACTGCCAAATGATCTTTGCGCGGCCGGGTATCCTCACCCCGGCAGTGCAGTGGGTTGCTGACTTGGGCTCGCCGGTTGCAGGCATGATGTGCGTTGCGGTGACAGAATTATTTTGTAAAAGCCGTCAGCCGTGTTGGCCGTCTCATGACGGTCACGATGCGCGCTTGAGAACTGCGGCGACAAAGACATTATTCCAGGACGTCGTTGTGCAACCGCCATGAGACTTGCTGTTCCGCTCCTGGTTTTCTGTGTGGCGGCGCTCCTGGCGCTGGGGATGGTGATGCTCTACAGCGCAAGCATGGATCAGGTTGGAGCGCACTATTTCATAGTCCAACTCTTGTGGGCAGTTCTTGGCATTGCGGTTTGCACTATTACCGCGGCCTTGGATTATCGCTGGCTGCGAAAATTAGCGATCCCCTTGCTGATTATTGGCCTGCTAATGTTAAGCCTGGTTTTTGTGCATGGCATCGGCATTCGCCGTAACGGCGCAACACGCTGGGTCGGTTTCCATAACACCTCGTTGTTTCAGCCCTCGGAATTTGCCAAGTTTGCGCTCATCGTTGCCCTGGCCTGGTACGGCGAGAGATTCCAACGACAGATGCCCGGCTGGAAACGTGGCATTCTTATTCCCGGCGTAATGATTGCCGCTGTGTTGGGATTGATTTTCCGCGAACCGGACCGCGGCACCACGATCCTTTTGGCCAGCGTGAGCGGCGCTATGCTCGTGCTTGCCGGGGCCAGGTGGCGGTACATTGTCCCGCCTGTGCTGGCTGGCATCGGCGCGCTGGCGATCTCAATCTGGCACGACCCGATGCGCATCCGCAGAATCTTCGCCTGGCTATATCTGGAGGAGAACAAATCGGGCGTTGGCTACCAGGCTTATCAGGCCATGCTGGCCTTGGGCTCCGGGGGTTGGACCGGCCTTGGCCTGGGCAACTCACGCCAGAAGCTGGGCTTCGTGCCCGAGCGTCATACTGATTTTATTTTTTCGATCATTGGCGAAGAACTCGGATTGATCGCGACGCTGCTCATTATTATTGCCTTTGTGATCGTCGTCCTGTGCGGGCTATACATTGCCATGAAAGCGCCGGATCCGTTCGGTTTCTTGCTGGGCTCCGGCATTGCGTTTTTGATCGGACTGCAAGCTTTCATCAATATCGGAGTGGTCACCAGCGCGTTGCCGAACAAAGGGCTCCCCCTGCCGTTCATCAGTTACGGCGGATCAAACCTGCTCATGATGCTGACCAGCGTTGGTGTGTTGCTGAGTATTTCACGTTTTGCGCGCAGGCAGGACCAGGAACTTGGTGGAGAGGAATCTATCAAACGCCGCTGGTCAGGCTCGAAAGAGAATCCTTTTGCAAATCCACAGCCGGAAGGTCGGACCGCCAGGTCCCTCTGCTGCCCTTGGCAGACTGCATGACTCAGGCTGCTCCATCCTCCATTTCTATCGCTATCGCCTGCGGCGGCACCGGCGGCCATCTTTTTCCTGGACTGGCAGTAGCGGACTGCCTGATTCGGCGCGGTTGCAAAGTGACCTTGCTGATTTCCCCTAAAGCGGTGGACCAGCAAGCACTCAAGAACGTTACGGGCTACGAAGTAGTAACTTTGCCCGCCATTGGATTGACCCGCGGTCATCGCCTGGCTTTTGCTTTGGCCCTCCTTCGTTCTTATCGCGCAGCTCGAAAGCATTTCAAATCCATCCCTCCCCGCGCTGTTTTGGCCATGGGCGGATTTACAGCCGCGCCGCCCCTGGTGGCCGGCAAGCGAATGGGAGCGGCTTCTTTCCTGCACGAATCGAACACGATCCCCGGACGCGCAAATCGGTGGCTTTCACGTTTGGTGAATGGAGCATTTGTGGGTTTTCCAACGGCGGCGGAGCATTTGCATAACCCCAATGTGATCGTCACCGGCACTCCGGTGCGCAGGCAATTCCGATCGCCAGACGCTGCGGTTTGCCGACAGGCTCTGGGCCTCGATCCTCAACGACCGGTGGTTCTAGTGATGGGAGGCAGTCAGGGTGCTCATGCCATCAATGCGCTCTTGATGCAGAGCTTGCCGATGCTCGCTGAGGGCGGGCGTGATTGGCAGTGGCTGCATCTGACCGGGTCGGCGGATCTGGAAACCGTAAAGGCCGCCTACGCTTCCGCCAATCGCCGAGCCGCCGTCCACTCGTTTCTCAACGAGATGGGTCTCGCGTTGGGTGCCGCTACTGCGGCGATCAGCCGGGCGGGCGCTTCGTCACTGGCCGAGTTTGCTGCTTTGCGCTTGCCGGCGATCCTGATCCCGTACCCCGCCGCAACCGACAATCATCAATATTACAACGCCTGTGCCTTTGCCCAGAGTGGAGCGGCATCCATTCTCGAACAGCAGCAGGCTACCCCGAACGCGCTCGCTCACCTGCTGAGCCCCTTGATGATGGATCAGGCCGCGCGAACTAAAATGCAGGCGGCCCTGGCGCAATGGCACACCCCGGACGCCGCCGAACGCATTGCCGCCAGCATTTTAACCGCAATCGACGTTCCTTGCGCTGGGGCTGCGCCGGCACACCAGGAGCAGCCCGCGCGGACAATTTCATCGAATTCCGGCGAACAGAAAACCGGCCTTTCGACTCAGCTACTGCTGGCGCTGCGTCCTGGGCTTGGTCGGCCGCCTGCGGACTTGAATCCTGGCGCTGCGATGCCCGCGGCTGCGCCGTCGTTCCTCAAGGCGGCTGAAGCCGCTGTGTTTGAGTCATGAAACCCACGATCATTATGCCAGCCCCGCATTCAGAAACTCCAGTCGATGCGGCCGCCGACCTGGCCGCGCGCATCTCGCCGGGAACGGTGCTTCATCGCAACGAGCCTTTGGGACGACGCACCACTTTGCGCGTGGGCGGCCCCGCTGATTGGTATGTCGAACCGGCCTCGGAACCTGATTTATCCGCGACTCTTGGGTTTTGTCGCGAGCGCGACCTGCCGTTTTTCATTATGGGTCGCGGTTCCAATTTGCTCGTCAAAGATCTTGGATATCGAGGTGTGGTGATCTGCCTCTCGGCGCCTTTCTTTACTCGCATTGAAATCTTCGGCACCGACATTCGCTGCGGCGCTGGAGCGAAACTCAAAGCCGTCTCGGTTGAGGCTAAACGACACTCTTTGGCCGGGCTTGAGTTTCTCGAAGGGATACCGGGCAGTGTCGGCGGTGCCTTGCGCATGAACGCCGGGGCGATGGGCGGCGCGATCTTCGACCTGGTCCAGTCTGTGCGCCTCATGGATTCCTCGGGCCGGGCCAGGGATTGCCAACCTGGTGAACTCGAAGTGACCTATCGCAGCTGCGTCTCTTTGAAGTCACAGATTGCCTTGGGCGCCACGCTCCGCGGCCGTCCCGGCCAGCGCGAAATCATCGAGCAACGCATGCTTGAGTTCAGCCGTAAACGATGGCAGTCGCAACCCGCGGCTCCCAGCGCTGGTTGCATTTTCAAAAACCCGGCTACCGTTCCCGCCGGTAAGCTCATTGACGAGTTGGGACTTAAGGGCGCTTGCGTGGGTCACGCCCGGGTTTCGGTTGAACACGGCAACTTCATCGTGAACGACGGCGGCGCCAGGGCTCAGGATATTCTGGAGCTGATTGACCTGATTCGCGCGAAAGCCCGTGAACGGCGCGGCATCGAATTGGAGACCGAAGTGGAAATCATTGGCGAATGAAGCTGAACATCACCGTCATGCTGGGTGGGCCCAGCGCAGAGCGCGAAGTGTCTTTGCGCTCGGGCGGCGCGGTGGCGCAAGCGCTGCGGTCTCTCGGCCATGTCGTTTCTGAAGTCGATCCACGGCAAGACTCCTGGCAATTGCCCGCCGGCACCCAGGTTGTGTTCCTGGCTTTGCACGGGACTTACGGCGAGGACGGCACGGTTCAGCAACGGCTGGAACAAATCGGGGTGCCCTATACCGGCTGTGATCCCGAGGCCAGTCGCGTCGGCTTCGACAAGTTCCTGACCAAACAGCGCTGCGTGGCTGCTAGCGTGCCCACCGCCAAATTCGTTTTGATCGATTCGGCTGCCGCAAGTTGGCCTGCCGGCTGGAGCCCGCCCGTCGTGCTTAAGCCGGTGCGCCAGGGCTCCAGTGTCGGCTTGCAATTTGTCGAGCGCGTTGCGGATTGGACCGGCGCCCTGGCCGAGGCAATGCGGTTCGATTCACAGGTGCTGGTGGAAGAAAAGATTGCGGGCCGGGAAACCACCGCCGGAATCCTCGACGGCGAGCCGCTGCCGCTTGTGGAAGTCCGGCCCAAGGTCGGCGTTTACGATTACCGTAACAAGTATACCGCCGGGACCACGGATTATCTCTGCCCGGCTCCGCTTGACCCGGCAACCGCCACCCGCATTCAGCAATCGGCCCTGGCTGCTTTCCAGGCGATAGGCGGACGCGACTACGGCCGCGTCGATGTGATGGTCCGCCCGAACGGCGACCCCGTTGTCCTCGAAGTGAATACGCTCCCCGGAATGACCGAATTGAGTCTCTTTCCCAAAGCCGCCGGCGCCGCAGGCATTGGTTATGCCGAGCTGTGTCAACGGATGATCGATTTGGCGATGAAGCGTGCCCGCAAATGAAAATGTGGTTTAGACGCAAACAAAAAAACCGACGTTTGGGCCGCGACTTTGTTCTCGATGTGCGCCTGCGCTCCAGCCAGATCCGCGCTGCCCGCGCCCGCATGGCCGCCGTGGCCCTGGGCGTCGTGTTCGCTACCGTGTTCGGCGTGTTCCTGGTTTGGCGTGCCGGCGAATGGGCGCTGAACCGTCTGGTTTATGAAAACAAGGCCTTTGCCATCGAAACCATTGACATCCAAACCGACGGCATCATCGCTGCCGATCAATTGCGCCGCTGGGCGGGCATACGGCCCGGTCAGAATCTTCTAAGCCTGGATTTGGCGCGCGTGAAGCGCGATCTGGAACTGGTTTCATTTATCCGCTCGGTTTCGGTCGAGCGCGTCCTGCCTCACGCGCTTCGCATCCGGGTAACGGAGCGGACCCCGCTGGCCCAGGTGCACGTGCCTCGGCGCCGGCCGGCCGGCGGCATCGAAAACGGCATATATGAATTGGACGACGACGGCTACGTCATGCTGCCTCTCGAACCGCGCCAGTGCTCTGCTGCCCCGGCACAACCCCCCGATTCTTTGCCGGTAATCACTATCCCCAACAGCTTGGCGGTGCAGCCCGGCCGTCCTATTGAATCAGGCCAGGTCCGCGCTGCCCTGCAATTCCTCCTGGCTTTCGAACGCTCCCCCATGAGCGGCCGCGTTGATGTCCAGCGTATCGACACCGCCGAGCCGGAAGTCCTCGTGGTCACGAACAGCGATGGCAGCGAGATCACCTTCCGTTTAAGCGGCTTTGATAAATCTCTGGCGTATTGGCAGCGCGCTTTCGAGTACGGTCAAAAGATCAATCGCGCCATTGGCACGCTCGATCTGGCGGTAACCAACAATCCCCCTTTGCATTGGCTGGAAGCCAGCGCCGCCCCTGTTGCCACGCCCAAATCCCCGCGAAACTCTCGAAAAAAACATGTTTGAACCCTCCTCCACTATCATCGTCGGGTTGGAAACCGGCACCTCTAAGGTCTGCGCCGTCGTTGGCGAACTCAGTGCCGACGGTGCGCTGAATATCGTCGGCCTCGGTCAGGCCCGCTCCCGCGGTGTGCGTAAGGGCGAAATCACCGACGCTCCCAACGTCGAAGAGGATATCCGCCATGCTATCGTTGAAGCTGAGCAAATGGCCGATGTCGAAATCCGCAGCGTTTACCTCGGCGTCACCGGCGGGCATTTGCGCGGATTCAACAACCGCGGCGTGCACCCGATCGTTTCAGCCGACCGGGAAATCTCCGAAGAGGATGTCCAGGACGTAATCAAAAATGCCCGAACCATTAATCTCCCGGCGCAAAATCACGTCATCCACGCGATCCGCCAGCACTTCCTCGTGGACGGTCAGGACGGCATTACCAATCCTGTCGGCATGCTCGGGGCCCGCGTGGAAGTCGATGTGCACGTTGTCCACGGCAACCTGAACCGCCTCCAAAACGCGATTCGCACCGTCAAAGGTTTGCAGATCGAAGTCGACGATATCGTCTTTAACGGCCTCGCTTCCTCGCTCGCCTTGCTGACCAACGAACAAAAGGAACTCGGTTCTGTGGTGATCGATATCGGCGGCGGCACCACCGAATACGTCGTTTACTGCAATGGCATCATTAAACACACCGGTGTGCTCGCCGTCGGCGGTGACCACGTTTCCAACGACTTGGCTTATGGATTGAAGGTGCCTCTCAGCCGGGCCGAACAGCTCAAGCTCGAGCACGGTTCGGCGTTGCTCGAACCGCAAGTTGCCGGCCAGACGCTTACGATTTCCAATGAGCTGGGCCTGCCCCTCAAAACCCTGAGCCTGGAAAACCTGCGCCGGATCATGTGCCTCCGCCTCGAAGAAATCTTTCAGCTCATTCTGCAGGACCTCGAACAGGCTGATGCGCTGAATTATTTGCGTTCCGGCGTTTTCCTCTGCGGTGGCGGAGCGCGCATCCCGCAAATCGCCAAGCTGGCGGAACAGGTCCTCCAGATGCCCGTGTCCCTGGGCAAAACCAATTCCATCAGCGGCCTGCGCTCCGCCTTGGATCAGCCGGAGTTCGCCACCGCCATCGGCCTGGTCAAGTTCGGGTCCTTCCAGCAACGCAAACGCGCCGCCAAAGCTTCCCTGGCCGACGGCATCAAATCCACCCTCGGCCAATTCTTCAAAAGAGGCTAGCTCATTGCTTATGGACAATGTTGATTCTTCATCCTCTCCCGAGCCGCTCACCGTAAAGGTCATCGGCCTCGGCAACACCGGCGTTCGGGTCCTCGAATTATTGCTAGGCGACCATTGGCCACCTGACGCCTTTGCCGTCATCAATACCGACCCGGAGTCGCTGGCCGTTTCGCGCGCGGCCAATAAGGTCCATCTTGAGACCAGCTTGCTCCGCGGCCTGGGCTCGGGTGGCGATCCCGAGCGCGCGCGCGCTCTGGCCGAAGAACACGCCGCGGATATCAAGTCGCTCTGCGAAGGCGCCGCGGTGGTTTTTGTTATCGCCGGCTTGGGCGGCGGCGCTGGCACCGGCAGCGCCCCCGTCGTGGCCCGGCTCGCCCGCGAATCCGGCGCCCTCGCCCTTGCTTTCGTGCTGACACCTTTCGATTGTGAAGGCAACCGCCGCCAGCAATTGGCCGAGCAGGGCTTGGCCGATCTGCGCGAAGCCGCCGACGCCGTGATCTGCCAGCGCAACCAGTCCGTCTTCAAATTGATTGATGAGAACACCAGCGTGATCGAGACGTTCAAGCTGACCAATTCCCTCCTCGCGGACGTTGTGCGCGGCTTGTGGCGCTTGCTCCACCATAGCGGTTTGCTCGATGTCCCCTTTGCCCAGCTCTGCGAGCAACTCCGGGACGCGCACACTGAAAACGCGTTCGCCGTGGCCGAGGCCCTCGGCCCAACCCGCTCCCGCGACGTCGTCGATAAGCTGCTGGCCCATCCCATGCTCGATGGCGGCGATGTGCTCGCGGAATCGGATTCCGTCCTGGTCAGCATCCTGGGCGGCTCCGATTTGACCATGGCCGAAGTGAACCGCTTGATGGAACAACTCAACGCCAAATGTCCCCACACCCAAATCACTTTGGGCGCCGCCATCGACGAACATTTTGCCGAACGCCTGGCGGTCACCGTCATAGCTGCGCGCAGGACCGCGGAGGCCCCTGCCGCGCGCGGGATCGCGCCTGGCGCCGCCGAAGATCTCCAAACGCAGCTACTGCGCGGCACGACTCCAGCACGACCCGAATCCAGATTTGTGCCGCCTGCTCCCACGCTGCCGCCCGAAAAAATGGCCCAGCTATTGGCCCGGCAAGGGAAGGGGAGCTCGCGCGGACGTAAGCCCGCGCCCAAGCTCCGCCAAACCCAGCTTCCCCTGGAAATCATTTCCAAAGGCCGCTTTGATAAAAGCGAACCCACCATCCACAAAGGCGAAGACCTGGATGTCCCAACCTACATCCGCCGCGGCGTCGCTTTGAACTGAACAGAGCGAAGGCGGGTACCCGGCTTGCCCGGATCATTCGTCGCTTCGACCGCACCGGGACGCCGTCCAGTCGTCCCCCATCCAACTTCTTCTCTTTTTTCCTTCTTTCGGGTCCTCGGATTTCGCCCTTCGGATTCTAGGTAAGAGGTGCCGTCTGGTTTGGATTTGTCGAGCTTGCCCAGGTTTGGGTACTGCAACGGGCAAGCGGAATCAGAGCGGCACCAAAACACATTACCGCCGATCAAAACAATGAGTCAAACGAGCGCCGAACCGTACTTTCCCTAGGAAAAGGTTACAGGAAATCGATGCCGGGTTTTTTGCCATTAGCCCGTACGCTTCACCGGCAACTGCCTTCAGTGTCTCGGTCGGCCGGGCAAAAGAGACGAGGCAACGTCGTAGCAATCGGAAGGTTTTTCCCCCATGATCAAAACCATGTCCACGACTTCGGAGATCCCGTGCTTCTGGCACGCCACCAGGGCATCGTGCACGTCTGAAAAATCCTCGGCCAATGGAAAATCGCCCCAGTTCCCGTCAGCCGTTAAATAGGCACGGGTTGCGCGGTTCCGTATTAGCCGTTTCAAGGAATTGAAGAACTTATAGCATGCATTTGTGAAATTGTCACGTAATGGGCATGTGAATTATTTTTATCGCACCTTTGCGCCGTCACGCTAAATTTAACTCATGTTGAACCGTCGGTGGCGGCCTGCGCTTTATTGCTCCTTGGCGGTGTTGGCGATCTGGGGATTGGCACTCACCGGCTATTCCATTGCCAAACACGCGCGCGTCACCGCAGACAAGGTGAAGGCGTATGCGCAATCAACGCGCCTCAATGAGTTAACCGGCGAAGCTCGCGCTCGCGCTATTCGCCGCCTGGCCGACATGCTGAACGCATTGTCCATCGAAGAACGCCGTAAAGCCCGCCTCGAGCGCATCACCTGGAACTGGCTCGACCAGATGACCGAGGAGGAGAAGGCTGAGTTCATTGATGCCACCATGCCGACCGGTTTCAAACAAATGCTGGCTTCATTCGAGCAACTGCCCCAGGACCAGCGTCGCCGCGCCATCGATGATTCCCTGCGTCGGCTCCGGGATGCCCAGGCCAGGTTGCAAGGCGATGGCGATTCCTCGGGTACCAATTCGCCCGCGGGCACTAATGGACCACCCGTGCTCAGCCCTGAATTGCAGGCGAAAATTCGCACCATCGGTTTGAAGACTTTCTATACCGAGAGTTCCGCCCAAACCAAGGCCGAGCTGGCGCCGGTCCTTGAGGAACTGCAGCGCGTGATGGAAAGCGGCCGGCCGTTTCGTGAACGGTGAACACGCCTCTGCTGAGCGACTGTTTGGAAAATGCTGCGGAGCGCGAGCGGTCCCCGCTCGCAGCGGTCGGAATGAGCGCGTGCCCGGAGACTACGGCTGGGAACCGGTCGCATTCCGGCTCAGCGCCAGCATTTTCACAACACGCTCGGACTCAAAATGTCGAGATTAGCCAGATCGGCCGGCCAGCCCGCACACGCGCGAATGCTTTTACGCTGATTGAATTGTTGGTCGTTCTTGCCGTTATCAGTGTGCTCACGGCTTTGCTGCTGCCCGCTCTGGGCCGCGCCAAAGAGTCCGGCCGCGCAACCGCCTGCCTTGGCAACCTTCACCAAATCGGCCTCTCGCTCCAGCTCTATACCCAGGATAACCATAATCACCTTCCCGTGATGCAGGACCGGAGTTTGACCACCACCAACGATGTGCCGGCTCCCGACCAGGTCCTCTCCAACTATCTCGGCAATCCGAACGTTCTGCGCTGCCCCTCCGATCGGCAGGAAGTGTTTGAGACCACCGGCAGCAGCTATGCCTGGAACAACCTCGTCAATGGGCAGGACGCCGATCATCTCAAGATTCTGCAAATGGACTTCGCTCCCGTCCAAATCCCCCTGATGTTCGACAAAGAAAAATTCCACATCGCCCGTGGTCCGGCCAAGGCGCAGAATTTTCTCTACGCAGATGGACACTTGAAAAACCTCCTCGCGATCGAAGGCACCGTCAGGCCCCAGTGATTACTAGAACTTCGGCTCTTTGCCGGTTTCCAGCATCCGCGCCACATTATTCAGGCCCAGGGCTATATCTTGCGCCTCTTCCCGCGTGGCATCGGGCGTGAACGTTAACACGCCGTTCGTAATAATATTGGAGATCAAGGGAGCGGCCAGCCAGCGACCCGCGTTGAGCTTCTTCTCGGACGGCTTTTCGAACTGACTAAAAATGGCGATGTGTCGGCCGCGAGCGTTCGCGGTAAACTCCTCTAATAACCATGTTCCTTGCCGGTCAAACTGGAATTGCAGGGCGAAGCCCCCCATGACGTCGATGACTTTTGCTTCCTTAACGGCTGAGCCGTTCAGGAACGCTTCCTTGTCAATAGTCATTTTGATTTCCGGATCGCGGTGCACGGTTACCGTTTCGCTGTGGCCGGTCGGGTCGGGGTGGACCTCCTGATGCAACCGCAGTGTGGCCAATATTTTTTTCTCCTCGGATTTTTCGGTCTTGCAGCCCCCGAACAGCACCAGCGCCGCTAGGCATGCCAAATAGAAGTTGAAAGCCTGCCTATGAATCTTCATAGTGCGAAAACAAATCGAATCGCGCTAACAAAGTAAAGAAGTATGAGCAAGCAATACAACAAAGCCCTGAAGCGGCAACGTCGGAAAAAATATCTAAAACGCAAGAAGACCGCGACTAAACGCAGGAAAACTGCCGGTCCCGTAACGGCCGCGTCGGCTGCACCGGCAGCTTCCACCCAACCATCCAGTGCGCCTGCGCTGATACCAGCGCCGGTCAATGCTGCTTCAGCATCGGCAGCACCGGCCTGAATTCCTCTTGGTTAGGCGACTTGTTCACAAGCGGCTTTTTCAAAGCAGCCTCGTGGTGAATAATGTTGTGGTGCGTAGGAGAATACCCTTGATTTCAGCAGGCGCACTCGAAGTGCTCTGGGTTGGCGCAAAAGGCGGAACGGTGAATAACCTTGTGCATAAGTTTTCATTGTCTATTTAAAAAACTTTGATAAGGTGTCCGCAGTTCATTGAAAGAACTGAGGTAAGCAGCGACAGTCAACAGATTGAAGCTGAATGTCTCAAAGATAATCCCAGGTGACTGGGGAAAGGTTGGGCCAGGCTGGTTGGCTCAGCTCCTCTGAAAGCGGCGTCGAAAGATGCGGCCGGGGAGGCAGGATTCACCAGTTCCTCTGATGATGTTCGCGCATCGTCAGTATACGCGAAAAAGGAACTGTGCGATGAGGGGCGATTAGAAACCGCTCCGAATCGGGTTAAGTAGCCCGGAGAAGTTTCGAGTTCGGGCGAATCGCAGTTACCCAGAGGGTAAACGGTTGCTACTGTGCATCAGCACGGGCGAGTGACTCTGGCGGTCTCCGCAAGGAGGTCAGCCAAAGGAAAGACGCCGAAAGGCGGGACAAAATGAGCGCTCGGATCGGGAAGGACACGCGGCCACGGCAGGACCCGTGAAAAACTTCCGAAACGCCGGCGATGGTAAAAACGTCGTCGCTGGCCTGTGAATGAAAGGCAACCTGAGAGTGAAGAGGCGAGACCCGTGGCACCGGGCGAACGCGCCGTCAAAAGCGGCGGCAGACCTGGCGCTAAGTGGTAGAGACGCGGACAAGCAGTTACAGACGTGTCTTTGCCTGGTTCGCAAGCCGGTGGCGCAACCACCAGTTCAAGCGAGCTGAAAAGCCTCACTCGAAATTCAGCGGTCGCAAGGCGCTGAACGGCCCTGCTACGAGGCCGATGACTCCGCTTGCCGTGGAGAATAGCGTCGGGAAGCTGGCAGCCCCGCACTGCGGGCGCGCCCAATGCCAGCACGGGAAAGAGAGCGTGGCGAACTCCCATCCCCCATTTAGTCCCTGTTCGGCCGAAAGGCCGGGCGGGGACTTTATGTGTACAGCGGTGACCCGGATGGGGGATAATCGGAATTTTTGGAATAACGGATTTTTGGATCGTTGAAAGACGCGCGCTCCAATTAATCCACCAATCCAGTTCTCTAAAACCTAAGCACGTAGACGAGCGAGACCGAATGCGTACCTATATAGTCAACTGAGCCGGGAAATGTGGCCAGGAACTTGTAGCCGATGCCTAGTTCATTCGCATCATCGAGCTTGAAACGCACACCAGCCATAGCTTGGAATGCGCCGTCCGTTTCGCTTGACCGTGCACCGACAGGCTGTTCCTCAAACGAATCAAAATCCAAGCGGCTGTAGACCCCGCCACCCCCAACTCCTATGTAAGGTACCACTATCGGCCCTACCTTGAACGTGTAGAGAATCTCTGCCAGAAATGGGATCTGCCAGAATTCGCCTCGAGCTGAAAGCGGCCCGAAATCGGCGGAATCGAAGCGGTCTAGTTTATTGTAAATAAAGCCGGTCTCGAACTGCACCGCCGCCTCGAATGTCTGTCCCGAGAAGAGCGTGTAGCCAGGCCCGATACCCAGTCGAACTCCAGGATCCAAATGCAACCTCCCCGGGAAGCCGGGCAGATCGGTATTAAAATCCTGAATCCAGGCCAAACCGCCATCCACATGGAAATAGGGCCCTTCACCATAAATCGTTGCCGCGTTTGCGTGACCCGTGCCAGCCATCCCTACCATAATTACGGTTAATACTGCTGCATGTAACTTAACCATTGATTGTCCTTTCGTACTTTTAGTTTTTAAGTCCAGCCAGGCTCCCGTACACAGCGGTACGGCATGCTGCGATGCCAACGGGAAAACCTGCTTCTCATTCTCTAGGTAGCCCAACTTTTGAACCTGTCAAATGGGAAAAACAAGCTTCAGAGCCCGTTTGGAAATGCTGGCGGAGCCCAAGCGGTCCCCGCTCGCAGCGGCAGGGACGCTGCCCACGCGGAAATCAAGACCTGGCCGGACGGCACTCCGGCTTAAATTCAGCATTTTCCAAATACGCCCTAAGCCGGAACAATTCAATGGAAGGGAGCGCGCCCGCCTCGGGCGCAGCAGTTGGCGTCCCCGCCAACTGCATTCCTGCTTCGTCATTTCTACTCACTATTTGGTAAGCTTGGGCCGACAACGCACCAACCGGCGGGGGCGCCGGTTGGCAGCGCCCGAGGTGGGCGCGCTCCCACCAGATAACTGCATCGTTCGGGCTCAGACATGAGGCCCACCCAGCTCACGAAGGTTCATGCACCGGCTTTGGGTCCCGATAAATCGCTTGCCTTGCGCGGACGATTCGGGAAGATTCACCCAACTCAAGCGCTAAAACCTAACTGGATTCTTATGGGACGCATTTATAACAACATCGTCGAAACCGTCGGTCGAACCCCACTGGTGCGGCTGAATAAAGTGACTGATGGAGCACCCGCAACCATTTTGCTCAAGTGCGAGTTTTTCAATCCGTTGGGCAGCGTGAAGGACAGGATCGGGATGTCCATGATCGACGATGCCGAAAAGCGAGGTGTGCTCAAGCGCGACACTGTCATCATTGAGCCGACCAGCGGCAACACCGGTATTGCGCTGGCGTTTGTTGCCGCCGCTCGTGGTTACCAGCTCATTCTGACGATGCCCGAGACAATGTCCCTGGAGCGGCGCACGTTGCTAGCCATGCTCGGCGCACGGCTTGTTCTGACTCCGGGCACTGAAGGCATGAAAGGCGCCATTGCCAAAGCGGAACAGTTGGCCAAGGAAACCCCAAACTCCTGGATCCCCCAGCAGTTCGACAATGGCGCGAACCCGGAGATCCATCGTAAAACCACCGCCGAAGAAATCTGGCAGGATACCGACGGCAAAGTTGACATCCTGATTTCTGCTGTCGGCACCGGGGGCACGATTACCGGCTGCTATGAGGTGATCAAACCGCGCAAGGCTTCTTTCCAGGCTATTGCTGTCGAACCTAAGGATTCCCCCGTTATTTCCCAAACTTTGGCTGGCCAACCTCTCAAACCAGGCCCGCACAAAATTCAAGGCACCGGCGCTGGTTTCATCCCCAAAAACCTGCACATGAAAGACTCGCAGGGAAACGCTCAAATCCACGAATGCATCCAAGTCACCAATGATGATGCCTTTGCCATGGCGCGCCGCTTGGCTAAGGAAGAGGGCATTTTGGCCGGTATCTCCTCGGGCGCCAATGTATGGGCAGCCATACAAGTGGCCAAGCGACCGGAGAATAAAGGCAAGATGATCGTGACCATCGCCTGTTCAACCGGCGAACGCTACCTGAGCACTCCGTTGGCGGCGGAAGCCCGTGCCCAAGTCGGCGGGTAATACCGTTCCTGATTATCTTTGACCTTCGATCCTGACTCGGATAGGCTACCCTGAGTCAGCCAGAGAATCATTGCTCTCCTTATGGCAAACGGGCGAATCGCGCTTCGGCGGGTGCAAAGCGGAAAACGTTCAGGCTTTACCCTCATTGAACTGCTGGTCGTAATTGCCATCATCGCCATCCTTGCCGCCATGCTCCTGCCGGCTCTGACCAAATCGAAGCTGAAGGCGCAGGGCATCCAGTGCATGAACAACACACGCCAGCTCATGACGGCTTGGCGCCTGTATGCGGAGGATAGCCGCGACCTATTGCCTTTCGCTTATAGCGTCAACGTTTATCCGCAATATGTCTGGGTCAAAGGCATTCTCGATGATGTTAATCCAACCTATGTGGATAATTGGAACTACGACACTACTCTTAAACAGGGAGCCATTTGGCCTTACTGCGGCAATTCTATTGGAATCTGGCACTGTCCGGCGGACACCTCCTATGGTCTTAACCCGCAGGGCCAGCGAGTTCCCCGCCGCAGCATTTCCATGAGCAACTGGGTGGGTGGCAATGGCGACTCCGGAGCCAACGGGTACCTGGGATATTGGGGCCTCAATACGGTCCCTCCCTGGATTGTATACCGGAGACTGGCACAAATGGTCCAGCCTGGGCCGTCGATGACTTTCGTCATTCTGGACGAACGCCAGGATAGTATTAACGACGCCTATTTTGTGACCGAGTCGGATGGATATCCTAATTTGGCACAGACCAAAATCGTGGATTACCCCGCCAGCTATCATAATAAAGCCTGCGGGTTTTCCTTTGCCGATGGTCATTCCGAAATCCACCGCTGGCGTGATCCCAGAACGACCCCGCCCGTCGGCCAGAGCCTGCAGCTAAACATTCCCAGCCCGAACAATGTGGATGTTTATTGGATGCAGCAGCATTGCTCGTCACCATAGCAGGGTTTATGTGCCGTCAATGGCGTGGCCTGCCGCGGCTGGATTCTGTGGTCGGTTGATCCCGATCTCTGTTAACGCCTGCCTGCAACCTTGCCACACCGCGTCGATGGTAATCGAGGAAACCGGCTGCCCGCCCGCTGGAACTATCGCCCAATCCTTATGCCCAAAAGGATAGCAGGCTCCGGGCTGGACTGATTTCATGATCATTACTACACGCCGACCCATTGCCACAGCCAGATGGGGCAAGCCCGAATCGCCACCCACGACTACCGTCGATAACAACGCCAGAGCTGCGCTGACGATCAGCGGCGCGCCGGCAGCCACCGCGAATCCAGCGGCCCGCGCCGGCTCAAGACCCACCCGATCTCCAGGTCCGCCTCCAAAAACAATCTGCAGACCCTGTTCGCGCCCGCGCCTTGCGATGCCGAGGTAAAAATCCAGCGGCCAGTTCTTTTCCGGAGTGCTGGTGAATGGGTGAAGCAACAACGTCGGTCGCTGCGGCTCCAGGTTATGCTCGCTAAACCATCGTTTGGCCTCACCTTTTGCTGTTTCCGGCACTGAAAATTCTTGAGCGGAACACGACTTCTGAATACTACCTGCCTTCCGCAACACTGCCAGGTCATAGTCAATCGGGTGCAGTGATTGGTCCCGGGTTACGGGATGCGTGTAAGCCCAGCTTCGGTTCGGGCGATAAACGTTTCCCCAGCGCAGCGGGGCGCCACTCCACCACGTCATCCATGCGGTCTCACCGAAGCTCTGAAAATCGATCGCCAGCGCAAATCTCGACCGCACCAGGCGCGATATGAGGCCGACGGTTTCGCCTAGAATCACTTTTGGATTCAGTGCCTTGTACCCGGCTCGATCCAACGTCAATACGGTCTCGAATTCACCAAATCCTTGCAGCACCGGGGCAAACTCCCGATAGGTTAAGTACGTCAGTTTCGCATCTGGAAATGCTCCACGAATCGCATTGACCGCTGGGAGGGTGAAGACCACGTCGCCGAGGCCACCCAGGCGTATGAGCAGGATGCGCGCGCCTGTCAACATGGGTCGTCAGCTGCGAAGTGTGCATAATCGGATTCGATGTGTCGAGCCGCATCTCCGACCCAAATGGACCAAATGCAAACGCCGCCGGCAACTCGAGACCGCCGGCGGCGCTGATCAAAAAGTCGTTCTGAATGCCCTTTAGGGTGCCGGCATGACGTTGAGCACTCGTGGCGTGTAGCCAAGGGGTCCATTATTGGGGTCGGAAAACTGCAGCAACACAGTCTTCGTTTCGAACGGACGCAGCACCCCATCCCCTCCAACGGGAACGCCGACATACGGGCTGCCAAGCGGCGACAAAACACTTGTGGTGCCGGCAGCGTTCAAAAGCGTTACATTCGCGTTGAGGTCGTCCAGAGCCAACCATACCGGTCCGGGCACCGGCGTAGTGCCGTTGTTCGACACGTGAACCACTTGCGTGACTAGACCGGTGTGCGGATTGAATGCAGGGCCTTCGGCGGTCACCAACGTGCTTCGCGGCGCCGGAATTGCCCCGGGCACAAACAAGTCTCTCAGATCGTTGACGACAGCGACGTTGTTGTAACCAGCGATGCTGTTAGTCTCGTTGGCCGGAATCGCATTGTTAATGAAGGGCAGTCCCAGAACTTCTTCCCAGGTCTTGATGTCCGACGAATGATTGAGTGATACGGAGCTGGCGTAGGCGTTACCTTTGGCCAGCGGGGAAATAATGATCTCAGGAATCGTTCGGCTGGTGTCATCGCCCCCTTCGGACTCGTCCCACCAAATGACGATCACCCCGTTGTTCTGGTAGGCTGCAGAAGCCATGATTTGGGGCACGATTTGGGAAAGAAAGTTATCGCCGACAGCAATGGCGGATTGGTCGCCGGTATAATGCACGCCCTGGTAGGTAAACCCGCCGCTCAATGAACTGTGCGCGTCATTATATTGGTTCGGCGTGATCCAGTTGTAACGGCCAACGGTATTGTTCTGGATATCCGTGATTAGCTGTGCGAGGGGATAAACGTTCTGGACCGCTGTGTCCGAGAAAAACGCCATCGGGTTGTGCTTCACCGCGTAGTTGTATTGCGTCGAGCCGTTGTAAGCATTGACCGGAGCACCGGTTCCCGAGGCGCTGTTGGTCGGGCTCACGCTCAACTGCACGTCCTCCTGGTAATTCTTCCACGCGATGCCCGCCGCGTTCAACTGCGCGGCGAAGTGGATCGATTCAGCATAAAACGTGTTCCCATTAGCCACTCGAGGATCGGCGTCAGTATGGACTCCGAAATCTGTGCCGGCTTCGGCCCAAACATAGTTTGGCTCCGACGGATGCACGTGGAATCCCGCGTTGTCGTAGGCGGTGGCGTAAGAAACCTGCACCGCATTCGAACCGCCCGGCGTAATCAGGCTGTTGATATACGGTGCGGCCGGGTTGCCCAGAATCTGCTGAGGACTGGTCATCGTTGCCGGTTGCGTGAAGTTGTGATTTTCCATTGCGATTACGAAAATCGTTCCGACCGGCGATGGTGGAAATGGCTGTGCCATTGCGGACCACGCCGCCAGCAGTGTACCCGCTGCGAGGGCACTAAACATCGCGGGCTTCTGCAGATTCCGAGCCTGTTCAGGAAACAGGCCGTTTAATTTAAGCGATTTCTTCATCTGGTTCGGTTGATTCAGTTGCATTTCGGTGTTCATACGTTTGGTTTGTTTCTTTGGTTCCCCGTCTTCCGCTTGCACTGAACCACACACGCTCCGCTCTCGTAAACATGACAATTGTGATTTTCCAGTTACCAATGTGTCGGGGACATGGCGATTGGGTTACATGACCTGGCTATTTCTCCCGCGGAACGCCTCAAGGAAAAATGTCTGTGAAATTACGCGCCATTTGAGTCACTTCCGGCCAAGCGGAGAACTATTCGGAAACAACGGTCGGCGCTAAGGGGCCAAATTTCAGAGTGCGTCCAAACCCTGGCCGTGGACTTCGGTTCCCTTCCAACTGTTCCGGACCTCTCCTCTCACTCTTTGTGCTCTCCGACTCCGTTCGCCATCGGCAGTTCGATCCAGAAGCGGCTTCCTTTTCCCGGCTCGGATTCCAGTCCCACGGTGCCGCCCATGCGCTCGACACCTTTCCTCACAATTGAAAGACCAATGCCAGTGCCGGGAAAGCTGGCTCCATGCAATCGCTCGAAGACACGAAAGATGCGTTCTCGCTGGTCCGGGGGGATTCCCAACCCGTTATCTTCCACCCATAGCCTCACCCAATGGGCCCGCGGTTCGGGTCGGAGACGCACGCTGGGTTTAACCCCGGGCGCAACGAATTTCAGCGAGTTGCTCAGCAGGTTGGCCAGAGTTTGCCCGAGTGTGGGTTCGTGCCCAACCACCTTCGGCAAGGGTCCTTCCGCTCGAACATCGGCATGCGTTTGCTCGATTTGGCTCGCACACTGAAATACCGCGCCGTCCCATGCTTTTTGCACGTCCACCTCGCTGAGTTCGATTTCGGCTTTGGCGGTGCGGCCGAACGCGAGCAAATCCAGCAGGAGCTTGTCCATGAATTCCGACGAACTGTGAATGCGCCGCAGCAGGCCCTTGCCTGGTTCTTCGAGTTTCCCCGCATAATCATCCTGCAGTAACTGCGCGTAACCGGTGATGGCGCGCAGGGGCGTGCGCAGATCATGAGCAATTGAGTAGACGAAAGCTTCCAATTGTTCATTTGATGCCTGTAGATCCTTGGTTCGCGCCGCCACGGTATGCTCAAGGTTTACCGTGTGAGCTCGAAGGGCGGCCTGTGCCTCGGCCAGCGCCGTTGTGTCGCGCAGCACCTTGGTGAATCCAATATGCTTGCCTGTTTCGTCCCTGAGGGCCGTCGTTACTCCCGTTGCGTAGAAGCACTTTTGGTCCGCTCGCACCAGCCAACGATCGTTGCCGGCCGTTCCCTTCTCGGCAGCTTCCCGAAGTTCCCGCCACGGCACTCCGGCCTGCACGTCTTCGGGCGTGAAAATACGAGAAACATCCTGGCCGATAAAGTCAGCTTCCTCAAAGCCCAGCACCCGCCGCACCCCTTCGTTCCAGCTTGTCGGCCGGCCCTCGTTGTCCATACGGAAAATCGCGTAATCCTTCACCTGTTCAACCAAAGTGCGATAACGCTCCTCACTCTGCCGCAACTCTTGTTCGGCTTGTTTCCAGTCCGTGAAGTCCCGGGCAATCTTCGATGCTCCCACCACTTTTCCTTGTGCACCCAGAATCGGTGATACCGTCAGCGAGATGTGGATCAATCGCCCGTCCTTGCTTCGGCGCACCGTCTCGTAATGCTCGATCGCCTCACCGCGTCGAATGCGAGCCAGAATGCGTGGTTCCTCTTCGAGCCTATCCTCGGGAATGATCAATGTTATGGGCCGCCCGATGGCTTCCTCCTCTTTCCATCCGAAGAGCCGCTCCGCGCCCCGATTCCAACTCGTAATAACCCCGTTGAGGTCTTTGCTGATAATGGCATCCTCAGAAGATTCGATGATGGCCGCGAGCCGGCCTTTGGCATCTTCCGCGCGCCTCCGCTCCACGCCCAATCCGATCTGCCGCGCCAGGGTCAATGCAAGTTCCAGTTCTTCGGTCGCGAATGCATGTGGCGCATCGTAATAAGTCATGAACTTGCCGATCAAATTGCCGTCGGCCACGAGCGGAACAAAGGCCAATGCGCCGATGCCTTCGCTCCGGATCTCCTTCTTCAGTGTTTGAGAAAAACCTCCCTTTTCAACATCACCGACCGGGATGGGATTGGGATCCCGCTCGCCGCGTTTCCAGGGTGAGTGACCCTCGACGGCTTTACGGTAAAGTTCTGAAAGGCCGCGCCAGGCTACAAACCGCATGATTCCGTGATCATCAAAGAGGAGGATGGACGCGCGCTGACAGGCCAGGGCGCTGAAGATCGCGTCCAAAGCGGCCTCGTAAACATCATTCAAGGAGCGGGCTCGCTGCAATGCATTGGTGAACTGGTACAACGCCGCCTGCTCCCGCGCCCGCCGGGCCAGGAGTTGCTCGGCTCGCTTCCGCTCAGCCAATTCGCGCTCAGCCTCGGCATTGGCGGATTCGAGCTCGCGCGCGCGTCGCCGGCTGTCTTCGAGCAAGTCGCGGACTTGATACTGCCGGCGCCGCGATCGTAGGGCCGCTTGCACCGAACGCAGCAGCGTGACGGTGCCGAGAGGCCGCTCCAGCAAAGTGACACTGCCGGCTGCCGAAGCGGCCATCTCGAGCAGACGGCCAAACCTGGGCTCTCCGCCTTGCGTCAAGATGATCAAAGGCAGTTCCGACCAGGAAGGCTGTCCCCGGAGCGTCTCCAGCAGGTCGCCACTACCGACGAGTTCGAATACTTCTTCTGTAAGCAGCAAAACACCCGCTGCAGGAACCAACGCCCGGCATACCTCGCTGACGCTATTACACGCCTGGACTTCCAGCCTGTGGTCCTGTAACACTCGGGCCATCGCGCTGGCGTCCTGGCCTACCGGCGCGATGATAATCACCCGCTCTTCTGGGTTATTGGCCGGCATCGGATATCTTCATCATCTGGCCGGCTCCGCCGACAAACCTGGGCACTCCGGTCAGCACTCCTTCAAATTCCTTCAACGGTGGCCCAATCCGGACACCTCTCCCACTTTCGAGTTTGAATTCCCGGATGGTTTTCTCGTGTTCGCCACTGCGTTTTTTGATCATTGAGAGCGCTAGTTTGACTTCGCCGTTGGCCTCAAAGTAGCGGAGGTTCACCACTGCATCGGCCAGGTAGCTGAGGTCCACGGGTGCCACCGTGTTGCCGAGCAGCCCGTGTTGGGCCAGAATCAGTATGGTCAATACTCCCTGTTGATTAAGATAGGCGCAGAGCTCGTGCAGTTGATTGCTTAAGTACTGCTCACCCGGCATGGCGTTCAGATACCCGTTCAGGCTGTCAATCACGACCAGTTTGCATCCACTCTTTACGCCACTGACGATGCGGGCTGCAAATTCGCCGGGCGAAAGCTCGGCCGGATCCACCTGTTGAACGTCGAGGACCCCGCTTTCAATTGCTTTGGTCACATCCATTCCCAACTGCTGTGCGCGCTCCAGCAGCACACCACGGGTTTCATCGAATGCGAAAAGCATGCCGCGTTCTCCCTGACGACTTGCCTGCCATGCATACCGCAAGGCGAGGCTGGACTTGCCGGCGCCCGCCGGTCCTAGAATCAACGCAGTGGTACCGCGGTCGAGTCCGCCACCGAAGAGCGCATCCAGTTCAGGCAAGCCGCTGGATACTTTTTCCTGATGGAATTCGACTCGGTGTTCGGCCGCAACCAGCCGTGGAAAAGTCCTAAGGCCTCCCGTGGCGATGATATAATCATGGTAGCCCTCGCTGAATTTAACACCGCGCATCTTTACGACACGCAACCGCCGGCGCGACATGCCGTAGTCCGGTGAGAGTTGTTGCATTTCGACAACGCCGTGCGCCAGACTTAAGACATGAGGATCGGCCCCGATGATGCCAGTACCCATTTTGTCATCCAGCAGCAGCACGGTGCTCCCGCATTTCGCAAATTCCGCCTTGAGATTCAACAGCGCCCGCCGATATCGCAGCGGCGTCTCCGCCAGCAATCGGTATTCCGACAAAGAATCGAATACGACGCGGCTTGCTCTGCGGCGGCGCAATTCCTCCAGCAGTAGTTTTGTGAGCTGGTTCAACTCCAACTCCGAGGAGTGAAAGACGGTGGTTTGCGCCTCCGGCTGTACCATGGATTCGATGGCGGAAATCTCGAGCAGGGGAATGTGGTCCAGGCTCCACCCATGTGAGCGTGCTACCCGTAATAGTTCCTCCCGTGTCTCGGATAATGTGATATAGAACACCGATTCACCTCGGCGGACTCCTTCCAGTAAAAACTGCAATGCCAATGTCGTTTTGCCGGAGCCGGGGTCGCCTTGCACAAGGTAGACACAGCCGGCGGGCAAACCGCCAGCGGTAATGGCATCAAATCCTTCCACGCCGCTGGCACAGCGTTGCTCGGTTATATTCGTTGTCGCAGGTGAGTTGGCACCAGCATCCTCCTCACCTCGCGCCTTCGAGGTCTTTTGTCCCATGGCTTCCAACCTACCTAGGACGCCCGGTTTCGCAAATGGAAAGCAGCTCTTGGCCGGGTATTACGGCCCGTGACATTTCAGGTCCGCTGCCGATTTGGCGCGCTTAACGTATCCGTGCCATTGATGAAGCGTCGTAACAAAACCGACTAGTTCGTCGAACCGGCTGGGCTTCACCGTATAGCTGTTCGCGCGTAGTTCATACGCGCGCTCCACGTCTGCTTGCAAAGAAGAAGCAGTCAGGACATGAACCATCAGACGGCCGCACCGCGAATCCGCCCGCACCCGCTGCAGCAACTCGAACCCGTTCATCCGCGGCATATTCAAATCCAGCAGCATCAAGTCCGGAAAGGGA
>CAZUVM010000134.1:0-39716 GCA_964623885.1 uncultured Verrucomicrobiota bacterium
CATGGTTATTACCCCCACAAATGCCGTGCTTTGGGTGTACAATACCAACGCTCTCCTCACTGCTACCAACAATTTCACCAATCCGATCTGCTCCTTCGGCGGTCTAACGTGTATCGGAGTCGATCCTTCTTCCGCTGCCACTCCGCAGGGCCGCTCTTTTGTCGGGTCCATCGACGATGTGGCTGTATTCAATTATTCAATGCCGGCGCTGGAAGTGTATAATCTTTACAAAAAGTCACTTCATCAGGGTGCTTTCTCGCCGTCGATTGTTTCCCAACCGCAACCATTGGCTCTCTATACGGGGCGAAATGCCAGATTCACTGTTCAGGCGTCGGGCGATCCTTTCCTGGCCTTGACTTATAAGTGGCGAAAGGACACCGGTGGCGGCCCGGTTGACCTTACGAATGGAGGGAATGTTTCCGGGGCTAACACTCCCAACCTGGTCCTCTCGAACGTCGGCGCAGCAGACGCTGCCAACTATCTTTGCGTCGTCCAAAACGTGGTTGGCACCGCCACTACGGAGCCGGCTAATCTCGCGGTTGTGACCCCGCCCGCCGCGTTCAGTCCTTACGAAACTGCCCTTCAAGCCCTCAATCCGCTGGACTATTGGCGTTTTAATGAGCCGCCGAGCAGCGTGTATGCCTACGACTATTGGGGTGGAATCATCGCCTCCAATTTTGATGTGGCCACAGCTCAGAATGGACCGCAGCCCCCTGATTTCCCTGGATTGGAAAGCACTAATTCCGCTTACGCCTATAATGGCTTCGACTCATTCACGGAGACTGGACAACTGCTTCTCAGCAACCAGCCTCAATTTACCGACGCGGGTTGGTTTAATATGAACGCGTTCCAACTGCAGCGAACCGGTCTGTTTGGCCAGAATGATGCGGTCGAGTATGGCTTCCATGGCCTTGGTTCTGATGGAGTGGCCCAACTGGGTTGCTGGACTGCCAACGGTGGTGCGGCGTACCTGAACCAAAGCCTGATGAATCCAGGCCAGTGGTACTTTACCGCGGCGACAGGCGATGGCACGAATTTGAACCTCTACCTCTTCACCACGAACGGGTCCGGTGGCTACGCTGTCTTTCAATCCAGTGCGGCAGGCGTTACCACGAATTACGGTGTCGGCGCCGGTAATCCCTACCACATTGGCGGTGGCGGCATCCTCGATGCCGGCCCGAGCAATTATTTCAATGGTCTGATCGACGAAGTCGCCGTGTGGCATCGCGCCCTCTCACCGGGCGAACTTGCATCTCTGTTTGCCACCGGCATTGGTGTCAGTGGGTTGCCACCGCAAGTTACGGCTCAACCCACCTCCAAGACCCTTTATGTCGGCCGTCCTTTCACGCTTTCCGTGACGGTTCTCGGCAGCAGCCCGCTGGTTTATCAATGGCGCACCAACGGTGTCGCGCTTCCCAACGGCGGCACGGTCTCGGGCGCCACGGGCCCGAATCTCTCGATCAGCGCGGTTTCCAACCTAAATGTTGGTACGTACGATTGCGTGATTACCAACTCGTACGGCTCGATCACCAGTTCGGTTGCCTCGCTTAACGTCATTGTGCCTACGCCGGGTGGCTATGAGTCCATCGCGATCGGTTTGAATCCGATTGCTTACTACCGGCTGAATGAAACGAATGATCCCAGCTTAGGCAGTGCGGTCGCCAATGATTACTGGGGCGGCAACGCCGGCACCTACGGCTTGAGCGCCAGCAACGGTTTCCAGGGCATACTTGGACCTCAGCCGCCGCAATACATTGGCTTCGACGCCAATAATTACGCGCTTGCTTCCACGAGCAACAATATCGCCACCTGCGTTACCAATAATTTCGGAACACTCAACACCAACATGGCCACATTTACCATGTGGATAAATCCTACGCTGGAGCCGGACAGTTTCTGCGGTCTTGAGGTTAACCGTAGCGGCAACAACCCGGGCGGCTTTGGCTATACCGGCGGCCACCTGGGGTATACCTGGAACAATAACAACGCGGCTACTTACAACGCCACCTGGAGTTCCAACCTGGTGCCACCGCTCAATCAATGGTCCTTCGTGGCCCTGGTCGTTACTCCAACCAACGCGGTCGTTTACATGACCGATCCGGCCAACGCCGATAACCTGCTCTCCGCGAATACCACCGTCGCCAACAGCGTTGAGGCCAAAACCGGCACTTGGTATATAGGCGCTGATATCACCGGCGCCAACCGCACCTTCAACGGGCGAATTGATGAAGTGGCCGTCTTTAACTACGCGCTGACACCGTCCCAGGTGGCCCTGCTTAACTCGGTGGGTTACGCCGGCGCGCCAGTCTCGCTTAGAATCCAGTTGATTGGCGGACATACTGTTCTGTCGTGGAGTCACGGCACATTGTTGGAGGCGCCGTCTGCCTTCGGTCCTTGGACTACGAACACGGCTAGTTCGCCATATACCAATACCCTGCCCAACGGAACCACTTTCTACCGGGCCATCCTGCGCTAATTACACCTTGGTGCTTCGGCATCGAGCAGTTGTGCACTCGCCCTCGGCCAAAGCAGATGTCTGTGGCCGAGGGCGCGATGCAGGGTTCTCAACCGCGAATCACGGTCGTTAATGAGAATCCGGGACGCCGGGGACGGCGTCCCTACCGATGCGCGTTTCTGCTCATTCATTGGCGGTTAAGGTCAATGGCCAACCGACCCTGAGGCAGTGTTTAATCAAAGATTATCGGACTTTACTTCCCCTGACGGCTGCGTAAGCTTAGCAATTCAGGTTGCGAGTCCCGTGTCGGGACGCCCTGTTGCAGAGCCTGGCGGTTGCCGGCCTGTTTGCGAACAATATTACCGTATGTCAGAGATTAAACTGAGAAAGGGAGAACCCGTCGAAGTTGCTATTCGCCGGCTCCGAAAGAAGTTGGACCGCGAACAAACACTCCAGCAATTCCGGTTGCGGCGGCGTTTCGAAAAGCCGAGCGCCCGCCGGCGGCGCAAGATGAAGGCGGCCCGGTTCTCAGCCATGCTCAAGGCCCGCTACGCGGACGTGTAAGCGCGGTCATCTCTCCTGTGCCACCTCCGCCGTCGGGCGGGTGGCGTCATCCACCAGGCGGCGCACAAAATCAATGTGTCCGCGCAGGCTGTAAAACTGGTCGGCAAATGAGGCGGGCACTCGCATCCGGTTTACCGCCGCCTCGATTTGGTTCAAGCGTTCGTGCCACTGTTTTCGCGGGCCTGAATCCGGGTCTTTCAACAATTCCCGCTCCAACACCAGCAAAGCCCGATACCGGCGATAAATCCGTGTTCGGATCTGCCAGCGGTAAAAAAATGGTATGCTGCGTAAAGCCGGAATCAGCACGATAACGATCGGCAGAAACACGACCAGCACGCGGCTGGTGAAACTCGCCAGCCAAAACGGCAGGAACCGGTAAAAGAAGGTCTTGCCCGATTTATAATACCGAACCGCATACGGGCTCAGAGCAATATCGTGCTCGATAGCCGCCGGAAATTCGCCCTTGTGTTGCAGCAGCGTGGCGCGTCCATGCACTTCATGCGCCGCCTCAAGCAGCAGATCTGATAACGCCGGATGGAGCTTTTCTCGCGCGATCAATTCCACGGTTGGCCCGATCAAATGAACATCCTGGGCCGGGATGTTCTTGCCGAAATCGATCGAACCTTGCGGCAGCTCCAGCACACTCAAGTAACTGAATTTCCGGGTGTAGGCCATCGCTTGTTTAAAGCTGAACAGATGGACCTCCGAGCTCCGCAGCAACTCGCGCATGATGGCAGGGGATGCGTCTTCGCCCATGAGGAAGATAGCGTCAACGGTTCCGGCCATTAGTCCCTGGGAGGATTCCTTCGGTTCCAAATCCAGGAGCGTGGCATTGGTCCGCAAGCCGTTGGCCTCGAGCAGCGTCAGCGCAAGCGATCGTGTTCCGCTGCCTTCCTGGCCGATGGCGAGGCGCTTGCCGGCGAACTCGGATAAGAGTTCGACTCGCGGACCGCGGTAAAAAATGAGCAGGGGCTGGTAGGAAATAGTCCCGAGTGAGACGAGTTTATCCATTTCAGCGTTGGTAATGCCGGTTTGCACGAATCCGGCGTCAACATGCAGTTTAGGATTGCTGAGCCGTTGAAGGTTTTCCTGCGAACCGTGCGACGCGAGGACCTTTAGCTTCACGCCGTAACGGGCCAGAACGGGGGCGTATTTCCAGGCGTTGGTTTGAAAAATACTTCCTTCCGGCCCCGTCGTAATAATGATGGTTTTAGGCGGGGCGGATTCGACGAAGAAAAAGGCGGCTGCCAGCAACAGCGCGCAAACGAACGCCAAGACCGCGACAGCCATGGCTCGGCTGATGCCGAAGATCTCCATGATCATCGCCAGCGAACTTGGCGCCGAACCCGGTGAGGTGTCAGTCGACTTCCTCCCGCTGCCTGGTTTTAGGTCCTTACTCATCGGGTGACAGCGTAGGAATTCGCGCTATTTGGAACAAGGGAAAATGGTGGGCGAGGGGTTGATGGTCGCAAAAAGCAATTCAGTTGAAACCACAGATGGACACAGATGAACACAGATTTGGGAACTGTCGTAAACACTATACCAACTTATTATGTCACGCGAAGACGCAAAGACGCCAAGATTCTCATGGATTCTTGGGTTTAGAAAGATGAGCGTGGGGCGCCGCACTTGCGATTGCAACCACAGCGCTGTGGGCTCTGATGCTCATGCTGCTGACCGGCGCGGTGGCGGTTGTCTGCACCGTCTGGTTCCAGGGGTGTATTTGCTGGCTCCGCGCGCCAGTTGATCAGCGCTGTTTTCCGACATCACTGGGGCGCGCTCCGCAGCAATACACCCTTCAGGGTTCGGCCTTTTTCGCTCCGTCCAACTCAACAACTCCAGTCACAAATACGACCGCACGGAAATCAGAACGCAAACAATCAAGAATAGAATGAAGACTAGAACCCCGTACTGCCGCCGTTTCTCCGCGGCCGCCAACTCTTTCAGAGCTGACTCATCATAGGAATGTGATGGTGGTGTCATTAGGATCCGGGTGAGATCTATGCCGCCCATCAGGTTATTAATGATGGCGCCTCCGGTACGAATGAACCCAGGAAGAGACCACCATCCAAATGCCAAACAAAACGCCACGTGCTTGAGCGCAGCTCGAGTGCGGCTGGTGTTTGGCGGGACCCAATCAAAGTGGGTCGAAACCCGCGTGTACAGTACAAATGAAAACACATGCTCATACTGCACGATTGACCCGCCACGCTGTTGAACGTTGCTCAGAAGAATGTCGATGTTGGGAATCGAACCTCGCTCAGTCCAAAATATTGGAATGACCATAAGCTAATTTACGCGATCGCCGAACACTGAGCGCAGACGTGCCGGGCCAGTGATGCCGAATACGCGACGAGACGGGCTAACGAACATGAAGGCGACCACGAATATCAAGAAACGGACGAGATATTGTAGCCGCGTCAGGATGTTTGGGAATAGTGTTTCCATAATGTTGTTTGTTGTTCCATGTTTCTGATTGATTGCTATTTCGCGGCAGGCACGGGCTCAGCGGCGGCCGGTTGCTCGACTTTGGGCTTTACAGCGGCAGGTTCGGCGGGCGCGGGTTCTTCGGGTTTAATTTTCCATTGGAACAGCGGTGTTTTGCCGATGCCGCGTATGTCGTGGGTGGCTTCCTTGAAATCCTGGGCGGAGATGCAGGAAATGATTTCCTTCTTTTTGTTCAAGGGCAGGGCATTGAAGCAAACGGTGACGCCATTCGGGCGCGAAAGACCTTCGAGACGCGCGGCGAGATTAATCGTGCCGCCGGTGTAATCGCGATAGCGGAACAGAGTCGGATTGCTCTTGTCCTTGTAGAGCAGGCGCTGAAAGGAACCGACCGCGATGCCGATGCCGACGTGATATTTGTCCGGCGCAAAATCGGCTGACACTTCGAAGAACCGCTTGACGACTTCCTGCGCGGCAAAGGCGAGGCCGGTGACTTCATCGACCGTGATGTCGGTGATGGATCCCTGCTCGGCGATCCAGATCATCATCAAACCGTCACCCAGTTCTTTGGCAAAGGTGGTATAGCGCTCGTTTTCGTTGGCCTTGAGATTTTTTGCCGAAAAACACTGACACAGCACCCGGCGGAAACACGCCAGCAAACTGATTGCATAATCGGAGTTCGCGTCCATGTAAGACGTGAATTCGCGGATATCGGCAAAGATCACTATGCCGTTATGCAATTCCGCTTTGACGTATTCGTCTTCGAGGCCCGGGAACCGGGCCACACCGTTAGTACCGTTATTACCGTTAGTATTTTCTGCCGCGTCGCTCATAAGTTTAGAAAAGGCAGGATGCCAATATCGTGCTCGGCATCCCGGCCAAGGTTCAGGATTCTTCCGCGGGCGCGTTTTCGGCCGGTTCGCCCGCGTTGTCCGGCTCGCGCAATCGGGTCTGCACTAAAAGCACATCCTCGAGCACGGCGGCCGCGAGTTTCTTCTGTTCCTCGCCCATCTCGAGTTCGAGGAGACTGCGAGCCGAATTGGCCAGGCTATCCACCGGTTCGCGGACCTGGCGCCGCAAATTGGCGCGCAAAGCGCGGGCCGCCTGGGCGGCGTCCACGGCACTATGGCGAACGTGAGCGAGTTGAGCTTCCTTGCGGTTGCGCTCGACCTGCTCGTGCTGGAGCATGGACTGGAGCTTGGAGAACTCGAGGTCACGTTCCGAGCTGTCACCGGCTTTGCGTTGAATGGCGTCGAGAGCCTCGCTCAGGCGCAGGCGTTCGGCCTTTTCCTGCTGCAAGCGCGCTTCGCTTTCACGGAGGTTAGCGACGCTGGCTTCGAGCTTGCTTTGGAGCTCCTGGCGGCCGCTCTCGAATTTTTTGTTCGATTCTTCGAGGAAGGCAATATCCTTTTGGAGCTGAGCGGTGAGTTGTTTGGCTTTGTGCAATTGTTCCTCGGCCAGTAGCCGTTCGGCGCGATGCTGTTCGAGCTCGGAGGTTTTTTGCTCGAGGGCCTGGGTGGCCTGACGGGTTTGTTCTTCCAAAGTGTTGATGCGGGCCAGGTCATCCTGCTGCGTTTGCAAAGTGCGGGTCAGGTCGTGGTGCATGGTTTGGAGGCGCGTGTTGAGTTCGCCGGCGCGGTGCTCGCTGCGCTGGCGCTGGCCGCGTTCCTGGGCCAGCTCGGCGGTCGCCTTGGCGAGGGCGGCCACAGCCTGACGAAGCTGGAGCTCGACGTCGCTGTCGCCCGAGCCACCGGCGGCGGATTTCGCGGCCATTTCTTTCAACTGGGCGGCGGTTTGGACGCTGACTTTTTGCTCGGCGGCGAGTTTGTTGGCGAGATCGTCACGCAATTGGCGGACGGTGGTCAGTTCCTGTTCCAATTGCGCGCAGCGGCTCTGGGCGTCCTGGTTGGCACTAGCGTTTTGCTGCCAGGCGGTATTGGCGGCCTGCAGTTGCTGGAATTGGGCGGTGGTTTGGGCGGTGACTTTTTGCTCGGCAGCCAGTTTGCTGGCGAGGTCGTCACGCATTTGCTGGGCGGTGGCCAGTTCCTGTTCCAATTCCGCGCAACGCCCCTGGGCATTCTGGGAGGCATCCGCATGTTGTCGCCAGGCGTTATTCGCGGCATCCAATTGCTGGCGCAGTTCGGCTTCCACTTGCGGATTACCCTGCTGCTGGCCGCCATTGGCGTTCAAGCCTTCAAGGGCCTGGCGCAAAGTTGCGACTTCCTGTTCCAACTCGGCGCAGCGTGCCTGGGCGACCTGGGAAACGACGTTTTGCGGGCTGCCAGCCAGGTTGGCGTTGGCCTGTTGGGTGGCGGCGTTGGCATCGGCCAACTGCTGCTTCAGGGCCTCGATCGCCTGGTCTTTGCGATCCAACATGCCTTGGGTGCGGTGCAAGGCCATTTCGGCGGCACAGACCCGAGCAATGAGATCCTGGCGTGAATGGTTTTGGCCGTTTCCTGAGCCGTCGCCCGCGGGTGCATATTCCACTGGTACCTGAAGTTGTTCGTTCATATCTCGATCATTGTTAGGTATCGCCGCAGCCGGTTGCTCAGCTACGACAATATGGTTCTGTTGCAGTATTAAAGTGTTATTCGTGACCACCTGACTCGACTCGATTGGGACTACTAACGGGGCAGGGGTGGCCTGATCCACAGGGATTGCTTCCGGTTGCGCCATCGGTGCTTGCTCGACTGTGGACTCCGTGTTCATCGTCATGGCCACGACATTTACGTCGTTTTGGATCCAAACGATGGGACTTTCGGGCAATGCCTCCGGCTCTTGGACCTTCGGGTCAGGCGCCGGCACGCTGGATTGGACGGGAGGCGGCTTGGTCTCCGCTTTTCGGAAAATGGGTTGGTCATCCTCAATTGCCCAGTTCAGGGGCAGATGGTTGGCGGCTGGGGCAGCCGGAGCGACGGGTGGGGGCGCGGGAGCTGCCCGAGTCTCTGACCGCGCAGCCTGGGAAAACACCGTAAAACCATCGTCCAAGGGCAGTGCCACTGGTGCACTGGGCCGGGCGGCCGACGCCTTTTTCGCCGCGGGCGCAGCGGCCTCGGGCGGGGTAGGGAACTGCACTTCATTCAGGGCCTTCATCACTGTCTCGGCCACTAACAAGGCCTCGCGATCGAAGCGCCGGGCATCGGTTGGCAAATCGTCTGCAGTGGGTCTTTTAATGATCGATTCCGGCCCAAAAATCACGGGCGTTTTAGCATGGAACGGCAGCCGCCGGATTTCCTGCAGGCTCAACTGGTGTGCTTCCGGCAACAGCACGTTCACCACGATCAGATCCGTTCGGTTAAACGTCAGGTGTTCGCGCGCGCGCCCAGCGCTGTCGAATCCAGTCGTGTTAAAACCCGTCCTGGTGAGCGCCTCTTTCAAAGCGAGGTTCGAAGGGGCAACCTCATCGAAAATGACCGCCGAGAAATGGATGAGCTTGTGTTCCTTGCCAGTTTTCTCGCCGGAGATCTTGCTCATGACCTCGACCGCGCGAGTGATGGTTTTTAAAGCCTGGTCGGTATAACCCTCTTTTTCTTTGCCCAGCAGCGTCAGGAACTCCGCGAGGGCTTTCGCCTGCCGCGCGAGGTTGGGCAAGTGCGCCGCCTCAGCGCAACTGGCGAACGAACGCACCCGGCTAAGCAGCTCAGAGCCGTTGGCTGCACGCATTTCATTCCCTTTGCATTTTGCGAGCAATTGTGACTGATGCCGGACGCCGGCGAGGATTTCGGCGATGGCCGGACCCATGTCGTTGAAGATTTCGGGAGCTTCTTGTTCCTCAGCCGGCGTATTGGCCTGTTCCTGCCAGGGCCTGACGTTCGGGAAGGTGGTGGCGAAGATTTGGACCAACTCCTCGCGCGAAACGGTGTCTTTATCGAAGACGGTAACGTTCAGCGGCTGCAATTGCTTGCGGGTGCTGCGGCTGATCTTGTCCAGTTGGGTATAAATATAGACGGGCTTGCGGCTGAAGCCCGGTTGCTTTCGTGCCGCCTGGATCAATTCCAATCCCGACAAGCCGCAAAGCTTAAGCTCGATCAGCAGGATATCGGGATGGCAACTGCGAAGCTTGCCCAGGCCCAGATCGCCGTTGGAGGTAAAGTCCACCGCGAACCCCGCCAGACGCAGCCTCAGCAACAGAACGAGGCGGGTGAATCCATCACCCTCGACCAGAAGGATCCGCTTGTGTTTTGTCAGTGGCGACTTGGGAGCAGCCGGGTCTGACGTTGGTAACTTTTCGGTGAGAGTGGTGCTCATGTGTGACGTTACTGCACCACGATGGTGCCTCGAAGTTTCCAATCTCGCGCAGTAAGCAAACCAATGACTCTACCCTCCGACCCGTGAGTGCGCTGCGGCCAGCAATCTGTCGGTCCAAGACCTTGCATATAAGCTCCCTTGGGACCAAGCAGGAAGCACACCAAGCACCACAAAAGGCGTTGCTGCGAAGTGATTTCGTTGGTCGTTGCCCAAGCTGTTCCCGTACAGGGCGTTACCAACTAGAGCCATGCTGATTGTGATAAGCCAAACGCACCGGCGAAACCAAGGTCGCTGCCAACATTCTCATTGTTGGACACTCAGGTAAAAGCCCTCTTGGTCCTTAAAATTGGCGCACCTCGGCGTTCTCCAACAAAAGCGGTTCACCTTGGCGAACGGCGATAGCAGAGTTCGTAATCGTCATGCCGCGCGCATTGCGAATCTTCAAACCCGTCTCGGACGAGATTCGCACGTTTTCCAGTACAACGTCTTCAATACGACTCTCCGGTAAGCCGAGGATCACCGCGGCGCCTTTAGGGCAGGTGGCGACGAGATTTTGGATGTGGATGTTCCGGTATTTGGGTGTGCCGGGACTGACTTCCTGAGCCCTGTCCTGGTCCGGAACCTTGGGCTGGACCGGGTCGCCCTGCGAATTATTCATGTAATAGCAGGTGAACGTAATTGCGGGGTTCACGTTGCTCATAGTGATATCCGAATAGGTGAGGTTTTCGACCAAACCGCCTTTGCCGCGCTGTGATTTAATCCGCAGCCCGTTTTCAGTGTCCTGAAAGGTGCAATTCCGAACGGTGACGTTGCGAACGCCGCCGCTGGTTTCGCTGCCAATCGAGACTCCGTGGCCGTGGAGGAAGGTGCAATCGGTGACCGTGATGTCTTCGCAGGCGAACTCACGGCCCGGGACCTTATGACCGGACTTGATGGCGACGTTGTCATCGCCGACATCGATGCGGCAGCGGGTGATGAGGACGCGACGGCTGGCGCTCGGATCGATGGCGTCGGTATTGGGTGAACCGGCAGGAGCGGTGATGGTCACGTTTGTAATCAGAACGTCTTCGCACTCGGCTGGAACAAAATGGAACTTGGGCGAGTTCTGGAGTGTCACATCGCGCAGCACTACATTTCGGCAGCGCGTCAGCACGATGAGATTGGGGCGGGGCAGGGTATAGCCCGGAGTCTTGCGGCGGGCCAGTTCCGCCGGTTCCCACCATTTGGCGCCGGAACCATCGATGGTTCCCGGGCCCGCAATGGTGACATCATTCAAATCCCTGCCTTCTATGAAGGGGACAAAAGTGTTTGTTCGTTGAGTGGCGAAATCGGCGGGATCGTCGGTGGCCAGCAATTTGGCGCCGGAATCCAAACGGAGTGTGATGTGGCTCTGGAGGTGAATTGGTTTGCTAAGGTAAGTGCCTTTGTCGAGGTGCACGGTGCCGCCGCCGGCTTTGCCGCAACCGTCGATTGCGCTTTGAATGGCGGTGGTGTCCAGGGTTTGGCCGTCGCCTTTGGCGCCGAATTGACGCACGTCAAAGACCTGTGGTGAAGTGGCCGCCTGGGCAGCAATGACCGGGCTGAGGACTAGTGCTACAAGACCAGAAATGGACGCAGATGAACACAGATTTGCTCCGCTAGTAAAACGACGCTGGCGAATTGTGGATTCATCGTTCAGAGAGGGTGGCACCCATGTTAGAAATCGTGATTGTGGTATTTTCATCTGTGGTATCTGGGTTCGTTCGCCGTTGAATTGAAAGCTGCAGGCAACAGGGGGAAATTGCCGCTGCTGCGAGCGGGGACTCGCAGTCCGCAGCATTTTTTAAAGGTGGTCTTAGGGATACGCAAGGCGCAGGAATACGCTCCCGCTTGCCGGGTCTGCGGGGAGCGCAATGTGATTAGTTTGTCGGGAACCGGCAACGGTGATCCAATTGCTGCTTAAACCCTGACCGGCGGCGTTGGTCTGGCACTGCAACTGCCAGCCAATATGGTCCGCCGGCCAAGTTAAACCCAACTGGCCTGAACTCACCTGCAGTTGGAGCGACACGGGCGTCAAAGAGGAGAGAGGGTGAAGGATGAGATTCACCTGGCCGATAGTGTTGGTGTCCAGCGCGCAATTGAATCCGAAAGGTGTGGTTCCCAGGGCTACCTGGCCCCAGTTAAGATTTTGATTATAGGTAAAAAGCGTGTAGGTGCCGATGCCAATGCCCGGGCCGGCGCTGACATTCAAGGTTCCGGCCAGCGCGAGCGTGCCTCCCACGGCGATAGTCGCCGGATCTGCACCCGCTTCAAAATTGATCACGCTGTCGGATGATAAATTGAGGTCATTGCTGATTGCCAGGGTGCATCCACTGACGGTGATCGGATTTGCCCCCAAAGCCGTAGGGTCGCTCAGAGAGGCAGGTGCGCGGTATAATGCCACCGAATTGTCGCCTGGCATTCCAGCCAGGGTGATTTGGCCGGCTCCGCTGGTGGCGTTGCTAAAAGTCACGCCGGTATTATATAGCGTCAGCGTTTTGGCGCTCGACGGGACGGAGAATTGGGAGTCGAGCACGCGTACATCATAGGCATTGTACAGGTCGAAAGTCTTCGGTGCCGAAATGTTGATTTTCGCCATGGTTACATTAGTCACGGGCATTTCAGTACGTCCCCAGATAATTCCGGCGGTGCCTCCGGCGGAAACCGTCGCAGTCACATTACTCATCAGCACGTTTCGCCAAATGGGAGTGGTGCCTGAGACAGCAGCAACAGTTTCGCCCGCTGCGGTCGCAGGCGAGATGTTATTCGGGGTGCCGACCTGGTTGTAGTAACTGTAAATGACAATCGGGAGACCGATGTTGGTCATCCCCAGGTTTAAGTAACTGATGTTTTGCACCAAACCGCCGCGGTCGTTATCGGACTTCATGCGAATGCCATTGTCAGTGCCGTTGAAAGTGCAATTGATGACGGTTACATTCGACACTCCGCCAGCCGTATTGCTGCCGATTGAAATTCCGTGACCATTACCACAGGTGCAGTTAGTGATCAGGATATCCGCGGTTACTGACGAGCTGCTGCCTAAGGCCACATTGTCGTCGCCGACATCGAGATAGCAGTTTTGGATTAGGCAATTGGTTTCGGCCAGGTCCATGGCGTCGGTATTGTGGGACGGGTTGATCGGGTCGGAGGATGACGGAGCGCTGAAGGTAGCATCCTGGATTGTAACATTTCCGCCGCGGCCCTTGATAACCAGATTCTGGGCCGGGGCATTCAGGAATGTGATGCCCTGGATCAGGACGCGAGCGCAGGACGAGAGGTTCACCAAATAGGGCCGGGAATTGGTCTTATAGCCGGGCCACCAATCAGCGCCTTGGCCATCCATCGTTCCGGCGCCGCTGATCTCGACGTCATGCAGACTGGAACCATTAATGAAGTTCGGAGGCGAGGTTCCACCGGGATACCGGCCATAAGGCAGAGCGCGCAGCATTGCCCCCTGGTCGAGTTGCAGGTTAACGCTGCTGGCCAGCGTCAAAGGCCCGCTGAGAAATGTTCCCGCCGTGATCTCGACAGTGCCGCCGTGCAGAGAGCTGGCAGAAGCCGCGTTGATTGCATTCTGGATAGCTGCGGTGTTGGTTGTGACCCCATTACCTACCGCGCCATAGTTCGTAACATAAAAGACCTGATTCGGGATTACCGGCATCGCCGGCGCGGCGAAGCCGAGATCGAAAGCGGCGCCTGTTGCCAAACTCGAGAGGAGCCAGAAGGACAGGCGCAAGTTCAGAGGCCGGATAGGATCAGCGGCGTCTCCGCCGGGCTAAGCCGGTGACGGCAAGACCCAGAACGGCGATGGCGCAAGTGGACGGTTCGGGAACGGCGATCGGTGTGACGGACGCCCAGGTGTCGCCAACGCGCAAGGTATCGAACTGCCAAACACCCGCCGTGGCACTGCTTTGTGCCTTGAACCCGACCAGCAGCAAATCCGAAGCTTCCGTCCCGCCAGCTCCAACTGTTACGTCGGCGGCCGGTTCAGTTCCCCCGGGAGCCGGGTTCACATAGAGGCTGATCGTTCCTCCCGAGCCGAATGTGTATTTCACGACGAAAAAATTGACGGTGTTCAATGTGAATGCCGCGTTGGCCGAGGCGTAGGTGGCACCCGACCCAATCCCGTTGTGCCGCACGCCGACCTTATAGGTTGAGCCAGCCGTTTGCTGACCGACGTACACGGCCAGAGGATCAGTGCCGCCGTTGGGACCGGCTGCTCCGGTGGGCAGAAGCGAGGTCAGATAATTATTGCCGGTCGGCAAAGTCGTTGCCTCGGCGAGAAAGGAGTAGTAAACGCTCCCACTGGTGATGGCGGTAGAAGTAAACGATACGGTCATTGATCCGGCAGTGCCGCCGGACGTAACAGACACGTCATTGCCGGGATTGGTTGCGTCGGCCAGCCCGGAGTAAGCCAGGTTTGCGTTGCCGACGGTCAGTCCGGATGCGCCGCCCACCCAGGAGCCATTGCCGCCGAGTGCGCCCGAAGAATAGTTGAAGCCTTCTTCAAAAAAGAGGGTTGCGTTTGCGGTCTGCAGGAGGAAGCCTGCGAGACTAAGGGGGACGAGGGCTCGATTCAGGGTCATAGGGTTCTTGGGGTGGTTGTGTGTTCTGATTATGGAACGCCAGCGTCATATCTGTCCGGTGTAGAAACCCGGATCGAGGAGACGTGGAAATCGAAATAGAGGAAATTGCGAGACTTGCCGTGGACGGGCCGTAGGGCCACGTAATTCTCAGGGCCACCGAGCGAGCTGGGATTGGCAACGGAATTAGTGTCGATATCTGCTGCCGCCCACACCGCTGATAGCGGCGCCTGCGTGCCCAGGGATGACATCTGAGATATTCGCAATGCCCTCGCCAGGCCTTCTTTCCCGAACGGCAGATTATTCGGCAGCAAACTCCAAACCGCGTTGCTGACCGACCGGGTTACCGAATAGGAGAATGCGTTGTTCCAGTTATCTGAATTAGGGTCGTAGCCGGACATGCTATTTCCAGGCATGCTGCTTTTATATCCTGGGCAAATGAACGCCTGAACAACCTTGACCTGGCTGCCGACTGACTTGGGGCTCGGCATGCCCAGATACCCACACAGGTAGTAAGGCAGGTACTTCTTGTAATCGGTAGTGGAGGTCAGGCCGCTGTAAACCGGCTTCTGGGTCTGGGCAAGCGCGCTGGGCGGGTCGCTCTGTGTCAAATCGGTTCGACCCGGGGGCAGCCAATCTTCGTTGTCATCGGCATACATGCGGATGGCGATGCCCATCTGCTTAAAGTTCGAGATGCAGTTGGTGTTCTGGGCCTTGCGCTTGGCGTTGCTCAAGGCCGGCAACAGCATCGCAGCAAGGATCGCGATGATAGCGATGACGACCAGCAGCTCGATCAATGTAAACGCCCGGCAGGACTTTGCGACTTCGACGCCAGGGTTTTGGAGGCGGCCGAACACAAATTTAAATTTGGCCATCGTCCAACTTTAGCCACATCGCCGCCCTTGCAACAATGCGAGTTTTTGCAAACTGTTTTGAAAAAAAGGCAGTAACCATCGGCTTCGGCGCGCAATAAATGGGTTTCCGACGGAAAGTGACCGGGTGCACAAAATTCAATTTCGTTTGCAAAAACACGGGGATGAGTCCGCTTGCTCCCTGCTTCATCTGCCGGTTACTCTGAAATGTGTGCAAAACCCCTTGCGCCTCAACAATTCGAATCATTGAGGCGGAGACGTTTCTCTGATGCCTATGAAACTACTCACCCGCTTTTATCTCGTCGTGCTCTTCGCTTGCTGCATGGCTCCGCTGTCTCGAGCCAATGTCCTGCTGGATGATTTCTTCACTCTGAGCAATCGCACGACGCAAACGTTGCCTACCTCGTCCGCCTGGTTTGCGAATGGCAACGGTTCTACGCTTACGAACGACGTGGGGCACATGACTGGTTCGCCGCCCACAAGTTCCTGCATGTGGATGACGTATTTCATGCCCCCTGGAGTACCGTCAGCCCTCGCTATCGGTGACACATTGACCGTTACCATGGTATTCACGCCTTATGGCACTTCGCCTAACGGCAACGCGGGAGCCAATTTCCGAATCGGTCTGTTTAATTACTCTGCCGGCGGCACACGCATCACTGGGGACGGCTTCAGCACGTCGGGCGGGAACGGGGGAAATGTGCTGGGGTACAGCGAGTTTATGAATTTCGGGCAAACCTTCGGCATCAACAATCCACTTTCGATTCGAAAGCGGACAACGACGAGCGACTCCAACCTGATGGGAACTTCCGGAGATTATACGACGCTGGCGTCCGGAGGGGGAAATACGGGCGATCCGGGATTCACCAACGGCACGCAGTACACATTCGTATTCTCCGTCACGCGCAATGATCTGGATTCAGTGACGATTACCAACCACTTTTTTGGCACCAATCTCGATATCTCCGCGGTAGCCACGGACAGCAGCGGTACGGTCACGAATTTCGATTGCTTCGTAATGCGCCCGGCCAATTCCGTTGGTTGCGCGACGAACCTCGTGATTACTGAGTTCAAGGTTGAAGGGCCTGCGGGGTTGCCCACCGCGCCTTCCATTACGACGAGCCCATCCGATCAGACACTTACCGTTTCGGATTTCGGCATGTTCTCGGTCGCCGCGGCGGGCGGGACGCCGTTGCGCTATCAATGGTACTTCAACACGGGCGCGACGCCGTTGGCTAATCAAACCAATGCAATCCTGTTGCTTACCAACATCCAAAGCAGCCAGGCTGGCCAGTATTTCGCCATCGTCACGAATTTTCAGGGATCGGCCACCAGCGCACCCGCTAATCTGACGGTGAATATCCCCGTCCACACTGGTACCGGCCTGGTCCTCGACGACACGTTCCAAAATAATTCCCGCGGGTCGGGCGCCGTCCCCCTTACCACCAGCAATTCTGTCTGGGCTGCCTCGGTGGACTCAACCTTGTCGCAGCCTGCGCCGGGTTCGTTGCTGGGAGCCGCACAGACCAATACGTCGACACTGTGGGTCGGCAACTTCGTCGACCCTTATGCCGCAGCTCCAATCGACCTGGCGGTCGGCACCGAGCTGAAAGCTACGTTGGTGTTTTACCCGACGAATGTCGCGGTACAAAACACCAGCAGTCTGCGCTTCGGCCTTTTCGATTTCTTCGATGGCGGGAGCGTGCTGGTCGACGATGGCAACCTGGCGACCCCGACTTGGAATGGGAGTGGCGGCGGCGCCAATGTGCGCGGCTATATGTTAACTGCCAATTTTGGCACGACGTTTGGCGATGCAACGCCGCTGGGACTCTATGTGCGAACCAACTTGCCCAGCGCAGGGCTGATGTCCTCGACTGGTGATTTCCTGTCGCTGGGTTCCGGCCCGCCCGGGATGTCGAATGCTCCGGCTTTCACCGATGGAACCCAGTACACGTTGACATTGACCGTTGCGCGTATCGCCGACACACAAACCCGAATCATCGGGCAATTCACGGGCAGCCAATTGACGAATGTCTATTTTATCGCCAACGACAGCACGTATTTCACTCACCGATTCTCCGGCCTGGGCATTCGTCCCAACCGTACGACCGATTCCGCGGCCTTCCTCAACATGACGGAATTCAAAGTTGAAGTGCTTCCTGTGCCGCCGCCGATTTTGCCTTTTTCGATCACCGCCAAGAGTTTCGCCGCGCCGGGCAGCTTCTCACTGACGTGGAATTCAGTCGCAGGCAAGTATTACGTCGTCGAGTCTACCCCGACATTCGGTCCGGCTGCATGGGTCACTAATGCTTTGGTGACTGCTGCCGGCTCGGTGACATCGTGGACCAATACCAGCGCATCAAACACGTCCGGCTTCTATCGTGTGCTCGCGCCAAACCAGCCTTAACACTTCGCCATTGGAATCAGTTCCCCGCAGTCGAGGCATTTAACAGCGGTTACGCTGGACTTCTCATAATGTTCGTCTTCAACGGCCAGCAGCAGCCCGGTCGAATGACATTTAGCACATCCAGGGCTATCGGATCATACGATCGCGAAATTGTTTGGGGGAAAGACCGGTGGCCTGCTTGAAAGCGACGCCAAAGCTGTTGGCGCTTTGGTAACCGCACATACCGGCCACCACTTCGATTTTGTGCTGGGGGTTGCGCAGAAGCTTACGAGCGAGTTCCAATCGGGCGCGGTGCAATTCGTCGCCCGGAGTACGTCCGAGGTGTTCGATGAACGCGTTATGGAGTCCACGGCGAGACATGGCGGCCACACCGACCAGGTCCTTGACGCTGATGTTCTCATGGCAATGTTCCCAAATAAAGCGAAGGCTGCGGGCCACACCCGGGTGGGAAACCGCCAGCAAATCGCTGCTTTTGCGAGCGACTAATCCCGCGGCCGGGACCCGGATGGGTTCACGAGGCGGGGTGCGTCGGCTCATGATCCGGTCCAACAACTCCGCCCCGCGGTAGCCTAACAATTCCAGGTTGGTATCGACGCTGGAAATCGGCGTATGCATCGACTCCGGCGCGAGCAAATAATTCTCGGCGCCGACAATGGCGACTTCGTCGGGAACAACCAGGCCGACCTGGTCGCAGGCTTCGAGAACGTCGAGCGCGTGCTGATCATTGGCCCCGAACACCGCCACCGGTTTGGGCGCCTTTTGAAGCTGAGCGCCTAGCCAGGCCTGCTTGCGTTTCCATTGCTCGCGATCGGTGCGAAAAGCTGGCGATTCGTGCCACTTCAGCCAGACGCAACTGTGGCCGGCGCGTTCCAGCGCGGCGGCAAACCCGGCGCTGCGTTCCTCATAGGACCAGTTGGGTGTGTCGCTGTAGAACCGGAAATTGGCAAGGCCGCGCGAGAGAAAATGCTCGGCGACCAATTGCGCGGCGTGGGCGTGATCTTCGAGGACGCGCGGAAAATTGAGGTGCGGGCGGCGATAGCTGAAATCGACGGTAGGTTTGTTCTGCCGCTCGACAAATTCCGCCAGCTCATCCCAGGCGCCCAGCCAGGCGAGGATCCCATCACCTTCCCAGCCCCACGGGAGTACCTTTTCGCGAGCCAAATTGGCGAAAAGAAACCAGCCATGTTCCTGGGCGTAATTCTCGATACCCCGGTGAAGCCGGTAATCGTACCAACCGAGGGCGATCAATACCCGTTTATGTTTCGGTTTGGCAGGCATGCGCAGATCTCTGTCGCCGCGGTCGTGGCCGCCGCATGAATATTTCATAGCCGACCAGGCGGCCCGCTTGTCGCGCAGCGTAGATTGCAAATCTGCGCTACGTCTTCAGCGCTCCGCGTTGGAGTGAAATATCAAGCAATCACTTCCCCGCAGGAGCGCGATCACGTTCTGAGACTACCAGACCAGCGAGCGTTGGGAAAGTCGGCAAGACATGATGCTGAAACGGTCACTCACCTCTGCTAATTCCGCTCGAGCTCACAATCGACGAGTTGGACGTCAGCCCCGTCTGTGACGCGGTCTGGATTCTGAATCTGTTCGAATTTGGAGCGCAAAACGCGAACGTTATTGATTTCCGCCCCCGGGAATCCGGCGATATCGAGCACGCGAGGCGTTCTGTGAACGGTGATTCCTTCGATTTGGATGTTGCGAACGACGGGCGGAAAAGGACCCTGTGCGCCTTCCTCATACAATAAATCGATCTGCAAAACCGCGCTGGCGACCTGGCCAACCTCGGTATCGCGCAGGAACACATTTTCGATGAGCCCGCCGCGCATCGCGTTCGATTTCAGCCTCAGCACTCGTTCCAGGTTGGGACTGTCCATCCGGCACTGCTCGATGAACACGTTTCGACAACCGCCGGAAATCTCGCTGCCGATTACCACGCCCCCATGGCCATCCTTCATGGTGCACCGTCGGATAACCAGGTCTGCCGAAGGCAACCCCACTCGGCGTCCGTCATTGTTACGGCCTGATTTGATTGCAATACAATCATCGCCGGTGTCGAACACGCAATCTTCGACCAGGACGTCGCGGCAGGACTCAGGATCGCAGCCGTCGTTGTTGGGGCCGTGTGACAGGATGTTCACGCGTCGGATAGTGACGTTCGTGCAGAGCAGCGGATGCAGTTCCCACATCGGCGAGCGCCGAATTTGCATCCCTTCAATCAGCACATTTCGGCAACGGTGCATCTCAATAAAGCTGGGGCGCAGGTAATCCCCTTCGCCAAACCGACGCTTGGAGACGGGCACGTTTTCGGCCACCATCTGAATGAGTCGATCGCGCGCCGTTTTCTGGTTGGGGGAATCCGGCGTGGTTTGCTTTTTGCCCTTCCACTGCCACCAATTGCCGTCGCCCGCCTGTCCATCGAGCACGCCGTCACCCGTCACGGCGACGTTCGTCTCGGCGAAGGCATAAATCAGGGGCGAGTAGTTGTAGCATTCCATGCCTTCGAACCGAGTGAGGACGGGAGGCAAATAGGCTCTGGGATCAGTGCTGAATTTCAGGGTCGCCCCTTTATCGAGGTGCAATTCAACCCCGCTGAGCAAGTGGACGGCGCCAGTTAAAAACTCGCCGGGCGGAACCACCACGCGTCCTCCGCCGGCGGCGGCACAAGCGCCGATCGCCGTGCGAATTGCCACGGTGCTGTCCCCGTTCGTGGTGGCGCCATATTTCGTGATCAGGAAATCTCGTTTAGGAAACGGCGCCGATTTGATGCGAGCCAGGATCTCGTCTTCCGCGCGCCAACCGGAGTTAGTGTGCGTTTCCTGCGCATGAACAGGCACCAGGAACAACAGTGCCAGACCAAGTTTATAGGTCGCCCGAATCACCAACTGTGCCATGCGATCGAGAACCAGGAGTCGAAATGCTATAATTCGTGGCGAACAAGCTAGGGTTTGGCTCGCCGAGCGTGGCTCTTCCCATTGCCGCGAGCGACTGCCGGTTTGGCGGGTTCTGCCGCCGCCGTGGATTTCGGCAAGGCGAAATAATTTTGAGCGTTCTGAAAGCAGATGTTGCGGATCATCGGCCCCAGGAGTGCATCGTCATCCGGCAGTTCGCCGCGCTCCACGTCGTTGCCGATGAGATTGCAAAGCACCCGCCGGAAATACTCGTGTCGTGGATAAGACATGAATGAGCGCGAATCGGTAATCATGCCAACGAAACGCGACAGCAGCCCTAGATTTGAAAGAGCATCGAGTTGCCATTCGATTCCCTGCTTTTGATCGAGGAACCACCAGCCGGAGCCAAACTGGATTTTGCCCGGGATGGTACCATCCTGGTAATTGCCAATCATGGCCCCGAAAGCGTAGTTGTCTGCCGGGTTGACGTTGTAGATGATGGTTTTGGGCAGGGCCTTTTCCTGCGCCAATGCGTTCAGGTAAGCCGCCAGGGCGCTGGCCTGAGGAAAATCTCCGATGGAGTCAAATCCGGTATCGGGTCCGAGCTCGCTGAGCGCGCGCGTATTGGTATTGCGCAACGCACCAAGGTGCAGTTGCTTCACCCAGCCTTTCTCGGCATCTAATCGCCCGAAGAACAGCATCAGAAAGCTAGCGAATTGGGCTTGTTCCGGCAATGAAACCGCCGCGCCTCGGCGCGCCGTGGCAAAGATTTTCGCGGCTGTCTTTTCCAAACAAGGCTCGGCGTAACATTGGCTCAACCCGTGATCGGAAAGCCGGCAACCTTGTTCGTGGAAATAAGCGTGCCGTTTCCGCAGGGCAGCCAGGAAATCGTCGAAGTCGGAAATCGCGACGTCGGCAGCGGCCTCGAGGCGCTCGAGCCAGGGGCCGAACACCTGCGGCTGATGAACGGCCAGCGCTTTGTCCGGGCGAAAGGCCGGCGCGACCTGGGTGGCACACCCATTGGCGGCCAGCATGCGATGATAACGCAAATCATCCACCGGGTCGTCGGTGGTGCAGAGCGTTCTGACCTTGAACATTTTCAAAATGCCCTGCGTTGTGAACTCGGGACTGGCCAGGCGCGCATTGGCCTTTTTCCAGACCCGGATGGCGCTGTCTTCGTCCAGCAACTCGTCAATACCGAAGTAGCGTTTCAGCTCGAGATGCGTCCAGTGATCGAGTGGGTTGCGCAGCGTATGGGGCACAGTTGCGGCCCAGGCGCGGAATTTCTCGAAAGGTTCGGCGTGGCCGGTGCAGAAGCGCTCTTCCACGCCGTTGCTGCGCATGGCGCGCCATTTGTAGTGATCGCCTTCGAGCCAGATCTCGAAGAGGTTTTTGAACTGGCGGTTTTCGGCGATGTCTTTGGGAGGCAAATGGCAGTGATAGTCGAAGATCGGCTCATCTTCAGCGAACTGCTCGTAAAGACGGCGTGCGGTGCGGGTTTGCAGCAAAAAGTTTTCGTGAATGAATTTCATGGCTAACCTCCGTTTAGAAACACTGGCTTGATATGCCGTTGGTACAGGTTTTCAGTCACATTGCGAGCCACAGAGGGCTCGTTCTCTCCGAGCGCGTCAAGATAGCGCTTTCCTTTCTGCGCAGCAATTTTGTAGCCCACATGCAATAGCTGCCGCAGGTGTGGATTATAATCTTTATTGGTGCGGTCGTGGCGCAACGCCGAAACAAACTGCGCCGAACTCCAGCCTTTCACCGCAGCCGCGGAAGGCAAGCGGGAGCGATCGATATCGATCACCGAGATGTAGGGCGCGCACAGGTCGTCCACATGGTCCAGCGCCTCGCTGTAAATCTCCTTGGCCAGCGCCAGTCCGCTGCCGCCTGCCTCAGCCAGGCCGATTAATTCTTCGAGCCAGGTGGTTCCGGCCGTTTTCAAATGCAGCCCTGCATGAAAACGGCTCAAGGCCCGCTGCATCGGCCCATAGATCGAGAATTTATCGCTCCCGGAATGGACGCTGAGTTTTAAGCTGGACGGCAAACAGTATTGTTTTATGGCGAACGCAATGATGGCGAGGTCCTCGTTGAACTCCTTCTCGAACTGAGCTACCGGCCCGACGTAGTCTACCCCTTTATTAAAGCGGCCGGTGAATTTGGGCGCGATGGTTTGCAGCGGGATACGCTCATCGGCCAAGGCCGTCAGGATCACCAGCAGCTCAGGCGGCGTCTGCGGTCGATCGGTTTCGTCCATTGAAACCTCGGTGATGAATTTGCCTTCGCCCTTCACCTGGGCGATGTGGCGATAGATACGCCCGGCTTCCTGGGTCGCAAGCAAATATTTGCCGGCGATTTTCGCCAACTCCTCGCGGCTGCTGGTCAGCGGTTGGTCGAGTCCCGGAATCTCGAGGCGCCCGGCGAGTTCGGGATGCCGGCCAACAAAAGCCGTCAACGCGGCCGGTTCAGGTGCCTTGCCGATCCAATCGGCAACATCTATCGTATAGAAATCCGCGTAGGGCACAAACCGGTCCACGGTTTTCAGTCCGATGTGGTCGGCGTCTACGTGATAGGAATTCCGCCAGCTCAGCGATTTGACCGCGGCATCGGCTGCGGCCCGGGTGCTGGCGGGCTCCGAGCCGATGATCAGATGTTCGCGGTTGGATTTGTTCCACACCGGGACCACCTCAGCCCCTTTCTCTGCGGCCAATTGGCAGGCGCGCAATTGCGCTTTTGCCTGGTGCGCAAACCGGTCGCCCACGCCGATCGAGAATTTTGACAGGTTCAACAGCTTTGCCATAAAACAAACGGTCCAGTCCAACTCCCATCGTAAATCAATCTGCCCCATAGCGAACCCCAGAGCTTTTGCATAGTCCATTGAAAAATCGGCAGTGTTGATAACGCCCGTGGGCGACGGCTCGCCGCTTTCGGCACAGCGTCGTCACGTTTTTGATCGACAATCTGTTCCTGCGGATTTAATTAATTTGCAGGATGAGCCAGGACCAGCCCAGCCCGCGCCCAACAATAGATCCCGTGCGGGTTTCGTACTATTTTATGGGCTTGCTGCTGCTGCTGGTGGTCGGCCTCCGTTTGGCAACACCCTTGCTGGCCGTCCTGTTTGCCTACCTCGCGCTGACTCGTTTGGCGCTTTTCAAGCGCCGCGGCAAATGGCTGGCTGTCGTTATCTTCTTCGTCCTGCTCGGAGGAGTGGCATATGGGCTGGGTTATGTTATCAACCAGACCGTGCGATCGATGCCTGAGATCGCCGACAAATCCATTCCCCTTATTTTCGACTGGGCCAAACAATACGGCATCGAGCTGCCATTCAGCGACTACGACAGCTTGAAGGATCTCGCGTTTGATACAGTCAAAGGCGAAGTCCATTACCTGGGTAGCGTGGCCAAGTTCGCGCGCGGGGCCGCGGCACAATTTCTGTTTCTGGTCGCGGGTTGTGTGGTAGCGATTAGCATCTTCCTGAATCCGCGGTTCGAATTGGACCGCGACCCCTCAGCTGGACCCGCGAATCTGTACTCGAAATGCTGCGAGGCCATTCGCGAGCGCTTCATCTTGTTTTACGAGAGCTTCGTCACCGTCATGGGCGCGCAGATTGTCGTCTCGGCCATCAATACCTTGCTGACCGGCATCTTCGTCATCGCTGTGCAATTGCCCTATGCAGCCGTCGTCATTGGCATGACATTTCTTTGCGGCATGATCCCGGTAGTAGGCAACCTCGTCAGCAACACTATTGTTGTCATGATCGGCTTTACGGTATCACCCCGCCTGGCGTTGGGCGCGCTGATTTTTCTGGTGGTCATTCATAAACTCGAATACGTGCTCAACAGCAAGATCGTCGGGTGGCGAATCCGTAATCCGTTATGGCTAACATTGCTCGGGCTAATTGTCGGCGAGCGGATCCTGGGCGTGCCGGGGATGATTCTTGCCCCGGTGTTCCTGAACTATCTGAAGCGCGAAGGGGCGAGGAAGCCTTAAAAGCTTATCGGAATAGGGGATGACATTTGGTGTCGCTTCACTTAAGTTCAAGAGCATGAACTCGAAGGCCGGGCGGGCTTTTACGCTGATCGAGTTGCTGGTGGTCATTGCGATCATCGCCATCTTGGCGGCAATGCTGCTGCCGGCGCTCGGCAAGGCCAAAACCAAAGGGCAGGGGATTTCCTGTCAGAACAACCTCCAGCAGCTTCAACTTTGCTGGATGATGTATGCCACGGATTATGCCGACCAATTGGTTTACAACAACTCGCATGGGGCCGGTGAGCCGCCCGGCTGGGTCAGCGGCTGGATCAAAGATCCGGTGGATGCGACCAACGTGACGCTCTTAAAGACACCCAACGGCAAACTGTGGGACTATAATAAATCGCTGGGCATTTATAAATGTCCGGCCGATCGCAGCACCGCCCTCGAGGCGGATGGAAAGCAATATCCACGCGTGCGTAGCGTCTCGATGAACGGCAACATGAACGGTAACAGTTGGTATACCCAAATTATTGACCCGGCTTATTTCACGTTCCACAAATATGCTGAGATTCTGCGTCCCTCGCCGGCGCAGGCATTCGTCTTCCTCGATGAGCATCCGCAGGAAATTGATGACGGGTACTTCCTGGTATTCCTGGACAGGCAAGGCGCCTGGGCGAACTTGCCGGCGCATTACCACAATGGCGCCTGCGGCTTTTCCTTTGCCGACGGCCACGCGGAAATCAAGAAGTGGCGAGATCCCGATACGGTGGCGGAGCAACCCTCCGCCACGCCGATGGGGCCGCGCGATGTGCCTTGGATACAATTGCGGACTTCCGCCCCGAAGAACCCGTCAATGCCCTGGCCGCCTTAGCCGGCGCTCGGGTGCTATTTCCCGAGGAACTCCTTGAGCCTGGGTTCCATGGCCTCCGCCCAGATCTCGTAACCTTTTGCCCCGGGATGAAGGGCGTCGCGCATCATTTCCGTGGCAATGCTGCCGTCTTTTTCGATCAGCTTGAATCCGATATCGTAATAGAAGATCGACTTGCCATCGTCCAGCTTCTCCAGTGCTTCATTCACCTGAAGCACTTTGCCGCGTTGGGTGCTGAAGGTCTTGCCGCGTGGGAAAATCCCAAACAATAGGATCTTTGTATCGGGCAAGCGCTGCCGGATTTGGTCTACAATCAGGGTAACGCCTTCGAGGATTTCTTCTTCGGTGTTATCCGAGCGGTTGGAGTTGTTCGTTCCAATCATCACTACGGTTGTCCTGGGTCTAATCCCATCGAGCTGACCATGTTCGAATCTCCAGAGCACGTGCTGCGTGCGGTCGCCGCCCACGCCGAAATTGAGGCATTTGCGATTGCAATAGAACTTGTCCCAAACGCTTTTACCGGCGCCTTCCCAGCCCTGGGTAATCGAATCCCCAATAAAGGCGATGTCGCAAGGGCCCGGGTTATCTTTCGCGCGCTGCAATACGACATCAGTGCGGGCACGCGAGCGCTCGTCGGGCCGAGGTACAGGCATGATGGCGGTGTTGGTGTGGGCTTCCGCGACCAGGGCCGTCTTCGCAACGCCTGATGAATTATCTTGTGAGTAAGTCAGACAGGTTAAGGAAAGCATTCCGAGCAGCAGGACAGCGGTTTTAATTCTCATAGGCATTGGGTTTCATATGCCCAAATGACGCGACAATTGTCAATCGGCATTCGAGCATGACGTGGTAGGGACGCCGTCCCGGCATCTCCATTCTCATGGTCTTTGATAACGTTTGACAGGGTGCCGAGTTGGGGTTGCTATGTCGCTGGCTTACCGCAGAAGCTATGAATGCAAAATCGACTTGTTTTCACTATCTGGCTCTTGCTGCTCTCGCTCTTTTCCTGACATCGCCATGGTCGGCGGATGCCGCTTCGCAAAGCGTTTCCTTCGAAGGCGCAGGGCAGGAATACAAATGGGCCCTAAGCGAACTCAACCCGGAGCTGCCTTCAGATTGGACCGGCTACAATTACCTTGTGCTGGAGCTGCGAGCTTCCTCTCCGCAGCGATTCACGCTCAGTTTGTTCAGCACTAACCTGATCCAGCGCCGCCAGGTCCATCCACTGCCCAATGTATGGCTCCGCGCTGCGGTCCCGTTGCAATACTTCCGTCAACCGAACCGTTCCGGGTTCGACCTCGCGTCAGTCGGCAAAGTGCCTCGCAATTCATTCTGGATTGGAACCGGTGGCACTTTCGGCCCTCTCAACGCCGTGATCGCACTGGGCGTCAGCATGCAAGAGCCGCTGGGCAAACCGACCCTGGAAATTCGTTCGGTGAAGCTGGCCAAGGCTGACCCTGGATCGGATATCCTCGACCACAAACCGGTTGTCGACGAGTTCGGACAATGGATCCCGGTTGATTGGCCCGGTAAAATCACAAATCTGACGCAACTCAATCAGGTTTGGGCGATAGAAGACGCCGACCTCCGGAGCGGAGATTTCGGTTTTTGCAAATATGGCGGCTACTTGAATACAAGGGCAAAAGCGACTGGTTTCTTCCGCGTTGAACAGGTGGACGGGCGCTGGTGGTTCATCGACCCCGACGGCCATCATTTCTTTTCCACTAGTTCCACCGGCATGAGCGGCCGTGGCGGGGATTCCCGCTTGCAAGGCCGCGAAGACTACTTCGCTGCATTACCTCCGGCTGAGCTGGCGGAGGGCCGAGGCGGGTCCACATTTTACGCATGGAATTTGGCGCGGCGGTTTGGTTCAGCGGGCCGCACGAACTGGATTGACGAAGACCTGCGCCGGCTCGATTCCTGGGGGCTCAATACCATAGGGAATTGGAGCGACCCGCGGCTTTGGGACACTCACCGCAAAGCCTACCAGGTGAATCTTGGCGGCTGGGGCATGCGCAATGGTTATCTCGGTTTGCCCGATGTCTATTCCGATGAGTTTCCCAAAACCGTCGACCGTGACGCCCAGGTCCAATGTGCCATCCGCAAAGATGATCCCTGGTTGTTGGGATATTTCATCGCCAACGAGCCGCCGTGGCCCGGCCGCGAATCACTGGTCGTCGACATCATCCTCGACAGTCCGCCCAGCGCCATCCAGCGCGAGGCCAAAGCATTCCTGGCCCAAGGCGACACACCGGAGCGGCGAAAGCAATTCATCTATCGCGCGTTCGAGAAATACCTGGACGTCATTATCGCCGGCATCCGCAAGCACGATCCGAATCACTTGATCCTGGGAATTCGGTTCGGCGGTTCGCTGCCGCCGGCCGAGATGTTGCGCGCGTCGAAGGCGTTCGACGTCTATAGCATGAACGTTTACGCGACCCACGTCGATGTGAAGCGACTTGAAGAAATATACCGTATCACTGGCCGTCCGATTATCATCGGCGAGTTCCACTTCGGCGTGCCGGGGCGGGGCCTCTCCACCGGACTGGTCCAGGTCCGCGATCAGGCTGAGCGCGGCAACGCTTATCGCTATTACGTGGAGCAAGCCGCGGCGTTCCCAGCCTTCATTGGCACGAGTTGGTTTCAATGGCTGGACCAGCCCTGCACCGGCCGAATGGATGGCGAGAACTACAATATCGGATTAGTCGATGTCACGGACAAACCCTACCCGGACATGGTCGAAGCGATGCGTGCTACGCACCGCCGACTTCAAGCAGTTCACGCCGGAACACTTGCGCCTTTCGACGCTCCACCTCGCGCGCACTGAGCGCGCCGTTGTGTGGCAAGGAGACATTAATCCAAAGTGCGGCGATAGCGCATGACGCCAATGGCCAGGGCCAGCGCGGCGAATAAGGCGATTTGCCAAAGTTCCAGCGTGACCTCGTGAAAGCCGTTTCCTTTGAGCAACACGCCGCGTACGATGCGCAGGAAATGCGTCAAAGGCAGGCACTCACCCAGAATTTGTGCCCATCCGGGCATGCCCCGGAACGGAAACATGAATCCCGACAATAGAATCGAAGGCAGGAAGAAAAAGAACGTCAATTGCATTGCTTGAAGCTGATTGGCCGCGAGCGAAGAGAAGGTAATCCCCATCGCCAGGTTGGCGGTAATGAAGACGAACGCCGTTACCAGCAGCAGCAACAGGCTGCCCACCATCGGCACTTGAAACAGAAAGCGGGCCGCAACTATAATCAGTCCCACTTGGATATAGCCCACCAGTATGTAGGGAATTATCTTGCCGACCAGCACTTCGATCGGGCGGGTGGGCATCGCCAGCAGGTTTTCCATTGTGCCGCGTTCCCGTTCGCGGGTGATCGCGAGCCCCGTGACCAGGACCATGGTCATCGTGAGCACGACGCCCATTAAGCCAGGCACAATATTGTACTGGGTAATGGCTTCCGGATTGTACTGGGCGTGGATGCGCAAATCGATTGGCCCTTCAGCCGTGGCAAGAAACGCCAATGGACCTTTGAGATCGTTCGCCAGCGCTTCGTCGAGCAAGGCGCGCAACGAAGCCAAGGCGTTCCCCGTAGCTGCCGGATCCGTAGCATCAGCCTCCACGAGGATCGCCGGCCGATCACCCCGAAGCAGCGCCCGGCTGAAATCCTGCGGGATATTGACTACAAACTGGACGTCGCCACGAGCCAGTACTTCTCTCGCCTCGCCTTCGGAGCTGAGTTGGCGCACAAAATCGAAGTATCGGCTGTTGCGAATGGCGCCCAACAACAGGCGGCCTTCAGGCCCTGAATCGGCCAGCAGCACGGCGGTGGGCAGATGCTTGGGGTCGGAATTGATCGCATAGCCGAACAGAACCAGTTGGAGCAGGGGGATGCCTACAATCATCCCGAAGGTCAGGCGGTCGCGGCGCATCTGGATGAACTCTTTGACCACAATCGCTTGGAAACGCGCAAAGGAGAAAGTTTTCATCGGGAAACCGGTTCATTGGCGCGATCCATCAAATGGATGAAAACATCCTCCAGGCCAGACTCGACTTTCCGCTTTTTGTATTGCCCGGGCGGGATTTGCTCGATTGTTTTCTCCAGCGCGACTGAATCGCTTCCGCTAACGTGGAGCCGGTTGCCGAAAGCGACGGCCTGCTCGACACCAGGCTGAAGCCGAAGTTGTTCCGCCAAACGCAACAAGTCGGGTCCATCGATCTCCCAGGTGGTGAGATTGGCCTTCGCAAGCACATCGGCTCCGGTGCCATAGGCCAGTAGTTTGCCCTTGACGATAAACGCTAGGCGATGGCAGCGCTCCGCTTCATCCATGTAATGGGTGGTGATCAGAAAGGTCAAACCTTGCCCCGCCAGTTGGTGAATCTCTTCCCAGAATTCGCGTCTTGCTTTTGGATCGACACCCGCGGTCGGCTCGTCCAGCAAAAGCAGTTTCGGTTTGTGGATCAGGCAGGCGGCCAACGCCAGGCGCTGCTTCCAGCCGCCGGAAAGTTGCCCCGCCAATTGATGTTGCCGCTGAGCCAGCCCAAGCTGTTCCAGGCTGTGGCTGACCGATTGCCGCCGATTCGGCACCGCGTACATGCGCGCAATAAAATCGAGGTTCTCGACGATGCTCAGGTCTTCCCAAAAACTGAACCGTTGCGTCATGTAGCCGACCTCGCGCTTGATGGTTTCGCTTTCGCGAATCATGTCCCGGTCCAGGCACGTGCCCGCGCCGTCGTCCGGTCGCAGCAGCCCGCAGAGCATCCGGATGAAAGTAGTTTTGCCGCTGCCATTTGGTCCCAGGAAGCCGCAAATCTCACCCGCGCGAACCTGCAAATCAATGTGGTCGACGGCGGTGAGTTTGCCGAAGTGCTTGGTCATCCCTCGCACATCGATGGCGAGCCCGCCATTCATTGCCGGCCCGAGAGATTCAATTGGACATCCACCGGTTGCCCTGGGTGCAATTTTTCCGCAACCTCAGGCTCAAACTGCGCTTCGACCAGGAAAACGAATTTGGCCCGGTTTTCGCGGCTGTAAATCACCGGCGGCGTGTACTCGGCGCGTGGCGAGATGAAGCTGATCTTACCGGTGACAGGAGCAGGCACACCATCGATCGAAACCTGCAGCGAATCACCCACATGCAGCGAGCCCAGAGCGGTCTCGGGCACGAAGACGCGCAATTTGACATTGCCTGGGGGCAAAAGCGCAACTACAGATTTCCCGGCCGCTACCCATTCGCCCTCGCGATAAAGCGTATCGAACACCACGGCGCCTTGAGGCGCCATCTGCCGCTTCTGTTGCAGTTCCCATTCGGCGCGCGCCAGTGCGGCTTCGAGGGCGCGCACATTGGCTTCCGCTCCAGCGATCTGGTCAGGTCGCGAGCCGAGCCGGGCGACCTCCAGATCCGCCTGGAGTTGAGCGACGTGTTGTCGATCCTGATCGCGCGTAGTGCGAGCACGATCGAGCTCCTGTTCCGTCGTGGCGGCCGCGTTGGTCATCAGCTTCTCCTGGCGCGCCATTTCGTTTTCGGCGAATTCCCGCGCGGCGTTGGCTTGTTTGAGTTGTGCCTCAAGCGCTTCAATTTCCTGAGGGCGCTTGCCTTTCCTGGCGTCGGCCAGGGTGGCCTGGCCCTGTGCTAATCGGCGTTTGGCTTCGTCATGCGCAGCCTTTTCGGGCGTATCCTCCAATTGAAACAGAAAATCACCGGCTTTCACTGTCGCGCCTCGTTGCACTTGCAGTTTTTGCAGTATTCCAGCCAGGGGCGAGGCGACGTATACGAACTCACCTTCGATATAGCCTTGCAGCCGATTCGAGTCCGGGCGGCTGCAGTTGGTCAGGACACATATCGCTGCCAGAGCAGTTGAACACCGAAGCCAGGCCGCCGCCAACTTTTGTCCGCGTGCCGAGTTCACGAATTTGTGCCCGTGGCCTGTGATTGCCGCGAAATGCTCTGAGCCATAGCCTTTCGCCCGGCAGCGTGCTGAGCAACTTCTTTTCGGTCAAGGGCGAATGCCGAAATCCTTGAATGCGCAATCGTTACCCTCCCAGGGGGTGATCCACCCCAGTCGAACGTCCCAGCGGAGCGTAGTAGGGTAGAGAAGAACGTAGGAGGTTCTTCTAATGAAAACTCGTTTACTAACCATCTCGTTATTGATCAGCACTGCAGTCGCCGGCTATTGCGCGGCAGCCAGCGCTCCGGCCCCAGCTCCCGTTGCGCCAGCCCCGTTTCGACCGGTTCAACCGGCGGTGGTTCCCTCTGCACCAACTGTACCGTCGGCGCCTGGGCAGCTCCCACCGGGCAATCAGCAAATTCAAAGTGGTCCGACTTTCGGCGGCACCAACGCAATGAATGCTGGGCCCAATTTCGGCGGCACCAACTCTCTGAACGCCGGACCAGGTTTCGGCGGCACAAACAATGTCACGATGGTTCCGCAAAACGGCGCTCAGACGAATGCAATGATTGCGCCAAACTCGCCGACTGTCCCCGGAGCGACAAACGGCTTCAACCCGCAATTTGCGAACACCAACGCCAACCCGACACCTTTCCTGCCGGCCACCAATCAATTCGGGGCGTTTACTAACCGGTTCAACGGAACGAATATGTTCGGGTTCCCGTTTTCGAACCAGTTTGGAACCAACGTGGTTTTGGAGGATGAGGGCCTCACTCCGCAGGACCGCTCGTTGCTGGCGCAGATCCGCCTCGAGCTGCTACCGATCATCCGCCGGGAACGGCTGCCCATCCATCTGATAAGCCAAAATGGAGTAGTTACAGTGACGGGTTTCGTTCTGACAGCTCAGGAAGCGCAGCAGCTCGCAATTATGGTGCAGCAAACTCCGGGAGTAACTGGCGTGAATAACCAATTACAGGTGAACCCGAATTTCTCGGGGCAGCCGGGAGTTCGCGGCGACAACGATCAGGATGATCAAGCGTTCTCACGCGGTGACCGCGACCTCGTGCGAGACATGCGGGGTAGATTCCGTCACCGTCATGGTGATCGCGGCGTGTCGCAATCGGTGCGCATTATCGCTCGGAATGGCGTCATAACCCTGACCGGTTTTGTGGATTCTACAGCCGAAGAGCAGGCGCTGGTGGCGGCCGCCCAAACCACGCCGGGAGTGGTAAGCGTGGACAATGATTTGCAGGTGCGCGGCCAAGAGGGGCAAGGCACCAGCCAGCAGAACAACACCGGCGTGGGCAGCGCTTTCAGCCCATCCGGCGTTTCCTCGGGCGGGAACTCTTCGAGCGGCTTGGCCCCGCTTGCGATACCGGAGAATCGTGGATCGCTTCCGAACAACACGAATAATCTGCCGAGGTGAATTCCAAGGATGAATTCCGAATCGCGGTAACACTGTAACCTGGCCTTGTCGGTAGGGACGCCGCCCTCGGCGTCCCTAATCTCGTTCGCGTGCTGGAGGCTTAGGAGGGTTTCCCTGCGCACCGCACATTCCTCTTGACGCATCCTAAATCCTGCCCACACACTGGGCGAAGATGTTGGGAGATGGCGCGGGCATTGAATGCCAGCGCGACCGCCGCAGCCGGCATTATTTCCCGACCGATGTTTTATTGCTAACTGAGCAAACCTCCAGCGCCACTCCTGCATGAAATTCCCCTGGCAACTCGCCGCACTAGCCCTCTGCTGTGCCTCCGCTTCAGCGCAGACAATTGTCTTCAATCAGAATTTCGATGGCGGATACACCGGAGCGTTTGGGACATCGTCCTACGGCGGAGGAGGCGCGACGGGCACCTCAACGACGGTGCTGAGCAGCGGCGGAAATCCCAATGGCTGCATGCGGGTAACGATGACCACGACGACTGGCGGGGACTATTACGCCGGTCAGGCGCAGTTGATGACAGTGTCCGGCAATACCGACCCCAACCCGGGCGACTACGTGTTGTCGTTCGACGCTAACGGTAGCCAGGCCGCTAATATCCAACTGCTGATTCAGACCTGGCCGAACAATTATTTCGGCGGCACAGGGCCGGTGATCAACGCGATCGTGTACGAGCAACTCACAGCCGCCAATACGTGGCAGACATTCAGGATGAATCTGGGCAGCGTTACAAGCGCGGGGCCGACGGGCGCAACCTGGCAATTGTCGTTTCAGATCGGCGCTTCGCAATGGGGCGGAACCGGCATGACCAATACGCTCACAATCGACAACATCGTCCTGACCCGCTTGGCCAATAACCTTTTGGTTACTTCGTCTGCGAATCCATCGGCCTACGGCGCCGGCGTCAGTTTTACTGCGAGTGTTGTCACGAATGGTGTTACCGCGAGCAACGCCACCGGCCAGGTTGTTTTTTCGTACGTCGGCGGGCCGTTCAGTACCAACGCGGTGAGTCTGGGCCGCGCCACCAGTGCCTCGCTCACGAATCTGCCGGTTGGCACAGACGCCATCACGGCCGTTTACTCAGGTGGCAATTATCCTGCGAGCACCAATCTCCTGAACCAGGTTGTTAATGCGCCGGCGGGCGGCGGAGTCGCCCTGACCAACCTGCCCATCTATACAGAGAACCTGGTGAATGGTTTTCAGAACTGGAGCTGGGCGGTGGTCAATCTCAAGACGCTTAGTCCGGCTCCGCACTCCGGCGTCTACTCAATCAGTGTGACCGATAGAGGAAATTACCAGGCGCTCTCGCTCAATCGCCCGGCATTCAATACCACGCCCTACACGAGTCTTAATTTTTGGATTAATGGCGGAACGGGCGGACAGCACGTGCAGGTTTGGGGCTTGCTCGACGGCGCCAACCAGGTTGCCTATCCGCTGCCGACCCTCACCGCTGGCTGGCAATCCATTACCATTCCCTTGAGTTCGTTGCAGGTGGCCAACAAACGGAATTGCACCGGCTTTTGGCTGCAGGGCAACACGGGCAGCGCACAACCGACCTTTTACGTCGACGATATTCAATTGATCGCGGCGCCGCTTCCCAGCGTGGTGCATTTGGGCGTCGATGCGGGGCAAGTCCTGGGCACGGTGGACGCCCGCCAGTTTGGCGTCAATACCGCCACTTGGGACGGCAACCTGGGCGCGGCTAGTACGCTGACGATGCTCCAGCAAATCGGCTGCCGCGCGTTGCGGTGGCCGGGTGGTTCGACTTCCGATACCTATCACTGGGCCAGCGATCCGGGCGGCAATGCCACGTTCCAAACGGTTGCTACGAACCTGGGCGCGCAGGTATTCACGACCGTCAACTACGGCAGCGGCACCGCCGATGAGGCAGCCGCTTGGGTGCGCGCCGCCAATCTAACCAACCATTGCGGCTTTCGTTACTGGGAGATTGGCAACGAATGTTATGGCACATGGGAGTATGACACGTACGCCGTACCACATGATCCTTACACGTACGCGACCAACGCCGTTGCCTACATTCAACAGATGAGAAATGCGTACGCGGCGCAACCGATTAATGTTGGTGTGGCTGTCGTGCCGGGCGAGGGGAGCTATTCAAATAACGCGACGCATTTCGCAATCAACCCGCGCACGGGGACCACGAACTACGGCTGGACACCGATTGTCCTGGCGACCATGAAAAGCCTGGGCGTCGTGCCGGATTTTCTGATTTACCATTTCTATTTTCAATACACGCAGTCGGGCTGGACGTACTACTCGGACTCGCCCGATAGCGATCCGCTGCTGCTGCAGGTGGCGGGCAATCCTTCGCCGCAGAACTGGAACGACTGGGCCAGCGCGGCCGCCAATTTGCGCCAGCAGATCAATGATTACATTGGGAGTCCGGGAACGAACATCGAGTTGTGCGTGACGGAAAACAACAGCGACGCCGGCGCGATGGGCCGGCAATCCACCAGCCTCGTCAATGCCCTGTATCTGGCTGATAGCACCAGCCAGCTCATGAAGACAGAGTTCAGATCCTACCTGTGGTGGGACTTGCATAATGGGTCCCAGACCGACGGCGACCTGGACCCGAGCATTTATGGGTGGCGAACCAACGGCGACTACGGGATTCTGAGTGGCGCCAACGTGCCGTACCCGACGTTCTACGCCGAAAAACTGCTCCAGTTTTTTGCACGACCCGGGGACTTTGTTCTGAACGGTACCAGCGATAATCTGTTGCTGTCCACCTACGCCACGCGTCGCGCCAATGGCGCCCTAACTGTTCTGGTGCTCAACAAGCAGATGACCACCAACCTGGTCGGGCAACTGGCGCTGACCAATTTTGTCCCCTGGTCGACGGCCACGCTCATGGCCTACGGCATCCCGCAGGACCTGGCCGCGCAGACCAACGCCACTCCTGCGCTGCAGGACATCGCGACCAACTCCACCACCGTGAGCACAAACTTCCCTTACGTTTTTCCGCCACTATCCCTGAGCTTGTTCACCTTCGCGCCCGGCCCTGCAAAACTTTCAGTCGTGCAGGTTCAGCCGACGTCTGTTCAACTTCAAGTGCAAGGGCAAGCAGGTACGCCGTACGTCATCCAGAGCTCAAGCGATTTAACCACGAAGACCTGGACGCCAATCTCTACCAACAAACTGGTTGGCAGCACCATCAACGTGAACCTGCCCGTGACAACCGGGACGCCGCAGCAGTATTACCGGGCAGTGTGGCAGCCGTGAATGAACGCCTGTAGGGTTCTCAATCGCTCGCTACTGCACCTGCCGCTGGTGTGCTGATTGCGTCTAAAGCTCACAAATCTCCCGCGCGATTTTCACCAAATCCCGAAAGTCGTGCGGCTTGATGAAAACCTTTTCTACCCCGTGCTTTGAAACCTCTTTTAGTTCCTTGCGTTGGTCGCTTCGCTTCAAAGAATCTCATTGATTATAGCACGTTAACTGTGACCGTCATATTAAAGGCACATTAAAATCGTCGGTCGGGGTGGATCGGGGATCCATTACAAACGTAGTAAGACAACCCATAGCCTCGCTTGACGGTGCTGCCTCTAAATCACGTACGACTGGGGTTGAAGGGACAAATGAACCGTATCGGCACTCTTCTTTTGGAAAATGGAGGGTGGATTATTGAGGATACGCAATACCAAGTGCTCGCCTACCGCAGACAATGCGGCACGGCTATTTTCAACGTACCGTACCTGCTGACTGAAAGTGGCTGCATTTTGGGAAGAGCAATTACCGCGCGAGGGGCAGATGCACCGACCCGCTTAAGTTTGCCACGATGGGAAACAGATGACTTGCTCAAGGACATGGTCGGGCACCTGAACAAAGCAGGCATCTCCGCTCGCATTGGCGATTAAACCGTGTTCGACTTCCTGGGGAAGACAGTACGACCAGGTCCAATGCTCTTGAGACTCTTGTAAGGGATTCCATGAAAGTGAAAAGTCGGCCTAATGTTGGATGACTTTTCAAAAAATCGTTGTTAAACTGGGGATCCTTGAATCGGGTAATCAGAAACAAAATGACGGGCGCCTACTTGAAATGCAATGGCGAGTGGAGTTCCGATGTCCAATTCGCACAGGATTTCGAGTCTATCAATGCCGCGGTAGTCGCGTGCGTAGCCAGACAGCTCAGAGACGTGGAACTCGTTCTGATCATGGGCAAGGGCCTCTCCCGGGAATACGATGTGGTGCTTCCAGTTAACAGCACATCGTATAGCCCGCGCCCGGATGCTTCCGACCGAGCCGGCGCCTAAGAGCTTGTTTGGAAAATGCTGACGGAGCGCGAGCAGCCCCCCGCTCAATTTGGACGTTCCACCGGCGGCGCTTCAATTTCGTCTACAAAGTCATCGTGGCCTCAGCCACCGGTACCACATAACCGCCGACATCGATTCCCTCGCGCCCTTGTTCACCGTTGATCTGCACGTGCAGGATGCTGCGGCGTTTCATCTTCGTGCCTTGTTCGCTCACAAACCGGCTGCCGGCCAAACCCGAGACCAGGCCATGCTTGATCAAGAACGCGGCGAGCGGGCCGGTGGAGCTGCCGGTCGCCGGATCTTCGGTGACGCCGTGCCCGGGAGCGAACATGCGCGAATAGGCGCCTTCCGCCGTGGGCGCGAACACGAAAATACAAATGGGCTCCGAGTAATTTCCCTTGAGCGCGTCGTAGCGGGAAAGATCGAGCCAGGCGCGATCGACTGCTTCCTTGTTCTTGAGCGCAATAAACAGTGTCGGATTGCCGGCGCTCAAAAGCTGTGGAGCTATCTCAAGCAGATCACTATTGGCAAGCCCCAAAGCCTCCGCGCATACCGCGCGGTCGAACGTCCTGTCTTCCTGAATCGGCGGCGTGCGCAGCCAGATCAACGGCCGCGCGCCTCCACGCTCTAATCGAATCGGCACCGCGCCGACTTTTTCATCCAATGCGAAATGCTCGGTGCCCGCCGGCACGATGCCTTCGTCCAGCAGCACGAAGCTGGTGCCGACGGTCGGATGTCCGGCAAAAGTCATTTCGCGTGTCGGCGTGAAAATCCGCACGCGCACCGCGCAGCCGGCCCGGGTAGCGGGGACAACGAATGTCGTTTCCGACAAGTTCAGTTCCCGCGCGATCTTCTGCATCGTCAGCTCGTCGATGCCGGACGCGTCGGGAAAAACGGCCAGCGCGTTGCCTTCCAATGGACGCTCGGTAAAAACGTCCACCACTCGATATCGATATGCTCTCTCGCTGCTCATGTAGATCTTTACCCGTTCAGCCTAAGCGCGTGTTCGGAGCGCGAGCGGTCCCCGCTCGCAGCAGCCGGAACAATGCCCACACAACAACTGGGACCTTGTCCGTAACGCACTCCGGCTCAATTTCAGCATTTTCCAAACACGTACCCGGTCTTCTCTGTTTCCTTCTGTTCAGTTCTGAATATTTACGCCTTCATTCCAAACAGCTCTTTAGCCATGCGGGCGGTTTCGGCGCGTTGCTCGGGGGCCAAACCGCGCGGGAACGGCCAGCGCGCAGCTCGGGCCAGCTCACCGGTCACCTGGCCCACGGCACGGACCACCCGCGCCAGCTCATCCGCGGACACGTTGTCGAGCGCATCCTGAGCGCTGTGGTGTTGCCAGCGCATTCCCCCGTCTATGTTGGGCCGCATAAACGTCACCGACGGAATGCCGAACGCCGAAGACGGGAAATGATCCGCGAACGGCATCGTGCCGGTCCGCTCCACCACATCGAGCCCGGCCTGGCCCAGCCGTTTCACCAGCCACGCGCCGAACGCGTTGGACCCGGCGCGGATCAACCAATGGTGACCCAGCGGCGACGACACGCTGTCCAGGTTCAACACCATGCCCAGCGAGCGCATCTCCCGCCGGTGCGCGGCCGCATAACAAGCCGACCCGACCGACAGTTGCTCTTCCGCGCCGAAGGAGACCAGGCGCACAGTGCGGAGCGGCTGCTCCCGGACGAGCAGCGCCGCCAATTCCAGCAGCGCCACTACCCCCGAAGCGTTATCGTCCGCGCCTGTATTGTTGCATTGTGTGTCGTGATGCGCGCCTAACAGAATCAATGGCAAATCCGGCCGGCGTCCCGGTATCTCGCCAACAACATTCTGCGACGTGGTCGTCTTGAGTTCCACCGTAGCCAGCACCCGCGCGCGATTGGCGCCGTTCTTGCGCAAGTCCCACGCCGCTCGAAACGGAATGGTTATCGTGGGCGGCATGCCATAGCGCCGCGCCCAGGCCGGGTACACGCCGTCGTCCTTCACCCATTCAAACGGCAACCGGTCATCCACGTGAATGACCGCCGCCGGTTGTGCTTTTACCAGCCGCTGATGCCACTCCACCCGCGTGGGCATCGGGCCGAACAGCACGACCATCTTGCCGCGCAGCCCCGGCCGGATCAGGCGCTCGGCCTGCTCCGGCATCTCAATCCAGACCAGCTCGCTCTCAATCGGACCCGAACCGGCCGTAGCCGGCGACCCGGCCAGCACACGCGCCGGCACCGCTTTCAGAACGCCACCATTGCCGATGGCGACATCCGCGCTGGCGTGCACCACCGACACACACGGGAACGATTCCTCGTGGACTGCCGACATGCCGGCGGCGCGAAACTGCTCGAGAATATAATCCGCGGCAGCTCTCTCTCCCGCGCTGCCCGCCCGCCGCTCGCCAATCCTTGTGCAAAGATGCGACCAATGGTGCTGGACCCGGTCCTTGGCCGGCGCCGGTAAAGAGGGAGTTCGTTTCGAGCGGTTCATGTCAGTTGTGTTGACCGGTTCTGATGTTGGGGCCGGCAATGTGACTCGAATCGACCGGCTTTTTAGCGCTCCAGCGTTGTGAGGCCTGTGCGCCGGCCATTTCGCCACACCGGCAACATTTCACGCGAAGATTTCACAGCCGACAGGGGCCGCGTGTCCGGCAGCGTAGTTTTTCAACCTGCTGAGTTTCCGAGGCCTCGCGGCGTCGCTGAAACACGTTGCCGTAGAACCGGCGGGCGCCTGCCGATTGCAAATCGGCGATACAGCAGATTGCCGGAAATCTGCGCTACTCCTTCGGCGCTCCACGT
>CAZUVM010000135.1:0-21663 GCA_964623885.1 uncultured Verrucomicrobiota bacterium
CAGGCGACAAGCTCACCGCGCACAGTTTTCTGATTGCAACGGGCTCGCGGATCGCACCCAGTCCCCTGCCCCAGCTTGACGATTTGGATTGCCTGAACAGCGATTCCGCGCTCGATTTGGAGCGACTGCCGAAGTCCATCATTGTGCTGGGAGGCGGCGCGGTCGCGGTCGAGTTTGCCCAACTCTTTGTGAGGTTTGGCGTGCGGGTCATGCTCATTCAGCGCAGCCCGCACATCTTGCATGAATTCGACGAAGACGCGGCAGCAGAGATCGAAAATGTGTTCCAACGAGAGGGGATTCACGTCTACACGGGCACCCGGTTGCTCGATGCGCGATGCGCGGGAGCGCACAAGGAGATAGTCTTTCAGCACGAAGGCAACACCACACGTGTGCAGGCAGAAGAGATCTTTTTCGCGTTGGGACGGCGTCCGAATCTTGGTTCTTTAGGATTGGAGAAAGCCGGGGTTGCGGTCGAGAACGAGCGGATCAAGACCGACCGCTTCATGCAGACCAGCGTGCCGCATATTTATGCCGCGGGCGATTGCACCGGCTTGCACGAGATCGTGCACATCGCGATCCAGCAGGGCGAAATCGTCGCCCACAACATCGCCGAGCCGAATCACCGCAAACAAATGGATTATCGGCTTTTAACGGAAGTGATCTTCACCGAACCACAAGTCGCCACGGTTGGGCTGACGGAGAAGAAAGCACATGTGGCCAACATCCCGTATGAAGTCGCCAAGTACCCGTTCAATGATCACGGCAAGTCTTTGATCATGGAAGCCAAGGATGGGTTCGTGAAGTTGCTGGCTGAACCGATGACCGGCGAGATCCTGGGTGGCTGCTGCGTCGGGCCGGCCGGAGGAGAGCTAATCCACGAGGTGATTGTGGCTATGTCCAAGCGGATGACCGTGCAGGAATTCGCCGCGGTTCCGCATTACCATCCAACATTAGCCGAGATTTGGACCTACCCTGCGGAAGAGTTGACCGAGAGAATCGGCACTGCGCGTGCAAAAAGATGAGAGCGCAAATTATCGGCCTGGTCTTATTCGCGCTGACGGCGTTAAGCCAGGCGCCCGATGTACCGCTTTATAAACAAGGGCGGTGGGCGGTGGAAGCGGAGAACAAGATTAGCGCCGCCACACGCGAGCTGTTTGACACGACAAACGTGATCAAGCTGGAGGAAGTGAACCTGCAACTAAAGCGCACGTCCTGCCAAATGGAATTGCTTGCGCCCAGAACGAACAAGCTGTCGTCGCGGGAAATTTATGCGCTCGCCCGGGGGAGTCATTTGCGCGTCGGTTGGGCTTACTTGTGCGATAAATGCGATGAGTGGCACGTGAATTTGGCCGGCGGGTACGCCATTGGCACTAATGCCATTGCGACTTGCTTCCATGTCGTCCAGCCGGGACATGAGATCAAAGCCGGCTGCCTGGTCGCGGTGGATGATGCCGGCGCCGTTTTTCCAGTGACTGAAATCCTGGCGGCCAATCGGTACAGTGACGCCTGCATTATTCGAGTGACCGGCGAGGGACTTAAGCCGCTGCCGTTAAACACAAACGCGTATCCCGGTGATATTGCCTATTGCTATAGCGATCCGCTCGACCACCAAGGCTATTTCAGCGACGGCATCATCAATCGTTTCTATCAATTCCCCGGCCGGCGGCCGTTTGGCGCTCCTGCCCTGGCGGCATATGCGCCGACGCGCATCAACATTGGTACCGATTGGGCGCCAGGTTCGAGCGGTTCAGCTGTGCTCGACGACTGCGGCAATGCCATTGGCCACGTCTCGACAATTGCAACGGTGAGCGAACAGGAAGATACCGAAGCCGGCGTGCTACGTTTCCCTGGCCCTACAATGATCGTTTTTCACGAGGCGGTCGCCGCCCGCGACGTGTTGAAGCTGATAACAAACAAACAGGAGTAAAGCGTACTAACTGTCGAGAACCTCGCGAACGTGCCGGGCCAGGCTGGCGGCGAGGAACGGTTTTTGCAAAAAGTGCTTGCCGCGCCGGATTACGCCATGTTCACCGATCACTTCCTCCGAATAGCCCGAGGTAAAGAGAATCTTCAGGTCGGGACGCGACGCGCGCAATGCGACGGCCATTTCCTTGCCGCCCATTGCGGGCATGACGACGTCGGTCAGGACGAGATCAATTTTGCCCTGGTGCTGTTGGGCCACACGCAGGCCTTCTTCACCGTCCCCGGCCTCGACGACCGTGTAACCGCGCTCGCGCAAAGTCATGGCGGCCAACTCACGTACCATGGGCTCGTCTTCGACGAGGAGCACGGTTTCGGAACCGCCGGCAGCCGGGACGCCTGGTCCTGCGGCCTGCACCGGTTCCACCGGGTCCTGGACCTGCGGAAAATAGAAGCGGAACGTTGTGCCCTTGCCCAATTCACTTTCAACGGCGATATGGGCGCCGCTTTGTTTGGCGATACCGAAGCAGGTAGCCAATCCAAGGCCGGTGCCTTTGCCAGGCGGTTTAGTCGTGAAGAAGGGCTCAAACAAGTGCGCTTTCACCTCTTCGGGCATGCCCGTTCCGGAATCCGAAATTGCCAACAACACGTAATTGCCTGGTACGATCCCAGGCACCTCCCTTAGCCCGGCTGCGCCGACCACCACGTTGGCGGTAGTCACGGTAAGTTCGCCGCCGGACGGCATGGCATCACGCGCGTTCACAGCCAGGTTCATGATCACCTGTTCGAGTTGTCCGGGATCGGCTTTTATAAGCGCCAAATGCTCGTCGAGCACGGCAGCAAACTCGATATCCTCACCAATGAGCCGGCGCAACATGCGTTCGAGATTGGAAATGACCTCGTTAAGTTTAAGCACGCGGGCCTCGATCGCTTGTTTACGGCTGAACGTAAGCAACTGGCGAGTAAGCCCGGCGGCCATTGAGGCGCATTTGTCGATCTGCTCAGCGTGTTTACGGCGCGCGTCGCAAGGTTCGAGTTGGCTCAATAGCAGTTCGCTATGACCACCAATGGCGGTGAGAATATTGTTAAAATCATGGGCTACACCGGCGGCGAGCCGCGCGACAGCTTCGAGTTTCTGCGCCTGGCGCAGTTGCTCTTCACTCTGCCGCAGAGCGGTTTCAGCGGCGCGCTTGGCCGCGCGGGTTTGGGCCTCGCGCAGCTCGCGTTCGATGGCGGGAACCAGCCGGGCGAGCTTGCGCTTCATGATGAAATCATGCGCGCCGGCTTTCATCGCGGCGACGGCGGTTTCCTCGCTCACAACCGCCGATACCAGAATAAAGGGCAGATCCTGGCCGCAAGTTTTAACCAGTTCCAAGGCTTCAAACCCGCCAAAGCCGGGCATTTCGTAATCCGAAATAACCATGTCCCAGGTTTGCTTTTGAAGGGCCGCCCGCATTTCCGGCGCGGTCCAGACGCGCTCGTGCTGGGGCTGGTAGCCCACCTTTCGCAACGCGTGCAATAGAATCACCGCATCGTTCTCGGAATCGTCGGCAATCAGTACCCGGAGGGGCCGGGAGTTTATTGCCGGCGATTCAGGCTGCGGCAGCGAGTTGATGCTCGTCTCTTCCATTTGTTGAGGTGGCTTCATCACTCAGGGTGAAACAGAAAGTGGCGCCCTGGTCGATCGCACCTTCCGCCCAGATTTTGCCGCGGTGGCGGCGGATGACGCGTTGGACGGTCGCCAAGCCCACGCCCGTTCCACGGAACTGGCCCTGGTCGTGCAAGCGCTTGAAAGGAGCGAATAACTGGCCGGCACGCGCCATGTCAAAACCGGCGCCGTTATCACGGACGAAGTACGTGCGTGCTCCGTTGCACTGCGGCAGCGCTCCGAATTCAATCCGAGCGCGCGGACGTTTTGCAGTGAATTTCCATGCGTTCCCCAGCAGATTCTCAAGCACGACCCGCAGCAATCGTGCATCGCCTTCGACGGTCAATCCGTCGGCTATAGCCCAATCCACCAGGCGATCGGGGTCCTTCTGCTTTAACTCGGCCGAAACGGATTTAGCAACCTTGCTCAGGTCGACCTGCTCAAGCACGAGCTCGTGCCGAGACATATTGGATAAGGCCAGGAGCGCTTCAATAATCTCCTCCATGTGTTGGCTGCTGGCGCGGAGGCGCTGCGCGTAGTCGCGGCCTTCCGTGTCCAAACGACCGGCGTATTCGTCAATGAGAATCTGGCTGAAGCTGTCAATATTCTGCAAAGGCGAACGGAGATCGTGCGACACGGAGTAGCTGAAGGCTTCCAATTCTTTGTTTGCAGCCTCCAGCTCCGCAGCACGGTCCTGGAGCTCCTTGTTCAGGCTCGAGATGTGTTTCTCGACCTGCTTGCGTTCGGAAATATCCCGAATGGCGCTGGTGACCAACAGTCCCTTTTCAGCCACCAACGGTTTGGTGCTGATCTCAATAGGGAACTCGCGGCCATCTTTGTGGAGACCGCAAAGCTCAAGAGTGGTTTCCGGGGGGCGTCCTTCGCGTTCCGCGAAGAATCCCGTATAATACTGTCGCTGAGCCTGGCGCACACGTTCCGGAACGAGCAGAGCCATGCTCTCGCCTTGCAGTTCGCGTTGCGAATAACCGAACAAGCGCCCTGCTTGAGGATTACTGCCGACGATCTTGCCCTCGGCATTGACAATGACCAACGCGTCCGGCATTGAACCCAACAACCGATCGAGTTTGGCCTGCGCCTTGGCACGACCGCCCAGGGCGATCAGGCCCCACAATCCAAAAGCCACAACCAGCACTACCGCCAAAACACTGGCGCCCACACCGGAGAGTCTGACGCGTTCGGCCAGTCCTGCTACTGTATTTTGTTGCTCGAGCAATTCAGCATGCTTGGTCTTTTCCAGAAAAGTCAGGCTTCGCCGAATTTCCTCCATTAGAGTATTGCCTTCATCAGTGAGCCTTCGCTGACCGGCGCCGCGAAACAAATTCTTTTTCCCAAGATCCACCATCTCCTTCATAGCTTTCAGGTGTTGGCCAATAACCGGTTCAATCAGGGCCAAAGCTTCCAGTGCGCCCCGGTCACCGCGCAGCAGAACCTTCAATTCATCCACCTGCTCCGGAACGGTTTTGGCCGCGGTGTAGAAAGGATCCAAGTGTGACTGCTTGCCGGAAATCGCAAAACTGCGGGCGGCGCTTTCGACTTCCCCCAAGCCCGTGGAGATTTGGGCCAGCTTTGCCAAAACCTCACGAGTGTGATTGACCGAGGCATTGGCGCGGCGAAGCTGCTCTCCATTACGCTCCGACTGGGTGACGAACACAGCCAAAGTCGCCAGGGCAAGTACGAAGCAAGCGCCCCAAGCGGCTGCGGTCGCGGCCGATCGGAGTGTCCACTTTCTGGACGACTCCGGCCTGACCGAACGCGCAACACCCCGGTCGCCACTGCTTCCGTTCTTTTGATCTTGACCGGAAGTCACGCAGATGAAAAAGCCAGTTCTGTGCCATGAGGAAATTACCGAGGACCACAAAAGCAATATAAGTCTCACGCTTGGTGATTGCCGTTGGCAGGGCATGAATGCTGCTTATGTCCTCTACCGCAGCTTTGCAAACCCATGAACGCAACTGGTTTTTCGCGGAATCAGGCTCCGTATGCCCCGCGACGGGACACGTTTAGAGCGCGAAAGTGCAGTCCGGGGTTCAAGTTTGAGAACATATTGCTTCGTGCCGCAGTGGCGGCTGGATTTTTTGCATCTTTGACGGCCGCGTTGGCCGCGGAGCCGCTCACGAGCTTACGAGACCTTTATTCGCTCAACCGCTCTGAGGCGCTGGAGAGCCGACCCTTCCGTTTTCGTGGTTTGGTGCTTTGCTATGACTCCGAATGGAACCAGCTCTTTGTTCGCGATGACCATGACACGGTTTATTTCGACCCCAACAGATTCACCAATTCCGTCACCCCCGGGCAAAGGATCGAGATCACCGCGTCGAGCACCTGGCTGCAAAACCAGGCGGCGCTGACCAATCTCTCACTCACCGTTGTCGGCGAATCGACATTGCCAACACCGCGCAAGGTCGATTTTTCCCAGTTGGCGTCGGCGAATGGCGAATGGATTCAAACGGAAGCTCGCGTGCGGGTTGCCGAGACAAGCAAAGGCAAACTGGGTTTGCTCCTGCAGGCCTCGGAGCACGAATGCCTGGCTTATGTTATGGGCCCGTTGCCGAAGATTGATTCTCTGACCTTGATCGGCTCGACCATCAGCCTCAAAGGCATTCTTACCAGCACGGCCCAGGACGGCAAATCTGTTGCGACGATTATTGTGCCGGGCATTAGCCAAATCAAAGTGCTGGAGCGGGCGACAGTATCGCCCCGAAGCCTGCCAGTGATTTCGATCGAAGCACTGCTGACACGCTCTCTTGGCCCTTGGACCAACGACCCCGTACGCGTTCAGGGAACGGTGTTGACGGCAAAGCCAGCTGAACAACTTGTGCTTAAGGATCCAACCGGCACCCTCCGCGCTCAGGTAATACAGGGTGGCGCTCTGGATCACGATACCAGGGTGAACGTATGGGGATACCTGCGCTTGCTTCCCGATGAAACGGTATTGGAGGACGCTTTCTACGAGATTGCGCCTGTCGATGCCGCCCAAGCGGCACGCAACACCTTCCAGTCGACCACAAACACCAACGCCCCGCATTTGCCAATTACACGCATCACTACCATCTCAAAGCTAACGTCGAAGGAATCCGCCCAAGGATATCCCGTGCAACTCCACGGTGTGATCACCTACGCAGACCCGCAGTGGCGCGCCGGATTTATCCAGGACAACTCCGGTGCGATTTATTTCCCGCTCACTCAGACCAACATCAAAGCCGGCGACTGGGTTGAGCTTTCAGGTCAGACGGCGCCAGGCACGTTCGCGCCGGTTATCTCCAATACCTCTCTAAGGGCGCTGACCCGGACCAACTTTCCGACGGCAATTAAAGCCGATCTCCAGGATGTCGCGGATGGACATCTGGATGCCCGCTGGGTCGAACTCGAAGGCCTGGTGCAGAGGGTCGATACGGAGCCAGGCCACATTCGACTGAGTTTAATCTCGCATCAGGGCCGCTTCCATGCGGTAGTGCCAAGCTCAGAACCTTTCACGAATCATCTTGTTGACGCACGAGTCCGCCTCCGTGGCGTGTGCGGCGCCGAACTGAATTCCCGAAACCAATTGTCGGGCATCCTCCTGCATATTCCCAGCGTTCAAAGGATCAAAATCCAGGAACCCCCGCCCGAAGATCCCTTTTCCATCCCGGCAAGGCCGGTAGCAGCAGTCGCGACGTTTGATCCCGACCTTCAAGCCGGTCACCGGCTTAAGCTCGCCGGCACCATCATCTTCGTCGTGCCGGGACAAGCGGTATTCCTGCAGGATCCCACTGGCGGCATCCGTCTGCGTACTGCCGATACCGAAGCCTTTAGCATCGGTACCGCGGTCGAAGTTTTGGGCTTCCCTATTCTGGGCGACTTCGCGCCACAGTTGGACGAGATCGTTCTGCACCCGCTAGGTCCGGCGCCGCTGCCGACGCCTACAAAGACAACAGCCGAACAGATCCTGATCCACGGGACCAATGATGCCGCGTTGGTGCAACTCGAAGCCCAATTGCTACAGGAACCGGCGAATTCAGCCCGTCCGCAACTAATACTTCGGGACGGTTCGGTGATCTTCACCGCTCAGCTTCAGAATCGAGCCGTTATCGAACGGGTGCTCCGCTTCCGCGCGGGAAGCCTGCTTCGGCTCACGGGAATTTGCGCGATCCAAGGCAACGACCGGCACGAACCTCAGACGTTCCGGCTGCTGGTCGCACAACCATCCGGCGTGCAATTGCTCCACGCGCCGTCATCTTTGACTTGGCGCCACCTTGCATTCGGCGCGGCTGGTCTGGCCTTTGCTGCCATGTTCATCCTCGCCTGGATTGCCTCGCTCCGCCGCCAGGTACGCTCTCGAACAGAGGCCCTGGCCTACGAACGCCATCTCTTAACGGTTCTCTTCGATAACTTGCCGGATGCTGTTTATTTCAAAGACCGCCAGTCGCGCTTTGTCAGGTTCAGCAAATCTTTTGGCAGGCTCTTTAATGTGCCGGATCTTCAGTCGATTCATGGCAAAACCGATTTCGATTTCTTCACCGAGGAACATGCGCGCGCCGCGTTCGATGACGAGCAAGAGATCATCAGCACTGGCGCGCCGATCGTAGGCAAGATTGAAAAGGAAACGCATTTGGACGGCCGGGTTACCTGGGCCCTTACGAGCAAAATGCCCTGGCGCAATGACCACGGCCAAATCATAGGGACTTTCGGCGTATCTAAAGACGTAACGCCCATCAAAGAAGCCGAGTTGAAATTGGAAGACCTGCACAAGCAACTATTGCAAACCTCGCGGCAGGCCGGAATGGCTGAAGTGGCCACCAGCATCCTTCATAATGTGGGCAATGTGCTCAATAGCGTGAACGTTTCCACCTCGCTGCTGCTTGAGCGCGCGAGCAACTGCAAAACGGCGGACCTCTCGCGTGTGGCCGCGCTGCTGAAGCAGCATTCGGCGGACTTGGGCGCATTCCTGACCAGCGATTCCAAAGGCGCGCAGGTCCCGCTCTACCTCGAGCAGCTTGCGGCCTACCTGGCCCGCGAACAAGACGGCTTTGTTGCCGAATTGTCATCGCTGGCGAAAAACATTGACCATGTAAAAACCATTATCGCTATGCAGCAGAGCTATGCGAAAGTGGCCGGCGTCTTCGAGATCGTTCACCCGGCCGAATTGATCGAGGATGCCCTGCGTTGCAACAGCGGAGCCCTGACTCGCCACCAGGTCGAGATTGTGCGCCACTATGACCCTCAAGTGCCGGCCATTACCACGGATAAACATAAGGTGCTGCAGATTCTTGTTAACATCGTTCGCAATGCTAAATACGCCTGCGACGACTCACAGCGACCCGACAAACAGATCACGGTCGTGGTCGGGCTTGGCCACGGATGTGTCAATATTTCCGTCACGGATAACGGAATTGGCATCCCGGAGGAAAACCTCACGCGCATCTTCAACCTGGGTTTCTCGACTCGCCGAGAGGGCCATGGTTTTGGTCTCCACAGCAGCGCGCTGGCAGCCCAGGATCTTGGCGGCAGCCTCGTTGCCTCCAGCCCGGGCCCGGGACAGGGCGCAACGTTCACCCTGGAGCTGCCCCTCTCCCAACGTCCTGAGGCAGGACCAACTGTTAATGCGCTGCCTGAACCGCGGTCTTCTCCGAATGTTACAGGGGCGGAGCATGCTCCATGCGAACCGCAACCGTCAGAACCCTGCCTGGTATGACATCGATGCCCGAGCTATCAAGCAATACTCTGGCGGACCTCGGCTCCGTGAAGTGCGTAACCAAAATCCCGGCAGCCGAATCGGTGACATTCAAAGCCGAAACTTCGGAGTTTCGGGTATTGATCATTGACGATACGGCGGCGATTCACGACGACTTTCGCAAAATACTTACGAGCCAGGCCAATGCTGAACTAACGCGACTCGAAACGGCTCTGTTTGGGCCACGGCCGGAACGAGCTTACCGATGCCCCATTTCCCTTGAGTCTGCCTTTCAGGGCCAGGAAGGCCTGGCGCGGGTGGAGCAAGCAATTGCGGAACAGCGTCCCTACGCCCTTGCTTTCGTTGATATTCGCATGCCGCCCGGCTGGGATGGAATCGAAACTGCCGCCAGGCTTTGGCAGGTCGATCCTGAACTGCAAATTGTCATTTGCACTGCCTATTCCGATTTTTCTTGGGAAGAAATCAGGCGCCGGCTGGGTCATAGTGATAGTCTCCTGATCCTTAAGAAGCCTTTTGATAACATAGAGGTTCTGCAGTTAGCGTATGCGCTGACCGAAAAATGGAGACTAACACGCATTTCCAAGGACCAGCTCCATTTGCTCAACAATGTCGTTGATCAGCGAACTGCCGAATTGCAAGCGGCCAACCAACAACTGCTCCAGGAAGCAGCCGAGCGCGAAATCGCAGTAAAACGTTTGGCCGCTTTTTCAGCCCTCGCGCAGCGCTTGAGCGCGGCCAATACGTCTAAGGAAGCCGCCCTGATCATCGTCGAGGTTGCCGACCAGTTGCTTGGCTGGGACTCGTGCAACTGCGATCTGTATGACACCGAAAAAGACCTCGTTAACCATGTGTTGAGCCTGGACATTCTGGAAGGCCGTCGCGCGGAATGTCCCGCCATTTACACTCACCGGCCGCCCACGCCGTATGCCAGAAAGGCAATTCAATCAGGTGGTCAGTTGGTTCTGCGGGACCCGGAATTAAGCATCGCCGACGGCAATACAGTTGCTTTCGGCGATACCTCGCGGCGTTCGGCGTCGCTCATGTACGTGCCTGTCCGCAACGGCCAGCGGGTCGCTGGCGTGCTGTCAATTCAGAGCTACCGTGCGCAGGCTTACGATCAGGCCAGCCTCGACGTTCTGCAGGCACTGGCCGACCATTGTGGCGGCGCATTGGATCGCATCCGCTCTGAGGAAGCGCTTCACGCAACCCAGGAGCAACTCCGGCAGGTGCAGAAAATGGAAGCTATCGGCCAGCTCGCCGGAGGAGTGGCTCATGACTTCAATAATCTCCTGGCCGTGATTCGCGGCAATGCCGAACTGGCCTTGCTGGATTCCGTGCCGGCCGATGCTGCGCGGGATTGCGTCACTCAGATAACTGCGGCGGCTGACCGTGCCGCCAACCTCACTCGCCAGTTGCTCGCCTTCGGCCGAAAGCAGTTCATGCAGTGTCAACCGCTGCTGCTCAACGACCTGATCGCGAATCTCGCGAAAATGCTCAAGCGCATCATCGGGGAGAATATCGATCTGCAGTGCCACTATACCGCCGGCCTGCCTTCCGTGCAGGCGGACCCAGGGATGATGGAACAGGCCATTATCAATCTGGTCATCAATGCGCGCGATGCCATGCCTAACGGCGGCCAACTCCACATCGCGAGTGAACCGGTCGCTTTTTCGGAGAACCAGATTTTAAGCAAAGAAGCACGGCCTGGATCTTACGTCCGCGTCACCGTTCGCGATACCGGGCACGGGATTGCTCCGGAACATCTCCCGCACATTTTCGAGCCATTCTTCACCACCAAACCGGTGGGCAAAGGTTCCGGACTCGGACTCTCTACGGTGTATGGCATACTCAACCAGCACAAAGGCTGGGTTGAGGTGATTAGCCAGCCAGGTGCGGGCGCCACTTTCGAGCTCTTTATCCCGGCAATACCAACCCTGGCCCAGACTGCAGCCGCCACGCCACCTCCGGCTGCGCCGCAGGGCGGCGCGGAGACGATTTTGCTGGTCGAGGATGACGAGGCGGTCCGAGTGCTGGTGCGCCGCTTGCTGCAAAACTATGGCTACACCGTTCGCGAGGCTACGCGTCCGCGCGAGGCGCTCGAAATCTGGGACCGCCACGCACCTGAAATTAATCTATTGCTCACCGATATTGTCATGCCGGACGAGATGAATGGCCGCGAGCTGGCGGAACGGTTGTTGGATCGGAATCCCGATCTGAAAGTCGTGTTCATGAGCGGATACAGTCCCGAAGCTGCCGGCCGCAACACCGAGTTCTTCCATCGCAATGGGACGTACTTCCTTCAGAAACCTTGCCCATCGCACATCTTACTCGAAACTATCCGGCGGTGTCTCGACGCCCGCTTCTGATTGTTAAAGTCTTCCTGTCCAAAGGAACCAAGGCTCTGTTTGGCACGGTTTCAACTCGACGGTTTCAACTCGGCGATTGACATTAGATATACACCTAGGTTTCATTAGAACGTCCACATGCGACCTTGGCATGGAATGATGTTGTCCCTTCGGCTCGGCTTGGTCCTGGTTGCGATAACACCGCTGCGCGCGGCCGAGCTGGCCCCCGGCCGCCAGTTTCTCGAGCAACATTGCTTTGAGTGCCACGACAGCGACCTGAAAAAGGGCGGACTGGACCTGACCTCGCTTTCGTTTGTCCCAAATAATCCCACTAATTTCACGAAATGGGTGCTGGTCCACGATCGCGTTCTAAAGGGAGAAATGCCGCCCAAGAAAAAGCCACGCCCGGACGCGACAGAGGTGGAAGCCTTCACAAAAGCTGTGGCAGCGCCGCTGATCGCAGCAGAGCGGGCGCGAATTGCAAAGGAAGGCCGGGCGACCCGGCGACGCCTCAATCGCTACGAATATGAAAACGCGCTGCGGGATTTGCTGCATGCGCCCTGGTTGCAAGTGCGCGACACGCTACCCGAGGATGGCGAATTGGACCGATTTAATAAGGTCGGTGACGCGCTCGACGTCTCGCACGTCCAAATGGCGCGCTACCTTGGAGCGGCGGATTACGCATTGCGCCAGGCAATGGCGCCGCAGGCCGAGCAGCCGGCCCATAAGATTCAACGCTATTACGCCAGGGATCAGCGCAGCTACACCGGGCCGATGAAGTACACAGTTTTCAATACTGCTCCCGAACGGGCTACCTTTCCGGTGTTGGGTTTCGAAGGCCAGCCGGATGTCCGCGCCGGGAAAGCGCCGATCACCGTAGGCAGCACCAATGCTGAATTGCGGGAGTTGGAAGGTGTCGGAGTCGTTGCCAGCGCTTACGAGCCGATCGAGCCCAAGTTCGATCAGTTTCGCGCGCCCGTCGCGGGCCACTACAAATTGCGTTTCATGGCCTATTCAGTCTGGGTGGGGCCCGGTGAAGGGAAGAATTGGTATATTCCCAATCTGGATCAGATTTCGAAAGGACATCGGGACGAGCCAATCACGATCACTTCCGAAACGCCGCCGCGGTTGCTGCGGACGCTCGGCGACTTTGACGTTGCTCCCGAACCAGGCGTGCATGAGCTGGATACCTGGCTTTTGGCCGGTGAAATGATCCGTCCGGACGCCGGACGCTTGTTCCGCTCCCGGCCCGGTGCCGCGCGGTGGCACAACCCGCTGGCCGAGAAGGATGGCCAACCCGGCGTGGTGTTCCGCTGGATGGAAGTTGAAGGGCCCATCTACGATCAATGGCCGCCAGCAGGACAGAAACTGATGTTTGGCAATCTGCCAACGGTGAACCACCCAACTGCCAAACCAGAAGACAGTTTGAGCAACACCAACCGCATGGGCCGCCGCCGATTCAAGCCCGCGCCGGGCGTGGCAGTCGTCTCCAAGGCGCCCATGGTTGACGCCGAGCATTTGCTGCGCGAATTCATTCGCCAAGCGTATCGTCGACCAACAAGCGATGCCGAGGTGAAACGTTTCCTTCCCGTCGTGCAAAGCGCGTTGAAGCTCGGGAATAGCTTCACGGACGCAATGATCGCCGCCTACACAGCCGTGCTTTGCTCGCCGGAATTCATTTATTTGGAAGAGAAGCCCGGAAGGCTGGATGACTATGCGCTGGCGGCGCGCCTCTCATTCTTCCTCTGGAACTCGCCTCCGGATGACGCATTGCGAGCATGCGCCGAACGGCGGCAATTGCACGAACCCGACGTCCTGCACGCGCAAACCGAGCGGCTGCTGACTGACCAGAAATCGCAGCGCTTTGTCGAAGCCTTTCTAGATTACTGGCTGGATTTGCGCAAAATCGAGGCGACCTCGCCGGATGCCAACCTGTATTCCGACTATTATCTGGATGATCTGCTGACCGAATCGGCGCTGGCTGAGACGCGAATGTTTTTTACGGAACTGCTGTGCGAGGATTTGCCGGCGCGCAACTTAGTTTCGTCCGATTTCGCAATGCTCAACGAGCGGTTAGCGGCGCATTACGGTTTGCCGCCGATTACGGGTGTGGCTTTGCGTCGCACGCCCTTGCCCAGCGACAGTGTGCGTGGCGGCTTGTTAACTCAAGCCTCGGTCCTCAAAGTGACTGCCAACGGAACCACGACCTCGCCGGTGCTCCGCGGCGCCTGGATTATGGAGCGTATCCTCGGCCAGAAACCGCCGCCACCTCCACCCAGCGTTCCCGTGCTTGAACCAGACCTGCGCGGCGCCGTCACGATTCGCCAGCAACTCGACCAGCATCGCAGCCAGGAAACCTGCAGCGCTTGCCATGCGAAGATCGACCCGGCGGGATTTGCACTCGAGAATTTCGACGTGATGGGTGGCTGGCGTAACCGGTATCGGTCCGAAGCCACAGGGGAACTGGCGGAAGGGATCGCCAAAAGTGGCCAGAAGTTCGCTTTCCATTACGGGCTGCCCGTCGACGCGAGCGGCGAATTGCCGGACGGCCGAAAGTTCCGTGATATCCGCGAGCTTAAAAAGCTGCTGCTCGCTGACGAAAGACTCCTGGCCCGCAACCTATCGAAGCAACTGGCCGTATATGCCACCGGAGCGCCGATCCATTTTGCCGATCGCGCGCCCATCGAACAAGTCCTGGACCGCGCCAGCTCAGGCCACTATGGCGTGCGCACCCTGATTGAGGAATTAGTTCAGAGTGAGATTTTTCAGGAAAAATAGCAAAAGTACTCAATTGCTTAAGTAGGCAATTGTCGCTAATGAGTGCTATAATAACAGAAAATACCTGCGGACGAGCCTTTCGCGACCGGCTTTCACGCGTTGGACTCTGAAAAAACTGAACCCACTGCGTATGCCGACTAGCTTCTACTCCCCAGTCCCTCCTCTCTCCCGCCGCCGGTTCCTACGCGCCACCGGCATTGTCCTGGCACTGCCATTGTTGGACGCAATGACTCCAGCGTTTGCGGGCGTTTCCAAGCGGCTCGCCGCCGGCCAAACCCCGGGAGGAAAGCCACGACGCATGTTGGGCATTTGCAATAATCTGGGTTTGCTGCCGGAATACTTCTTTCCCAAAACCACCGGACGTGACTATGACCTCTCGCCTTACCTTGAGATGCTGAAGGAACACCGGAAGGATTTTACCGTCTTTAGCGGCGTTTCCCATCCAGACGTGGATGGCGGTCATCCCGCTGACAACTGTTTCCTTACCGCTGCACCGCACCCGGGCAGCGCCGGTTTTCGAAACACGATTTCCCTTGATCAATACATCGGCGAGCGCATTGGCCATCTTACGCGCTTCCCATCGCTTACATTGGGCGTTAACATCCAGCAGGGAGTGCGCAGCCTTTCTTGGACCGGATCGGGTGTGCTAATTCCCTGTGAAGAAAAAGCCGCCGACGTGTTCACTCGCATGTTCCTGGACGGAACCAAGGCCGAGACTGAAGCCCAAATGCGCAAACTCGAAACCGGCCAGAGCATCCTGGATGCGGTGGCGGGCCAGGCGCGGGATTTGCAGCGAACCGTTGGCGCCCGCGACCGCGACCGCCTCGACCAGTATTTCACCAGCGTGCGAGACCTGGAGAAGCGCATGCAAATGTCGCGCGAGTGGGAAACAAAGCCCAAGCCCAAAGTGACAGCGCCCATACCGCTCGATCCGGTCGATCCCAAGGCTTACATGGATAAAGTCAAACTCATGTACGATATGGCACGCCTGGCGTTCGAAACTGATTCGACACGCTCCATTTCTCTGTTGCTCGACAGCGTAAACTCACCTGCTATCGAGTTCAACGGCATCAAAACAACCGATGGGTATCACAACCTTTCACATCACGGCAAATCGAAGGAGAAAATCGCGCAATTAAAGGCAATTGACGAGTGGCATATGAAACTGCTGGCCGACCTGTTCTCGCAGCTCAAAGCTGTGCAGGAACAAGGCGAGCCCTTGCTCGACCGCACCATGATCGTTTACGGATCAAACCTCGGTAATGCCAACACTCACGTTACGACCAACATGCCCACCATCTTTGCAGGCGGAGGATTCCAACATGGGCAGCATCTGGCCTTCGATACCGAACACAATTATCCGCTGCCCAACCTTTTCGTTTCCATGCTCCAGCGCATGGGACTCGAAACCCACCGATTCGCCTCGGCCACCGGCACGATGCGCGGCCTTGAGATGGCCTGAAGTTAATGGGCTGTGTGAGTCGTTGCCGTGTGCGCCTGCACCGTAGCAGCGCTTTGACCAGGACTCACTAGCGAAAACCCTTTGGCGACGAGTTCAGCAGCACGGTTGTCGCGTGTTTTCAAAGAGGGGCTGTCGAGCACGACCACGATCAGCCTGTGACCGTTCCGCGCTGCGGTGACGGCGATGGAAAATCCCGCCTGGGCAAAATAACCTGTCTTGAGACCATCGCAGCCCTCGACACGGGCAAGCAGGTGGTTATGGGCTCGCATCACCACCGTCTTCGCGGGAACGTTCGTTCGAAACGGCCGCTCGCGAGTCGACGTATAGCGAAGGATTTCCGGGTGCTTCAAAACCAACTCCCGGCAAAGAACCGCCAGGTCGCGAGCTGTGCTCACATCATGCTCCTGACCCTGACCCGGGGGCAACCCATGAACAGAATGGAAAACAGTGCTGTTCATCCCCAGCTCTTTTGCTTTCTGGTTCATCAACTCGACGAACGCATCCGTTGAACCTGCCACTTTTTCCGCCAGAGCCACCGCCGCGTCATTCGCCGATTGGACCATCAATGCGTACAGCATCTCCTCGACGGTAAACGATTCTTTGTCCGCGAGCCAAACCCGCGATCCACCCGTGTGCGATGCCTTGGGACTAACGGGCACCTGGTCCTGTAATGAAAGTTGGCCGTGTTCGAGCTTTTCCAGGATTATCAGCGCGTCCATGAGCTTCTGGACGCTGGCGGGATAACCTTTCGCATCTGCCTGTTCCTCAAATAGTACTTTTCCGGTTGAAGCCTCCATTACGATCGCGCCAAGATCGGGATCGCGCGAAATGGGGCCATGATGAGTCGTATGCGCGGTGGGCTTCACCGTTGCCGCCATTAGGGGTGGTTGGGAAGCCAGAAATGATACTCCAAGAAGAACAAGAATCGTACGCATGAACATGGTTTAGATTGCAGCCGGACCAGCCTGAATCATTCCCAGCTCGGCTTTGCGGGTCAAGCCTGCAGGCGGTCAAATTGTTCGATTTTGGTACACGATCCCGCTCGCAATTTGGCAGGTTGGATGCTCCACCCTGGCAGTTTGCCGCACAGGCAGGAACCTGCCTGCTCCCAGCGTCGGCACAACTTTTGCATAAGAACAGCCGGTTATGAGTCGTTTTTATGTCGCTTGTGAACTGGGTCTCACGGAGGGTCGCGTGTTCCTGGGAACCATCCATCGCGACGAGCTGACCCTGAGCGAAGTCCGTCGATTTCCCAACGAGCCGATCGTGCAGGATAAGTCCCTGCACTGGAATGTGCCGCAATTATATCACGAAATCGTCGAAGCCTTGCGGTCGGTCGGCGCCTATGAAGAGCCGGTTTCGTCGCTGAGCTGCGTTTCGTGGGGAGGCGATTACTTGCTCTTTGGCGAGAACGGGAGCTTGCTGACTCCAACGTTCCATCATGAAGATACGCGAACCGACACCGGGATGAAGAAGGTTCACGAGCATATTCCGTGGGAAACATTGTACGCTGAGACCGGCATGCAACGAGACCGGCAGAATTCGATCTTCCAAATCGCTGCCGAGACGAGCCGCCGCCTCAAAACGGTTACTCACCTGCTGCCGGTGGCGGATGGAATCAATTTCTTGCTGTCGAGCATTCCCCGAGTGGAACTGTCGCAGGCCAGTGCGACGCAGTTGTTCAACCCGGTCACCCAGAACTGGTCCAATCCGGTGTTGGAAGCATTGAAAATCCCAACCCGCATTCTGCCCGGTTTAGTCCCGGTCGGCACCAAACTTGGCGCACTTCGTCCCGATCTGGCCAAAGAAACCAAAATCGAGGACGAACTTTTGGTATTGGCTGCGTGCTCGCACGAGCTCGCAGCGGCGGTTGCCGGTTTGCCGGTAAGCCCAGGCCAAAATTGGGCCTTCATGCGGCCCGGAGACTACACCTTAATCGGTACTGAAGTCCCCAAACCCGTTATCCACGAAATAAGCCGGGAACTCGGGTTCAGCAATGTCGCTGCGTACGGCGGTGGAACGGTCTTTTATAAGCGAACCACAGGTTTGTGGTTGCTGGAGCAATGCCAACGGTTTTGGCAGGCCACCGATCGCTCGTTGGATTGGGATTTGCTGGTCCACCTGGCCGGTTCGGCGACGCCATTCGAATCGTTGATCAATCCCAGCGATCCGCGCTTTCTCGTTCCCGGCGATATGCCGCTCAAAATCCAGGCATTCTGCCGTGAAACCGATCAACCGGTCCCGCGCAAGCCGGGAGCGGTGTTCCGCTGCATCCTGGAAAGCCTGGCCCTGCTCCATCGCCGCAGCCTGGGCGAACTCGAGTACCTGGCCGGAATTAAAGCCGATTACCTGTTTATCATCGGCGACGGGGCGGATTCGCTCTTCCATCATTTCATCGCCAATGCTTTGGGCGTGCCGGTCGTAGTAGCCCCCGCTGATCCCGCCGCGGTCGGTAACGTCGTCGTGCAGGCGTTAACGCTTGGGCACTTGAAAACGCTGGACGAGGGACGCGAGATGATCCGACGGTCGTTACGATTCAATACTATCGTGCCACAATCCACAGCATGGGAATCGGCGTTCAACCGGTTTATGGAACTGGCGCCGAGCGATAGAATACGAGCTGAGCAGTCAGAGGCAGCGGCAGTCCAGGACCGGCCCGCAAACTAAAGGCATTCCGGGCCAGGACAAACTTCGAACCTCACTGTTCCCGGTGGGAGGCCGAGATTCGCAGCGCATTTCCATGATGTTCAGCCCCTCCGGGTTCGAAGAGGCTGAACACAAGTGAAAGGAAGGCAAATGCGCTCACGACAAAGAAAAAACCTTGGACGATAACTGCGGTTGATTGAAGAAGCCCCGTGAAACCTAAAAGTGCGGCTACCAGCGCGATTACCGTCGCAATTCCTGCACGTCTAAGCATGTCATAACTTCTTCGGCTTCGTCAAAAGCCTCAAGCGGGTGTATTACTTCCCGATGTCGCGCAAATACCCCAGCAGCGGCAGGGACGAACGGTAGGGACGCCGTCCCCGGCGTCCCCAATCTCATCAGCTACACCATCTTCGTCAGACTCACTCCCAGCTTGAGCAACTGCCTGACAGCCGCCTCACTCGCGGCTTCCGCATAAATGCGAAGGATCGGTTCAGTCCCCGAACCACGCAACATGAGCCAGGACGTGTCATGCGCGATGAATTTCACTCCATCATAGCTGCGCACGGCACTAAGCGGCGCCCGAAGGAGTTTCGCCGGGGGATTCTTCTGCAAAAATTCCATCAAGGCTCCGCGTTTATCGAGCGGGAAATGCGTGTCGATCCGGCCATAGCGATGAGGGCCGAATCGTTTCTCGAGTTGAGCGATGAGTTTGTTCACCGAAACGCGCTCGGTCGCAAGCATCTCGAGCAGCATCAGACCCGCCGCAATGCCATCACGTTCCGGGATGTGCCCGGGAAAACCGATGCCCCCGCTCTCTTCCGCTCCCAGCAACACCCCACCTTTAATCATTTCCGCGGCAATGTATTTGAACCCGACGCCGGTCTCGACTAGTTCGAGTCCATACGAAGCGCACATTTTGTCCACCATGGATGTGGTCGTGAGGGCTTTGACAACCCGACCGCGGCCCTGCCGGTTCATAACGAGATGGCGAAGCAGCAGGCAGATGAGCTGATGAGTGGATATATAGTTACCCCGACCATCCATCCCCCCGACGCGATCAGCATCACCGTCGGTTACCAGGCAGATATCGTGCGGATGCTTTTTGAGAAACGCGGCGCTGCGCCGATAGTTCTTCTCGATCGGCTCCGGATTGATGCCGCCGAAGAATGGGTCATGAGCACCGTTTAGCGTAGTGACTTTGCAGGACGTTCCTGCCAGCAACTGGTCGAAGCAGCCGGCCCCAACCCCGAACAGCGCCTCGTGCGCAAAGCGTAGTTTGGATTTCGCGATCAGCTTGAAATCGACCAGCTTCTTTAACGCGGCGTAATGGGCGGGGCGGACGTCTTCAACCGTGATCAGCCCACCGTTGGATGCTAACGCATTTGCCTTTTTGACTGGGTTGCGGTCCAGAAAGCCTTCAACCGCCTGGCATGTTGACGACTCGGCGGAGGCGCCAAAGTGAGACTTCAGTTTAAAACCGTTAAAGATGGGCGGATTGTGACTGGCGGTAATCATGACTCCGCCGACCGCCTGTCTCGCTTTGACCGCGAAAGAAACAGAAGGCGTCGGCGTTGGTTCCGGCGTAAGCACGGTTTGAAAGCCGTTACCCGCCAGAACCTCGGCCACACAACGGCCGAATTGATCCGATAGAAACCGCCGGTCGTATCCAATGATGACGCGCGGCTCAGTGCCGGGCGCCGGCTGAGACTTCCAGTAATCGGCGGCCGCTTGCGCCACACGCTCGACATTATGAAAAGTGAACTCCTCAGCGATTACCGCCCGCCAACCGTCTGTGCCGAATTTGATCATCTCCCTTCGTTTATCCTGTCTATCCTGTCATCCTGTCCAATTTCCCCCGCCGTTTTCACCCTGCCGCCAAAGCAGATGCTCCTACTCCTTTTAAAGCCGCCGCCTCGGCGAGCTTGCGCATTTTGCGCACCGCCGCCGTGAGGTTGTGCTGATGAAGCAGGGCCGTGCCGCTGATAAATGTGTCCGCACCCGCATGCGCGCAATCCGCCACCGTGGTGAAATCCACCCCGCCATCCACGCCAATATTATAGCTCAAATTCCTTTCCCGTCGCCAGGCATAAGCCGCTTGAATCTTGGGCAGCGTTTCGTAAATAAACGCCTGCCCGCCAAAGCCAGGGTTGACCGTCATGATCAGCAAAGCGTCGATCTGCTCCAGGTACGGTTGGATAGTGCTGATGGCTGTCGGTGGGTTAATGGCCAAGCCCACTTTTTTGCCCAGTGATTTGATGTTCCAGATTAAACCCGTCACTCGATCACCGAGTTCCACGTGCACATTCATTTGGTCGGCACCGGCTTTAGCAAATGGCTCAAGCAGAATCTCAGGCTTGGTGCACATCAGGTGAACATCGAAGAAAAGCTTGCTCAATGGCCGCAACGTCTTCACCACAGCGGGTCCGAACGAGATGTTCTGAACAAAATGCCCGTCCATGATGTCGAGGTGCAAGTGCTCGGCGCCGGAACGGTTAATCCGTTCGGTTTCCTTGGCCAGGCGACCGAAATCAGCCGCCAGCAGCGAGGGCGCGATAATCATCGGCGATACGCTAGTGGGATGCATCCCAAATGTCGAATCGCGAATTGGAAAACGCGGTAGGGACGCCGTCCCGGCGTCCCCAATCTTATTACGCAACCGGTCCCCGCTCGCAGCGGCAAGGACGTCGGCGCAGTTTACCTGGCGAGAGGTCGGTGACGGTGTAGGTCCGCATAGGCATGGTTTTTTGGTTTGAAACGCTTTGAAGCGCTTTGAAAAGGGGGCGGCTCAGGCGATCAGATGTTAGGCAATCGGCGAAATTGACAATAGCGGGAAACGGGCCTCCGCTCAGTAGCTTCCGCCTTCGCTTGCGGTGCGGCGCGACGAGTCGGCGGGCTGAAGCCGCGGCGCACGGTGATCGATTTTGTATTTTCATCATGGGTAGACGATACCGCGGCCGCCATGAGGAGGCTTCTTAACGCAAAGAGGTTTTTATTATGAAAGAATAGGCGGAACTTAGGAGGGCTTGGCGACTAAAAGCGGTTTCTAGCTTGTCGTCACAAATTTACGGACTTGACTGACGCGCCCGAGGGCATATAAACATCTCAGGATGAAGAAGGTGGACGACAAGATGCCGCCAGTGGATCAGCAAACCGTCGTCTGCTCAATGAGTAGTTA
>CAZUVM010000136.1:0-6813 GCA_964623885.1 uncultured Verrucomicrobiota bacterium
AAGATATTGGGCGGTAAGACATACTTCTTCATTAATTACGAAGGCTTTCGTTATCCGAATGCCACCACCTTCGAAAGATCATACCCGACCGAGGCATTACGCGCGGGCGTGATTCAGGTACAGAACGGAACTTCGGCAGTTACTTACCAGGGGGTCAATTATGCCGCGGGAGCTTTCATACCCTATAACCTGAATCCGTTTCCGGTGACGGTGAAAGTTGGCAATGGTACGACAGCACCGTACCAGACCGTCACACTGCAGCCGGCGACCTGCCCGGGAGGACAGTGCGATCCTCGTGGCATTGGTCTGAACCCGGTGGTGAACAACCTTTGGAAAAAGTTTCTGCCCTTACCAAACGACCCGCTGGCGGGTGATGGATACAATACCCAGGGGTATCTGGGAACCATTAGACTCCCGCTCGTCTCCGACAACTATGTGGGCCGGATCGATCATGATTTTGGCGCCAAGAATCGCTTCTTTGCATCTTTCCGCGCCTTCAAGCTGCTCAATACCACTAGTAATCAGGTGGACGTGGGCGGCATACTCCCTGGCGGAACCTTTGGGCAATACAATGCCTCGGCGCCGCGGCCACAGCTTGGCGAGATATTGGTCTTCGGAGTCACCAGCACGCTCAGCTCGCGTGTGACTAATGACTTGCGTCTTAGCTATCTCTATAACTGGTGGCAGTGGTCCACGCAGGGCGGCCCTCCGCAGATCCCTGGCTTGGGCGGAGCGCTTGAGATTGCTCCAGGGAACGCTCAGACAGCGGAATCCACCGGCGCGCTTATCCCCTATAACGTCAACTCGCAAAGCGTTCGGCAACGAGTCTGGGACGGTCAGGACAAGATGCTTCGTGACGACGTTACCTGGGTTAAGGGGAACCACCTGTTCCAGTTTGGTGGGCAGTATCAGAACAATTACAACTTTCACATTCGCAGTGACAACGGCGTGGGAGTCAATAACCAGATCACCTACCAGATCGGCAGAAATGCCATAGACTGGTCATCTACGACCGGTGGTTTGCCCTGGATCCCGAGTGTCGTTTCATCCGCGCAGCGAAACGCATACGCAAATCTGGCGTCAGAGGTTTTTGGCATGGTGGGTCTGCCCCAGGTCGCCTATACGCGCGCAGGTTCAGATCTTTCCTTGCAACCGGTGGGCAGCTTTGCATTCGACCAGTCAACCATCAAGTTCTATAACCTGTACGGCAGCGACACGTGGCGGTTGAAACCAAATGTGACCGTTAGCTACGGTCTCGGATACGCCTACGAAACGCCTCCCGTCGAGAAAAACGGAAAGCAAGTCGCCCTCGTGTACCAGGACGGGACCATCGTCGATACGGCCGATTATTTGGCCAAGCGAAAAGCCGCGGCGCTCGCTGGCCAGGTCTATAACCCGGTCCTCGGGTTTGAAACTACGGCCGCTCTGAAGAAGAAATATCCATACAATCCCTTCAAGGCGGGATTCAGCCCGCGTTTCTCCGTAGCCTGGACTCCGAACTATAAATCGGGGCTCATGGGCAAGCTGGTGGGAGAAGGGAAGACAGTCTTGCGCGGTGGCTATGGCCGCATTTACGGCCGCTTAAATGGCGTGAACCTGGTTCTGGTTCCGTTGCTCGGGGTTGGGTTGCTGCAATCCGTTAGCTGCGCCAACAACCTCATGAACGGCACCTGCTCTTCGGGCCTGGTCAACCCCGCCAACGTATTTCGGATTGGGGTTGATGGTCTAACAGCACCGCTGCCGGCGGCATCGCAAACGCTGCCACAACCTTTCTTTACAGGCGGTCTCAACCCCATAGCTCAGGACGCTACAGTCCTGGACTTAAACTACAAACCCGAGAAAACGGACAACGTCAACTTCACCATCCAGCGCCAACTCGGCAGGCACGCGCAACTCGAGGTTGGCTATATGGGGCGAAGGATCAGGAACGTCTTTCAGGAGGTTAATATTGATGCCGTTCCGTACATGACGACGCTGGGCGGCCAGACCTTTGCCCAAGCCTTCGCGAACACATATTTCGCGCTGGCAGCAGGGACGGCTCCGAGTGCTATCGCGCCTCAGCAGTTCTTTGAAACGGCTCTGGGAGGACCGAGTTCGGTCTTCTGCAGGACTGCCAATAACTGTACGGCGGCGGTAGCCGCCTCGCAGGGATCAAATATTCTGAACACCAATGCGTCCAGTGTTTGGCAAGCCCTTAATAACGCTAACGGTTGGATCCTGGGCCGGACGATGATCGACGCCCCGCTCATTGGGGGTCCCACCAATTGCGTAACCGGTTGCGCCGGGCAGGGGACGACCATCAACGAAACCACCAGTTCAGGGTTCTCAAACTACAACGCGATGTTCATTACCCTGAACATTCGCGATTGGCATGGCCTATCAGGCATCACCAATTTCACCTGGGGTCGGGCACTGGGTACGGCTGAAATCGGCCAGTACAACAGCTCCAATACCACTCTGGATCCCTGGAACAACGCTGCCGATTACGGCCTGCAGAATTTCGATGTCAAGGTGCTTTTCAATTCGGGCTTAGCCTATCAACCCAGGTCTCTGTTCGGATGGGGCGATTTTAGGAGCAAGAAAGGTATCGTCGGCCATCTGATCAACGATTGGACGATCGCTCCGTTCTTCACGTTCCAAAGTGGTCCCGGGGCGTTTGTAGGCACTAGTTCGGTAGGAACGTTCGGCTCAGTCACTTCTCCTGGCGGCGATAGTGTTGCCTCCGAGGGCGCGGTGGCCGCGAGGCCGTTCACGGGCGGAACCTCTTTGCACTATGGAGTTGCCGGCTCGAACGGCGTCGGCACCAACAACGTGGGGCAGTTGAACATGTTTGCCGACCCGGCAAGCATCATTACGGAATTCCGCAGATGTATCCTCGGCTCCGACACCAGTTGCGGAGGCTATTACAATTTGCGGGCACCCATGATTTGGAACATGGATCTGGGGATTACGAAAGACTTCAAGTTTGGGGAACGGGTCACCTTGAGGACCAGCCTTCAGTTCACAAACGTCTTTAACCACTTTGCCCCGGGCAGTCCGGCTTTGAATATTACTTCACCGTCGACGTTTGGCCGGATCACAGGTCAGGCCACTTCGCCACGGCAGACCGAATTTGGTATGCGACTAAGCTTTTAACCACAAACCGTCACGGGGCTGAATAATTCAGCCCCGTAATTTCGCAGACGCCACGGGTGGAAAAATCCGTGGCGTCTGTCTTTTTTGGCAGCAGGCTGGCAGTGGGCCGACAGAGTTGGAAAAAGAGATGGTTGATGACGCGCTTATCGCGTGGCGCTGTGTTTTCGTATGTCGCGAGCTACAAATTTGGAGTCCGCCGGCTTGACGTCGCTCTTTACATGGCTATGGCAACCCAGAGAAGGAAAGCGGCGTCAAGCCACCGCACTCCAAATTAGTTTTTCAGCAGTCCACTAGATCTCGCCGCCAACTACCGATTGGTTGGCGTGTTTTCTTTTCACTCGGGGGTTGCTGTTCCTGAGGAGATCACATACGCCTTCGCGACCCTGGGGATTCTTCCAGACAGAACCATCTGCATACAGGATGCATTGAATCACCGCTCGCTCGCTGTGGTTTTGGGGCTCACTCTTGGTCGAATCAGGACTTGCTACGACTCTAACTGGCGGCGAGCGCAATTGCGCTTGAAGCAGAGAGACTTTGGTCGACGCGATTCGCGCATAACTCAAGAACTGATGCCGACCCATCTCTTTGTCGCTCTTTGGATCAATGAAAAGATAATCCCAGGCGATCCCTTCAATCATCTTGGCCCCGTCATTCTTTATCCTCAGCGAATAAACGTAGAAGATGGGCAGTCGGCCGGGAGTCGCGGGAAACGTGACACTTGAATTCGAAGGGGAAGCCCGGTTTCCTATCGGACCGCCTGCACGCGGAGCGTCTGACACCGCGGTAGTCGTTGGACCCGAACTCCTCGTCGTTGGATCACTAAAGGTGGTGCCCGTGGGAATAACCGAAGGATCGAAATTGTTTGGAAGTCTGACTTGTTTCTCCCAGTGAAGTTTTAGAATTTGAATATCTGGAGCAGTGTTGACACCTTGAGGCGCCTGCGCGCGTGATTTCCCGGCGGCGCTCAAACACACGAACAAAACCAGGCATGCATAGCTGAGCCACAGGGTTGTCTTACTGGAATGCATGGCCCGCAAAAAGATCCTTTAACTGCTTCGGGCACCGGACCTTAGCAGATCAAAGCAGCCTTATCGCCAGCCACAGGTATAAATCGCACCCTGCTCCTTGGCGATCTCGTTGAAGCGTTGCTCGTAGTCTCTGGCGTACTCGTCGACCGCCCGTTTAATCTTCGCGAACAGCCGGCAATGGAATTTTTCTTTCTCCACGCGATCGCGCAAAAAAAGCATGGCGTTGGCTTCGCCCCAGTATTCGCGATCCTCCCAAATCTGGACCGGATTGCCGCCCATCTTCTGGGCCATCTCAACCAGCCGCGGATCATTCACGTTGTAGCCATTGCTCAGGAAAATCTTGTTGTAGCTCGGGACCAGCTTCACCTGCAAATTATAGAGGTCCTGCGGCGTAGACGATATCTTCATTACGTGCCCGAACTCATGCGCGATTTTTGTGGCCGCCAGGACGCTGCCGCCGATTAGTTGTTTTGTTTCAAACGGCTCGAGCGCATTCATCACCGGATAATAAACGGCGCTGGGATAACCCTCGTCGATACGTTCGCCGAGCACAATCGTCGCCGCGATCAATTCACCTTTGTCGTTCCACTTGTAGCCACCGGTGCCGGCGCCTTCAGAGTGTTTTCCTCCGATGGTAATGGTTAACATAAGGCGCGGGTGATGTGTGTACATGTCCCATTGGGCCTTGCCGATATCGGTCGAAAGGAATTCTGCTTTCCATTCCTCATACCGGCGCTGATATTTGGCAGGAATCACCTCGCGCAGAGACCCGGAGTCAGTGCCGGGTACGATGGCTGGTGCAACTGCCGGGGTGTTGTTCCGTCCGCCTTTAGCGATGACTACAGTGCTTATCGTCAAGAGACAAATGAGGCTGATCAGAAGTCGCGTTTGTCTACGGGCATTCATCATTCTTCCTCCTTGATGTCGAATTGCACGAGGGTGGCTCGATGACTTTTAAACTAAGTCGCTTACGGAGTCAATAATTAGGACGAAACCTAAAAGTGTTAATTTTGTCGCGAGGGCTCTTGCGCTTCACCGGCCGGAAGCTCGCGAGCAGCTTGCATATGTCCGGCAGCGGAGCGTCGGCTACAGCCAATTGATCTAACCTGTCGAGCAAAAGCCGTGCATGGTTCGAAGGCGATCCCCCTGAAATAAAAGAGTTACTATACTCCTGGTTGGTAGACAAGGAAATAGTGAAGATCACTTAAGAGGTGGCACGCGCTTTCGCTCGTGATGATCGCGCGTTCTCACTGGTAGATCAGCGCGCGGGACCGCTGCCGCCGGAAATTGTCCAGACCCGGGGTCCACGAGCGAATCAGCTCCTCCGTCGTTTCCCCCTGTTTCAGGCGGTCGAGCGTGTCTGAATTCACCAGCAAGCGCAGGTAGGTATCGACCTTCCAATCCGATGGAAACAGCGAATGCAGGGCCACAGCGATTTCAATGCCGGTGAGCACCGATTGAAATCTGGACCGGTCGGTGATGAGGATATTCACGCCGCTGCAGTCTTCGTTTTTAAAAACCGAGGCGGTGGGTTTGAATCGAATGGGAATGAAACGGACGCCGGGAATGCGGCGTGAGTTCAGATAATTTGCCAGCTTGGTGCCGTCTATCCACGGGGCCCCGACCACTTCGAAGGGTGTATCGGTCCCGCGACCGACTGAGACGTTGGTAGTCTCCAGCAAACCGACCCCCGGATACAGCGCGGCTTCTGTCAGGCTGCGCATATTTGGCGACGGATTTATCCAGGTAAGGCCGGTCGAATCGAACCACATTGAGCGCCGCCAGTTCTCGATTTGTATCACGCGCAAATCAGCCCCCAGATGCTTTTCCTCGTTGAAGAAGCGGGCCAACTCGCCGATGGTCATCCCGTACCGGACGGGAACGGCGTAATAAGCAGTGAATGAGAATTTGTCCGCGTCGGCAACCGGCCCTTCGACATCCAGGCCATTGATGGGGTTGGGACGATCGAGCACAAACACCGGCAGCTTCGCTTTGACAGCTTCTTCCAGCACATTTCCCAGCGTCGCCGTGTAGGTATAGAAGCGCGCGCCGATATCCTGAATATCATAGACCAGCGCATCGAGATCTTTCAGCTGCTCAGGCTTTGGCCGCCGGGTCTCTCCGTAAAGCGAATAAATTGGCAGCCCCGTCTGCTCGTCCTCACTGTCGGATACTTTTTCATCAGCCAACCCGCGTATGCCGTGTTCGGGAGAAAACAGCGCGAGCAGTTTAAGGTTCGGCGCTTTGAAAAGAATATCTATGGTCGAACGCCCTGAACGATCACGGCCGGTTTGATTGGTCACCAGGCCAAGGCGCATGCCGTTCAATTGTTTGAAACCATCACGCTCGAGCACGTCGATTCCGTTGAGGACCTGGGCGTCGGAAGCTACCGGCGCAGTGGCTGCCGCCCGGCTGTTGTTGGGATTGAAACGGGCCAGGCTGGCGAGTAATTCTGCGGCCGCGTTCGCCGCTTCTGCGCGCGCGTTGGCCACGGTCGCGTCCGTCATCGAACCGGCGACAATCGAGGCGACGCGGCCGCGCAATGGTCCCACGTCTCCTTTCCCATCAGGTTGAACGCGATTGCTGAGAAAAATCACAAACGAGTCGCTCGCGGGATCGATCCAGATCGACGTCCCGGTGAAACCAGTAT
>CAZUVM010000137.1:0-28293 GCA_964623885.1 uncultured Verrucomicrobiota bacterium
ACAAACCTGCAGCCAAGAAGAGCGGCACTGAAGTTAAAGAAGGCAAAAAAGCGCATCCTTTCCACGGCAAGCTTGCAGCGGTAGATAAAATGGCCAAGACAATCACCGTCGGCAAAAGCACGTACCAGATCACCTCAGAGACCAAGATCATGAAAGCCGGCAAACCCGCCACGCTGAGCGATGGCGTGGTAGGCGAAGAGGTCAGCGGTTACGTCAAACCAGATGATGCCGGGAAGTTGGTAGCCAGCTCACTCAACTTCGGGCCAAAGCCCGATGCCAAGAACAGTGAGAAGAAATCCAGCAGCTCGGATAAGACGCAGAAGCAGTAGCGCGCCGAATTGGCTGAGCCGGAACGATTCAATTGAAGGGACCGCGCTGGGACCGCGCCCGCCTCGGGCGCAGCGGTTGGCGCCCTCGCCAACCGCTTCGTCATTTCTACTACTATTGGGTGAGCTTGTGCCGATACGAGCCAACCGGCGGGGGCGCCGGTTGGTTGCGCCCGGGGCGGGCGCGCTCCCCAAAGATAACTGCAATCGTTCCGGCTGAGAGAACCCGTTGTGGTCAGGCTTGGCCTTCGGTCTTCTTTCGACCTTCGGCCTTATGACTCCGACCTTCGCCTAGCGTCGCCACCAACTGGTTTTGCTCTTGCCGCCCTTGGTGGGTGCGGGTTGGGTGCTCTGCTGGATTAGCAGTTGCGCGCGGGCAAACTCCAATTCGACCCTTAGCTCGTCATAGCTCAAGAATCGATCCGCCGGATTCTTCGCCATTACGCGCACGAGCGCATCGCTGGTTCGTTGGGTGATCTCGGGCACCACCAGATTGGGCGCCGTCAACGCCGTATGCACGTGCGCGGCGACGAGTTCCTCGACACTGGGCGCTTCGAAGGGGACATGGCCTGTGAGAGCATGATACAGCGTGCACCCTAGGCTATACATATCCGAGAGGAACGTCTCCGGCTCGCGTTTGATCTTTTCTGGCGCAACATAATAAGGTGTCCCTTCGGTCACGGTCGTCGACTCAGGCTCTGCATCCACCTTCCGAGCCAGTCCGAAGTCAATGAGCTTTGGTTCGTTGTCAGCATCGAAGAGGATGTTGCCCGGCTTGATGTCGCGGTGCAGCAGGTTGTGTTTGAGAGCCAAATCGAGCGCCGACGCGACCTTTGTCCCGATATCCAGGACTTGCAACTCCGGCAGGCGCTGGTGCTTTTCAATACGAGTATCCAGGCTGCCACGATCCGCCAATTCCATGATCAAATAGCGCTGCCCCTGAAATTCATCGAACGCGTAGATATGTATTATATTGGTGTGGTTGAGCCCGGCACAGGCGCGCGCCTCCCGCAAGAAGCTTTCCAATACAGACGGATCGCCTTCATATTCCTTGCGCAAAAGCTTTACCGCGACCAGCCGCTCCAGCACCGTATCCCAGGCTTTGTAGACTTTGCCGTGGCCGCCGGAAGCGATCTTGCTGCGTAACTCAAACTGCCGCAACTGCATAGGCATCATGATGGGATGCCCGCAGCGCTTGCAGGGCTCGGTCGAAAGCGGCGGCAAGTCGCCCGGGATAAAGACCTTGGCCTCGCAGCCGGGGCAAGTCACCATTTTCAGCGGTTTATCGGGCGTACTCATGAGCCTTTCCTAAGATTTCCTACCTTCTTTAGTCGCGGGCGTCAAAATACTTTTTGACAAGACGGCGTTCATCGTGTTTCTTAACCGCGCTAGAAGATGAAGCGACAGTTTAATATTTGCCTGTGCGGACAGCGAGTCGATGGACAGACGTCCATGTGGCATCGCTCCACTTGCCGCACCGGCGTCGTGGGAGAAATCTTCTAAAGCCAAAACAACAGATTTCCAAAAACCCGCGATTGCCAGTCAATCGCGGGTTTTTTGTTAAAAGCTGCTGCCCTCAATGGGCAGCAAAAATGAAAGGTAAACAGCATGAATGCAAACTACAGACGGGTCCCGACTGAGTTCGGGCCAGAAATAGGGTTCGTGGTCGAACCCGTTCCGGCGGCGCCGTTCCGCGCCGTGCAGGACAATTCGTTTGAAAGGTTGAAAACCAAATTGCTCAGCGAACGGCTTGAGCAAGCGTGGGAGCCGGACCTCACTAGTCGGCTTAGGCGCGCTGCCAATGACGCCGCCGCGCTGGCCTGGGTGACACCCTATCCGTTGTTGGTCTTTCCCCTGTTGTTCGACGAGAAGGCAGAGATCGCTCTGCAAATGGCCGAGCGACAGGCGCAGGTCTATCAACGCAGCCGTGAGCTGCTCGCCGTATGATCGCCTGGATTAGCCCCAGCACCGTTGCCATCGCGGGCGGCCGATTCCACGGGCGTGACACTTGTCACGCTCGCGCAATCGGTTGCCCGTCAGGCTGCCAGCGTCAAAACCTTGGGGGCGCCGGCATCCTTGCCGGCTGATGCATTTTCCGTGAAGCACCGGCATCCGTTGCCGGGCCGATTTTGCCTGAGGAGCTCAGGAAACGTGGGGTGACCGTCGGGGGCGTCTCGCTCGTGCCATTGGCGCGCGCGGGGCGCCTCCGGGAAGAGTAGTGTTCAGAGGTTTCTTCCAAATCGGAACTACGCGCTTCATCTCATCGATCAGCCATTGGCAGGCGGCAAACGCTTCACCCCGGTGCGGCGCCGTCACTTCTACCCAAAGTGAAGGCTCATTGACTCTTACCACTCCAAGCCGATGAACCAAGCGAACGGATTCGATCGGCCAGCGTTTTTCCAGCTCATCCAGCAACCGGTTGAATTGATGCTCGGCCATGGTTTGGAATGATTCGTAGTCAAGGGCATTAATCGATTTGCCCGCCTCTATCCCCCGCACCACGCCCAGAAAATAAACGACTGCGCCGATTCCTGCAGAAATGCGGCGCCCTGACAGCAGCGCTGGCTCGTTAATCGCTTCGGTCGTGAGCTTGAGTTCGCGCCGCATAGTTGTCAGCCACCCTGGACCGGCGGAAAGAGAGAAACCTCATCGCCGGCTTTCAAGACGTAACTTCGGTCCTGGTAATCGACGCCCACAGCGATCAGGGTGGATTGGCGCATCGCCTCGAGCTTGGGAAACCGTGCCGCCAATGTCCCAAGCAAGTCGGCCAGCGAACTTCCTTCCGGCAACTCCTCGGTTGCCTGGGCGCAACCCGTCAGGTCTTTGAAGTAGGAATAAAAGGAAACGCTGATTTGCACAGGAGCCCTAGATTCCGGTACGAACCTGTTCATAAACGTGCGGATGGAGCACGCCCACAAAGGGCAGGTTGCGATAACGCTCGGCAAAATCCAGGCCGTATCCAACTACGAAATAATCTGGAATCTCAAACCCAACATAATCCGCTTCAATGTCTTCGGTCCGGCGTGCCGCCTTGTTGAGCAGGACACAGGTCTTGATTCGCCGCGGCTTGAGCACGCGCAACTTGGCCAGGACACGAACCATCGTCCGGCCCGTATCCAGAATATCGTCCACCAGCAGCACGTCGCGGCCGCGCACGTCCAGCCGCAGTTCCTTTGTAAAAATCAACTCGCCCGACTCGGTGCCCAGGCCGTAACTGGATACCCCGATGAAGTCCAGCCGCAAAGGCAGCGACAAGTGCCGGATCAGGTCGGCCAGGAACATCACGGTCCCGCTCAAAAGGGACACCACCACCATCTCGCGTCCCGCAAAATCGCGCTGGATTTCACGGGAAAGCATTAACAGCCGGTGCTCGATTTGCCGATCGGTAATTAGAACGCGCGCCACTTCCGCGCGCCAGCGGCCCGGCACGCGGGCATGGTTGGGCGCGGGCACCGCGGACCGAACTCGTCTCATGGCAATCGATTCTAGTGTAACACGGGTAGTTGCCCAGAAATTTCTCCCAACCTTTAGCTTGCTTATCGTTCTGGCTTTAATAACTTGATCGGCTCATTTGTAATTATGAGTCTATTCAATCCAGGAGCATTCCTGGCCATGGGCCAGCCGCCCCCGGGCACCCAGCAGGACCCCAAGGCCGCTATCCTCGGTCAGGTCGGATTTCTGGTATTGATGGTCGTTTTGTTCTACTTTGTGCTGATCCGGCCCCAGCAAAAGAAACAAAAGGATCACACGGAAATGCTGAAAACTGTGCGATCGGGTGATCGCATCGTGACGACTGGCGGTGTCGTTGCTACCGTGGTTACGGTCAAGGACAAGACGCTTTCCATCAGGTCGGCAGATTCCAAGTTTGAGATTACCAAGGCCGCTGTCGCCGAGATCACCGAGCGCACCGGCGAACCAGTCGAATCGTAAAGCGCCGGTGAGACTTTTTGAGTGAACCCACGAAACAAAAGCAGAAAAGGCCTTGCGGGAAGCTCGCCAGGTGTTTTGTGGCATTATGACATTTGTTTGCTTTCCTGCTGAATAGACACAGCTAGTTCGTTCCATGAATCGTAATAATCTCTGGCGTTTTGTCATCGTCGTCCTCGTCGTGCTGTGGTCGGCGTATGAGTTTTATCCCCCGACCAGCAAGAACCTCATCCAATATTTTCGCGAGCGCGCGGTGGGCCATGACGCGACGTTCAACGAGATTTTTCAAAAAGCGCAGGGTTTGGAGAAAACGGCGCCCGAGCGGCAATATGACGACCTCGTTTCAGCTATCGGCACGAATGACATCACGAAGTATTTCCCTTTCTTTGAAGCCAAAACCGAGGCGCACGCAAACACTTACATCCTGAATCGTCTCCAACGGGAAGCCGCCGGACGCATTCGCCTGGGCCTGGATCTGCAAGGCGGCACGTCCTTCCTGGTTTCGATGGACACCACCGGGCTGACCAATACCGCCGACACGTCGACCGCGCTTTCCCAGGCGGTTGAGGTCCTGCGCAAACGCGTTGATAAATTTGGCGTCGCCGAGCCGGTCATTGTCCCTCAAGGAAGCGATCGGATTCTGGTCCAGTTACCTGGGCTTTCCGCGGCCGACCAGCAAGCGGCCGAGACAGCGATAAAAAAGCCGGCCAAACTGGAATTCAAGTTGGTGCATGAGGACAGCAAGAACCTTCTCGATCAGGGCGTCACCTCGCTTCCCGGCTACGAGGTGATGACTCATATCAAAGTCCAGCCTGATGGAAAACGAGTCCCCGAAAGATATTTAGTCAAAAAGCACCCCGAGATGACCGGCGGCATTAAAGGCGCCATGGTGAGTCGCGACGCCATGGGCCGGCCGGAAATCAATTTCACTCTCGATTCCGTTTCAACCGAATTGTTTGGCCGGATCACACGCGACAACGTCGGCCGCCAATTGGCGGTGATCCTGGACGGTGAATTGCAAACGGCTCCCGTGATCAAAAGCGCGATTGAAGGCGGCAGTGGAGTCATCGAAGGTGATTACAGCCAGCAGGAAGCCTTCGCGCTGCAAGCCGTGTTGGAGAACCCGCTGAAAACGCAGCTCAAGGTTGAATCCAAGCGATTGGTGGATCCCACGCTGGGGAAAGCAGCCATCGAGAGCGGTATTCGGGCTTCGATTTACGGTACGCTGGCCGTGTCGATTTTCATGCTGGTCTACTACATGGTCGCAGGTTTGGTGGCAAACGTCGCTTTGATCGGCAACATCATCATCCTTATCGGGGTGATGTGCTCGTTCGGCACCACGTTCACTCTGCCCGGCATCGCCGGCCTGGTGCTCACCGTCGGTATGGCTGTCGATGCAAACGTGTTGATTTACGAACGCATTCGTGAGGAATCCGCCAAGGGCAAATCCTTGCGCGGGGCGATTGCCGCCGGCTACGCCCGTGCGTTTGGAACGATTTTCGATTCGCACGTCACTACGCTCATCTCCTCGGTGATTCTCTGGAAAATGGGCACTGGCTCGATCCAGGGTTTCGGCGTGGCACTCACCATCGGTGTCTCGGCCAGTTTGTTTACCGCCCTCGTCGTGACTCGCATGATTTTCGATTTCATCGTGGACCGCGGCTGGCTCAAGGAAGTGAAGATGCTGCATCTCATCCCGGCAACCATGAAGCTTGATTTCATGAAGTTGGCCAAGGGGGCCTTCATCGCCTCGTGGATCATCATTTTTATCGGCGTCGCGTTCGGCTTTCATCGAGGCACCCGTGTTTTCGGCCGTGACTTCGTGGGGGGTGACAGCGTCTCCTTCTCGTTCAAGCAGAAGGTGGACGACAATACCCTACGCTCTGCGCTCACGGCTGCTAAGGTAAAAGACCCGCTGATTCAGTATCAAAAGGACCTCGCTACCGGCAATCAACTGCTCCGAATCGATTCGCTGCCCGGGACAGGCGATATCGTCAAAACAAACATACCTAATGTGCAGCCCCCGAATTTTGTGTTCCGAGGCCAGGACTCCGTCGGTCCCAGTGTCGGCGCAGATATCCGGCAATCAGCTATTATCGCTTCACTGCTCTCGCTGTTCGGCATTCTCGTCTACGTCGCATTCAGGTATGAGTTCTCGTTTGCGATTGGCGCCGTCCTTGCCGTCATCCACGACGTATTAATGACCATCGGTATTTACTGCCTGTCCGGCCGCGAATTCAATGCCACGACCGTCGCCGCGATTCTGACCATCATCGGCTTCTCCACCAACGACACCATCGTCATTTTCGATCGAATCCGGGAAGACCTGAAGCTCGGTATCCGCGGCACCTTCAAGGAAGTGATGAACCAGGCCCTCAATCAGACTTTGAGCCGAACGATTATCACCTCCGGCACGGTGTTTTTGGCTACGTTGTCGCTGTTCATTTTCGGTGGCGGTGAAATCAACGACTTTGCCTTCACGTTCCTGGTCGGCATCATTACCGGCACCTACTCGAGCATTTACATAGCCAGCGCCCTGGTGCTCTGGTGGCATAAGGGCCAGCGGCCTCATATCGGCGGCGGCGCCATCGCCACTCCGGAAACGGTGGCGGCTGCGCCGGCTCGCGGCTAAACTTCGCATCATGGACGGTCCACGGGCGGGACTGTTTTACGATACGCGCGTCTCACCGGCGCGCGGGCGTGGGTTTCTTTCAGCGGCATGTTGGGCATGATTGAAATCACGACGTGGCATTGGGTCGGGTTTATTTCCTGTGTCCTCATCCTGCTCGCAATCGATCTCGGTTTTTTCCATCGCCGCGCCCATGTCGTTCGGTTTAAGGAAGCCTTTGCCTGGACCCTGGTCTGGTTCTGCCTGGCCATGGTATTCGCCGCGGGGTTAAAGCATTTTCGCAACGACAAAGAGGCGCTGCAATTCGTTACCGGTTATCTTATCGAACTCTCGCTGTCGATGGACAACGTCTTTGTCATGGCGCTGATCTTCGGGCACTTCGCCATTCCACCCCAGCTACAGCACCGCGTGCTTTTCTGGGGCATCCTGGGGGCGCTCGTTATGCGCGGGGTCATGATTGCCGCCGGAGTTGCGCTCGTTATGCGGTTGCACTGGCTGCTGTACGTCGGTGGATTGTTCCTGCTCTACACTGGTTTAAAGACAATGTTCGTCAAAAGCGAAGTCGATCCCTCAAAAAGCCGTGTGCTGCGTTGGACCCGCAGCTTCTTTCCCGTCACGCCCCATCTCGACGGGCAAAAGTTCGTGACGACGTGGCAAGGGGCCAAAGCGCTGACCCCGCTCGCCCTGGTGTTGCTCATGGTCGAGACCTCCGACCTTGTTTTCGCCGTCGATTCCATCCCGGCAATCTTCGCAGTTACCAGAAACCCTTTCATCGTCTTTACCTCGAACGTCTTCGCCATTCTCGGTTTGCGGACGTTGTATTTTGTGCTGGCCGACATGATCAGCTATTTCCGTTACCTGAAATACGGCCTGTCGCTGGTGCTGGTCCTAATCGGCATCAAAATGCTGCTGGACCCGCCGGATGTCGGCCCGAAGCTCTTCCGGTATCAGGTAGAAACGCCGATTGGCCTTTGGCTGCTCATGGTCGCGGGCATCATCCTGATCTCCATGGTGTTGTCAATCACCGCCGCGCAGCGCGAGAAAAGGCGGCGTGGCTGCGAAAAGCCGAAATAAATCCAACCTCTTTTAGCGAATTGATCTCACCCACCTTTACGGATGATTGCCATTGTGGTACCGATGGTTCATGTCTGTCTTAGGGGCACATTTATGACACAACGAGTTTGGGCGCGGTTTTCCCGGACTAACCGAATTTGGAATTTTGGAGCTCTTTTTTTGCTGACGATCATGTTTTGTCACCCTGCGCCCGCATTTGCGCAGGCCCAATCGGAACTTAAGCCGCCTCCCCCGCTGCCTGCGGCTGAAGGCCGCCGTGTGGCTCAGGAACTCATCAAAAATCTTCTGGCCCAAAAACCGACCGCCAATTCCACCAACACCGGCGCCATACTCATCCGCGACGCGAGCCGAAAGCAGCATCAACTTCCCGTCCAAATCGAGATCCTGGTTGCGCCTACAAATTTCGCAACGGTTTACCGCGCCACGTCGTCTGGCGCATCGAGCATGGAGCTGGCGATCATCCATGCCGGCGAGCAACCCGGCGAGTACCTCCTCCGGCAACCTGCCAATGCCGCGCAGTCCAGGCCGCTCGGCGCCGATCAATTAACGATGCCCTTTGCCGGTTCCGATTTTTGGGCGGGCGATTTGGGCCTGGAATTCCTCCATTGGCCGCAGCAGCGAGTGCTGAAGAAGGAGATGCGCAAAAGTGTGTTTTGTGATGTGCTCGAAAGCACCAACCCGCAACCCGTTGCCGGCTGCTATTCGCGCGTGGTCTCCTGGATCGGCGCCAATCATCCGGATGAAACCGTCCTGGTTCACGCCGATGCGTATGACGCACGGAACAAGCTATTTAAGGAATTCGACCCCCGAAAGCTTGAGAAGATCAACGGCGCCTGGCAATTGGAAGAAATGGAATTGCGCAATGTTCAGACCGGCTCTCGAACCCTTTTCCAATTCAACCTGGCCAAAGAGCAGCCTTAACAAAAACCACTGCGTGACATCCCCTTGCGCCTGCTGTCTAATCAGCAGTGACTGCTGTCGTGAACAAACCGCCAGCCCAACGCCGTGGGATCACGTCCGGTTCGAGGGGCGCTGATATCGCTCCTGTCAATGAGGCGTCGGCAGAAACACCGCCTCTGTCCGGCCAAACTCCAAAAGGCCAGGTTGACTCGGAGAACAGCATCGCCGGTCGAGAAGCCCACTTGGTTTCCGCTCCGGCTCCCTTCGCCGAATTATACCAAGAGCACAGCCGTGCCATCTATTATCTGTGCCTTCGCTTTCTCAGCGATCCGGAAAAAGCCGAGGACGCCACCCATGACGTATTTCTGAAAGCGTTTCGCAAAATGGACCAGTTCCGCGGCGAATCCTCGTGGCGCACCTGGATTTATCGGATTGCCATCAATCATTGCCGCAATCTGCAGCAGACCTGGCACGAGCGGCACATGTTCTCCAACGTCGACGACGCGGTGTTTGAAAACGCCGTCGCCCATGCCGAATCCCCTTTGCGCGTCCTGGAAACAAAAGAACTCGGGCAGCGCATCCAGAAAGCGCTGGTTGGGCTGCCCGCCGAGTACCGGCTGCTGCTATTGTTGGTCGCGGACGAACAGTTGAGCTATGAGCAAGTCGGCGCTCTAACCGATCAATCGCCTGACGCCGTTCGTGGCAAACTCCATCGCGCGCGCAAAGCCTTTGCCGTTCTCTTTCAACAAACCGCTTAAGGTCCCATGAAACGCCAGACCAAACTCACTTCCCAAGAACAGGAGCAGCAGGTTGCCGCGCAACAAGCCGAGCAGCACGCCGGACGCGAATTTGTCACGCCCGAAGAGATGCTTCGGCACGATGCACTGCATACTCCCGTTCCTCCAACCATTGCTCACCGGCTACAGCAATCACTGGCGCAGATCCCAGCGCCATCCCGTGGCTGGTGGCGCCGCTGGTTCGGCTCTTAACTTAGCGCATTGTGCAATGAACGTTCCGCTGTCTTTCCCTCCTAGTCTTAACCTCAATCTTAATCTTAATCCTGCTCGTAATCTCTTCTTTAACCCACCTGCCTCCCTCTCTTGTGGGAAGGCAAGCCAATCTCAGCCTGCACAGTTTCCCAATCGCTCGCACCTCGCCCAGGCTCGCGCCGCCCTTGCCCGAGCCGCGCTGGCCGAGTGCCGCCTCTGCGCGCATCATTGCGGTGTGAATCGGCTGCGCGGAGAACAGGGCCGTTGTCACGCCGGCGCCGAAACGCGCTTCTTCTCGGCGCAACTTGAAGTCGGCGACGAAAAAGAATTACTCCCCACCTTTGCCATCGCTGTAAGCGGCTGTGATTTGCGGTGCGATTTCTGCATTTCGGGCGCATCGAGTTGGAACCCCAGGGCAGGCGCGCCTTTGGATGTTTTAGCAATGGTAACCCGCGCGCGCCGGGCGCTGGCCCACGGCGCGGCAACCGTTCAATTTCTCGGCGGCGAGCCTACGATTCATCTGCCCGCCATATTGGAATTAGTGGCCGCTCTCCCGGCAAAAGCGCGGCTGGTTTGGAAAACCAATGCCCATGGTTCGTCTCAAGCCCGCGAGTTGTTGAACGGCATTTTTGATGTCTGGGTTGCCGATTTCAAATTTGGCAACCTAGGTTGCGCGCATCGCCTGGCCGGCATCTCTGAATATCTGCCAGTAGTAAAAAAGAATCTGGTTTGGGCCCGACAGCACGGCGAGCTAATCGTCCGCCACCTTCTGATGCCCGGACATCTGGAGTGTTGCTGGCGGCCCATCGCCGAATGGCTCGCGGGCACATTGCCGGGAGTCAAAGTCAGCCTGCGTGCTGGCTTTTGGCCGGCCTGGCACTCGGCGCGGCATCCGGAATTGCGCCTCACCGTCGGCCTGGCAGAATGCGATGCGGCATTTGGCATCGCTCGCGAGTTGGACCTGCATCTGGTCTCATGACACACAAACCCTCAGGCCAGCCTCAAACAATGGAACCGCAGCGGAGAGCAGGCTCCAGGGTTGGGCTGGCGCCCAAAAACCACGAGAGACAAATAGAGTGTTCCTGCGAAATCCTCATCCTTCCCAACGGCTCCCTTATCACCCATAATTTGACTCCGGCTGTCGCAGCCCTCCTGAGGGAGGTCCTTCACGTATGAGCTTCCAAACCGAACTCGAAACGTTGATCCGCGCTCGCTATCCCATCCTCTACATCATCTCGAGCGAAGAAATGCGCGTGCAGAACGCGGCGGTTGAGATCGCCAAGAAGCGCCAGAAAAAAGTGTTTGAGTGGAGCTATAGCACGGGCATCGTCCCGGCCGGCACGTCCATTCAGTCCCAGAAACACCGCAACGCCGCAACCAAAGATCCGATCGCCGCTCTCGACCAGGTAATCGAGCAGATCGAGCCTGCTCTTTTCATTTTCAAGGATTTCCACCCCTTTCTTACCAAGAATAACTTCGCAATTGTCCGCAAGCTGAAGGAAATCGCGCTGCATCTCAAAAATAGTTTCAAAACCATCCTGCTCGTCTCACCGGTCATGGAAATCCCAACCGAGCTTGAGAAGGAGATTACCGTCCTGAACTATCCGCTGCCTTCGCGCGACGACCTCAGTGAACTGTTGGATAAGATTATTGTGGATGTGAAGCAGTTCAAACAGGTGGCGATCATGCTGGACCCGGCCGGCCGCGAACGCCTCCTCCAGGCTGCATTGGGCCTGACGCTCGGCGAAGCCGAAAATGTTTTTGCCAAAATCATCGTCAAGAGCGAGCGCCTGAGCGGCGATGACGTCAACGAAGTCTTCGCCGAAAAGCAGCAGATTATCCGCAAGAGCGGTCTGCTGGAGTATTATGCCACGAACGAAGGGTTCGCGAGCATCGGCGGTTTGGCCGTTTTGAAGGACTGGCTCGCCAAGCGCGCCATGGCCTTTTCAGACGAAGCGCGCACGTTTGGTTTACCGGCTCCCAAAGGCATTTTGATGCTGGGCGTTCAGGGTTGCGGTAAGAGCCTCTGCGCGAAGGCTGTCTCCACCCAGTGGCAGTTGCCGCTGCTGCGCTTTGATATGGGACGCATGTTCGGCAGTCTGGTCGGTTCGTCCGAGGAGAATGTGCGTCGCGCGATTGCCGTGGCTGAATCCGTTGCCCCCGCCATCCTTTGGGTGGACGAAATTGACAAGGCCTTCGCCGGCTCACAAGGCTCTGGCGCTACCGATGGCGGCACGACGGCCCGTGTATTCGGGACCTTCCTTACCTGGCTCTCGGAGAAAACCGCACCGGTGTTTGTCGTGGCCACCGCCAATGACATCTCTCAACTCCCGCCCGAACTGCTCCGCAAGGGGCGCCTGGACGAGATCTTTTTTGTGGATCTTCCCAGCCGCGAGGAGCGGCTCGAAGTGTTCCGCATACACTTGCGAAAGCGTGGAAGGGATGCCGCCCATTTTGACCTCGAAACCCTGGCCGATGCCGGTCAGCAGTTCAGCGGTGCGGAAATCGAAGAGGCCATCAATAGCGGACTGTATGACGCGTTTTATGCCAAAACCGATCTGACCACCGAACATGTTCTTACAGCCCTGGCCCAAACGGTTCCGCTGGCCAAGACCATGGACGAGCAAATCAATCGGCTGCGCAGTTGGGCTGAAGGCCGCGCTCGCAATGCCAGCGTCCCGCGCGACGGCCAAAAGCAAAGTTCAGCCCGCCGGATGGAACTCTAATCGGTGCTGCCATGGGTCCGTTTTGGTACAATTTTTTCGAGCACTTGCGGCAATGCGGCCGTAACGCGACTCTCTTCCTCGTCACTCTCCCGCTCATCTGCGCATTGCTAAGCCTCGGCGTGGCGCTGTACGTCACTGGCTGGTATCAATACCTCTGGCCCGCGTTGCCATTCCTGGGTGTGCTTGGCCTCTTTCGTCTGGCCATGGCGATTCGCCGTGCGCGCGCCCGCCGCGGCCTCCACTCCCAATTCTCTCCGCTATCCGAAATCGAACTCCGCCGCGCCCGCGCCAAGCTCCAAAAGAAAACGGACGTGATTAAAAGCGTGTGAGAGACAGTCCGCTTAACGGTTAGGCCCATGCCATTAACACCTCCATTCATGAAGGTATATCGAAGCTGCGCACGGCAGGAACCCTTTTTAAGGATTTCCCACTAGCACCCCCCTTTGGCCGGAAAAGTTTGACCTTCTCTCTCCGAATTGGTTCGATGGCTTGGTTCCGCTGACCGTTTGTCATGCGACGAAAGTTCTTCACATGAATACATCCCAACTGACCAACGTAACGTCATCTACCTCCTCCATCACCCGCCGCCGGTTTCTCGCTGGAACCGGTGCTTCCGTCATTGGCCTCACCGTCCTCGAACCCGCTTTGGTCCGAAGCGCCGAAGCCAATTCCAAAATCGATATCGGCCTCATTGGTTGTGGCGGGCGCGGTAAATGGATCGCCGGCCTCTTTCAGCAGAACGGCGGCTTTAACTTCGTCGCCGCCGCGGATTATTTTCAGGAGCGGGTGGATGAAGCCGGCAAGCAGCTCAATGTCCCGGCCGAGCGCCGGTTTACTGGGCTCTCCGCCTACCGCAAGCTCCTGGAACAGAAACTCGACGCAGTCGTAATCGAGAGCCCGCCTTATTTCCACCCGGAACACGCCGCTGCCGCGGTCGATGCCGGAAAGCATGTCTACATGGCCAAGCCGATTGCCGTTGATGTGCCCGGCTGCCTCACGGTTGAGGAGAGCGGCAAGCGCGCCACGTCCAAAAAGCTGAGCTTCCTGGTGGATTTCCAGACTCGCGCCAACAAGCTCTACCAGGATGCCGCTCAACGCGTGCATAGCGGAGAACTGGGCAAAATCGTTTCCGTCGAAGCTAATTATCAATGCGGCTTTACCTGGGATCATATGGACGCGGCGTTACGCAAGGATCCTAACAATCCGGAAACCCGGCTGCGCGCCTGGGGTGTCGATCGTACCCTTTCCGGCGACATCATCACCGAACAAAACATCCACGCCATTGACGTCGCGTGCTGGATGCTCGATGCCGCCCCGCTACGCGCCTATGGCACCGGCGGTCGCACCCGCGAGTTCCTCGGCAACTGCTGGGACCATTTTGCGGTAATCTTTTATTACCCGAATGACCTGATCGTCAGCTTCAACTCCCACCAATCGGGCTTCGGCTACGACGACATCCTATGCCGGGTTTATGGTCTCAAAGGCACCGTCGACACCCACTATTTCGGCGACGTAATCGTCAAAACGACCGATTACCACAACTCCGGCAGTGTAGGAAACCTGTATACCGACGGCGTTGTGAATAATATCGCGACCTTTCATGAAATGGTCACCAAGGGAGATTGCTCCAACATCACCGTGGCGCCGAGCGTGCGCAGCAATTTGACCACGATCCTGGGCCGCACCGCCGCCTACAAGAATACCGTCGTCACCTGGGACGAAATGATGCGGGCCAAAGAGAAGTTTACGGCAGATTTGAAAGGACTGAAAGCCTAGTCGGCTGGGCGCTTGATCCAATACAGAGTTTGACCCGCTGTGCTCGGCTCAGTAGGTTCATCACGAGCGCGTCCGTAGCTCAATTGGATAGAGCTTCTGACTTCGGATCAGAAGGTTGCAGGTTCAAGTCCTGCCGGACGCGCCAAATTAATACCCATCATTCGAGAAGGATTGGGTCTACACCATCGAACCTGGTTTCCAGGCGTGCACGTCAAGCCAAGCGGTCGTAACCTCCTCCCGACGAAATGACCGGGAACGTAGTTGAACGGACGCAACTGGCTGTTACGTCTGAAACTGAGACGCGCTGGCTGCGGTTGAACTGGTTCGCGCTTCTATTGGGCGGCGTCATTGCGGCCTGTTTTCCGCGAGTAGTGACCGGCTTGGGGACGTTCTGTGCCCGTGATTTCGGCATTTTTTCCTGCCCGGTGGCATATTATCAGCGGGAGTGTTTCTGGCACGCTGAATTGCCGTTCTGGAATCCTTACAACAACTGTGGGACCCCCTTCCTGGCGCAATGGAATACCATGTGCCTGTATCCGCCGGCACTGTTTTACTTGTTGTTATCCTTTCCCTGGTCGCTGAACTGCTTTTGTCTTTTTCACTTATGGTTTGGCGGGTTGGGGATGTATCGGCTGGCACATGGATGGACGGCAAATCGATTCGGCGCCGCCGCGGCTGGCTTGGTGTTCGCCTTCAATGGCTTGTCATTGAATTTTCTGATGTGGCCCAGCCACATAGCGACATTCAGTTGGATGCCATGGGTTATTCTGGCAGTCGAGCGCGGCCGTCAGGAAGGCGGGCGTTCGCTGATCCTCTCAGCACTGGCCGGGGCAATGCAATTGCTGGCCGGCGGACCGGAGACGATCCTGTTCACGTGGCTGCTCGTGCTGGGACTATGGGCAGTTGAAAGTGCAGGCACCGCTGCCAAGCCGGTCGGCCGTGCGCTTCTCCGAAGCGGCTGGCGGGTGGCATGCGCGGCGGCGTTGGCTTTTGCGTTGGCGGCGGCGCAAATGCTGCCTTTTCTGGACCTGGCTGCCCACTCACAGCGCGAGGTGGGTTTTGCCGAAGCGGCGTGGTCGATGCCGGGTTCCGGTTGGGCGAATTTTTTGGTGCCGATGGTGTTCGGGAAGCTTTTTCCTGAGGGCTATTTTTTGCAAACAGGCCAACAATGGACTTCCTCGTATTATGTTGGGATAGGCACCGTGCTGCTGGCGTTGGTCGCTGTCTTCAGCGTTCGAGACCGTCGGGTCTGGCTGATGATTGGTGCTATGGGTGTCGCTCTGGTTTGCGCTCTGGGAGACCATACCTTCATCTATCCGGCCCTCCAAAGGGCGATTCCGCAACTCACCATGATGAACTTTCCGGTGAAGTTCGTGATAGTGATAGTGTTCGCCGCGCCATTGCTAGCAGCTTTCGCAATCGCCTGGGCAACCGACATGGGCCGCCAAAAGTCCGGAACCCCTATCCGGCGGGAAACAATCCTGGGCGGGGTGTTGCTCGGTCTCATTGGCCTGATTCTCATCTGGGCGCATAACCAGCCGACGCCAGGCACGACCTTCTCCGTGGCTCTAAACAACAGTATCAGTCGCGCCGGAATCCTGGTGGCGATAATTGCAGCCTTGTACCTGCTTCAGCGGGCCAATTCCAAACGGTGGCGCAACGTCGGCTCGCTTGCCTTGCTTTCGTTGCTCTGGCTTGATTTATGGACCCATGAGCCGCCGCAAAATCCCACGGTCTCGCCATCGGTATTCACTCCCGGGCAGGCGCTGGTGGAATTGGGGCTTCAACCTCAGCCACGCCTGGGCGAGTCGCGTGTGATGATTTCCAGGGACGCAAAAAAGGACTTCCACTTTCTCGCCGTTCAGGATTTGGAAACCGAGCTAATCGCCAAGCGCATAGGCTTCGCTTACGACTGCAACCTTTTGGATGACGTTCCGAAAGTCGACGGCTTTTTCTCGTTGTATCCTGGGAACATCGAGTTCCTTTTCGCCGCGATCTACTTTTTGACGAATGTGGAGTCGCGGCCGTTAGAGGATTTTTTGTCTGTTTCACATGTGACCGCACCCGGCAAGCTCACAGAATGGGTGACCCGCACCACCTGGTTGCCCATGGTTAGTGGTGGGCAGAGTCCTTTGTTCATGGATACGGCGGCGGCCGCTCGGCGTTTGCTCCAGCCCGATTTCGATGGCCGCAGAATGGTCCTGCTCCCAAATGAGGCCCAAACCCTCGTGCAATCAATCAAACCAACGGATGTCCGAGTAGATTCATTGCGATTCGGCCGGCAGGAAGTGGATTTCGATGTCAGCGCGGCGGCACCGTCGCTGGCGGTAGTTTCGCAGAGTTACTACCACTGGTGGCAACCTTACGTGGATGGGCAGCCCGTGCCGTTGCTGCAGGCGAACTTCGCTTTCCAGGCCCTGCCGGTGCCCGGGGGCCGGCATCATGTGCGGCTGGTTTATGAGGATCAAATGTTCCGAGTCGGAGCCTCGATTTCGATAGCTACGCTGCTCGGATTGGGCTTCGCATGGTGGCGACTGAGGGAGAAAGGAGCCATTGAAAAAGCGGCGAACCTGAAGTCCAAGCCCGTGAACACGCCGAATTGATTGCGTAAATTCTTGAGAGGAATTGGCATTGTTCAGGCCTTCGTCACATTCCCTGAGAGGATCACGGCATTAGAGGAAACATCAGATGCTGAAGTCACCGGCATTTTGGCCGCGGTGAGTTCGTTATCACTGAGCACGACTTGCTCGCTTTGACTACCCGACACGGCTAGGAACGTTCCGGTTCCTTGTGGCGCGGAACAACCATGAATCCACGCGCGCCGAGTTTGGGCCAGTTTGATCACCGGCTGGTCAGGCTGCGTCGTCCCTCCGCGCAATCCTTCAACATCCAAATCCTGCACGTCCTCGCACACCAACGCTGGCCGTTCTTCTCCTGCAGCAACCTCGAATTCGATCTGCCGCAAACGCAATCCTTTCACATGACGACAGTAAAACCCATAAGCCGGCAGCCGGCCAAACATCCGCGCCTCTGGATACGCCTTGTCCAGCTCCGGCACCGCACGTGACGCCCATTCTGCTTTGCCTGCCTCATTAGTTTCAACACATATGCTTGACAGGGATACGTCTTCCACGTTGAACCCGGGCAGGCCGGTGACTGAACTGGTGAGAATCGCCTCCGTGGCATGCACATTCTCAATGCGCACCCCGCGCAATGTGCCGGGCGTGCCGTCCGGTCGCTGCGTTCGATTGCCGCGCCGGATGAAAATCGGCGTGCGCACCCGCTGCATCCGAATGTTGGAAATAACAACACCTTCCATCCAGCCGCCATCCACAATTTCCAGCGCGATCCCGGAAATCACCCGCGACTTTAAATCAACGTCATCGTTGTAAATCACCGAATTCGAAAACGTCACGTTCTCGAACCCGCCACGCGTCGCGGTTCCGAACTTGAGCCCATTGCAGCAGCAGGTCAGGACGCAATTGGTGATCGTAATGTTTTTGGAGATTTGCGGCTCGCCGCCGTATGGACTCTCGCTTTTCAGGCAAATGGCGTCGTCGCCGGTGTCGATTAAACAGTCACTGATGAATACATTCCGGCTACAAGTCAGATCCAGGCCATCGGTGTTGGGCCCAATCACCGGGTTTTTTATCGTTATGCCGGTAATCCATACGTTCTCGCATTGGATGGGCCGGACTGTCCACCCCGACGCATTCTCGATTCGCACCTGCTCCAGCCGCAGATTCCGGCAATTGTAAAACTCGAGCAATGGTGAAGGTCGATCCAGCGGTTTCCAATCGTAGGTCGCTACATCCTTCCAGCTATCCTTGGGTGGAGGCGCTACTCGCCCGCTTGGCACCCAAAAAGCCGAACCTTGCCCATCGATCCGGCCAGGTCCGGCCAGGCCCACGTTCTCAGCGTCGCGAGCAAAAATCAGATGTTTCTGGTTGGCGTCGCCTTTAGCGTGCGGGCCGGGTTCCAACCGGTAATCGGCCAGATCCTTACTGCCGAGCAAGGTTGCTCCGGCTTCAAGGTAAAGAGTGACGTTACTCAAAAGCAGGACTGTTCCCGACAGATAAGTTCCAGGAGACAAATAAACGATCCCGCCGCCAGCTGCATGGCAGGCGTCAACGGCGCGGTTGATCGATCGGGTATCCAGGGAATGGCCGTCTCCCACCGCCCCGTACTCCTTAACGTCATACACTTTCAGCCCTGGTTTAGTTTTATATGGCTTACCCGCCCCCAGGGCGCTGGTTGCGCCGCCAGCGATGAATACGCCTGTTAAACCCAGCAATTCTCTACGGTTCATTAGCAGAACCCAGCCGTAACGGTTTTCATGACGGAATGCAACCGCGGTGTAGTAGAGAGGTGTGATTGCAACTGGTGGCCAATAAACCGTAGCGCAGCCGTCCCGGCTGCGAGTTCAAGGGGCGTCCCGCCCCGATTTGTGGCTGCGAGACGCCGCTATGACCCGCAGGCGTGGACGCCCGCGCTATGGCCTATCGGTCTAAAATCACACCCGTAGTAGAGCCCGGCTGTCCGGTCGACTGGATTAAAAGCGGCAAGCCTTTGGGTTGTCTCCTATGCCAGGGGGTTTATTGGCTCCCTCTCAACCCAAAGGCTTGCGCCATTGTTTGCAACCGTGGCCCCAACGCCGATCCAGTCACAACCAACCAGATCGGCATATGGGGTGACCACAACCGACCCAATCCCACTTCCTCGCAGGTGAATTTTCTTAGCATCATCGGTGCCACGCAAAAAATCCGATAAATACGCTTGAATTTGGTAAGTGCCGCCAGATCTGATGCGTGAAGTCCACGCGTTTTGCGTGCTTTTCACGCAAACCGCACTATAAACGGCCAAAAAACCGAAGCATATCGGCCAAATGTTCTTCCCAGTACGGCCATTCGTGGCCGCCAGCGAATTCCTCGTAAACGTGCTGGATCCCAGCGCCCTCCATCTGCGTATGCAGGGTCCGGTTGTGCTCGAGTAGCTGGTCTTCGGTCCCGCAATCGAATCTTATCGGCGGCAGCCGGCCCTGATTGCGGACCATCGTTTCAGAAACGGACCTGTCCTCCGGTGGACACTGGTAACGTTCAAGCTGTTCCTCAACGAATAGACCAAGCTGGTCGAAATCCGTTATCGATGAATGGCCGCCCATGCCACGAAACCGGTCCGGGTATTTGGCTCCCAACCGCAGCGCGCCGAATCCTCCCATGCTTAGCCCGGAAATGAACAAGCCTGACTCCTCGCCAATAGCCGGCACCGCCAACCGCGCTGCGAGCGGCACCTCGTCTACAATCCAGCGTTCGAAATCCTGGTCCGGGTGGCGCAGATAACCGGAGCCGTCGCCCCACAAGCCGTCACTGGGCATTGCCAGGACAACCGGCGGTATCTCGCCCGCGGCAATCAACCTGGTGGCCGTCCGGTGCGCACCACCTTTCAGCGCCCACGCCCAATGACTGCCATAAACTCCATGCAGAAGGATAATCAGGGGAAGGTTCGTCCCGGAAGCCGCCTGTTCGGGCACGAACAACGTCATGTCCACCCGCTGCGCTAGCGACGGGCTCTTTACCGTCACCCACCTCAGGCCCTCGCTTCCGAAACGCGTATCGGAGATCCCAATGGTCCGGAAGTTATTCAAACACAATCACCCCCTTGGCATTGCGCCCAGCCAGCATGTCCTCCATCGCTTCCGGCAGTTGATCGAGCGAGTAAGTCCGTGTAACGAGCTCGTCCAGCTTGAGTTTGCCTTGGCGATAATATTCGAAGATGCGAGGAAAATCGCGACTGGGAACGCAACCGCCATAAAGCGGCGTGAGGTACGTTTTATTCCACATGAACCACGGCATCGGGACCGTCACCGGATCATTGGCCCCGCTGACCTGCAGCGCCATTCCACCGTTCCGGACGAGTTTCAATGGCGCAAAGGCCAAAGCTGGAACAGCCGTTGCTTCAAACGCGTAATCGGCTCCGCGGCCACCGGTAAGCTCTCGCACTTTTGAAGCCATCAGCTCGAACTCGGGATCATCTGGGTTCGCCAAAATCGTATCCGTGGCGCCAAACCGTTTAGCCTGGACCAGGCTACTCTCTCTTAAATCAATCGCGATAACCCGCGACGCGCCGCTCAACTGGGCCGCCTGAATAACATTCAAACCCACTCCGCCGCAGCCAAGGACCGCGACCGAGCTCCCGGCCGACACGTTCGCCACGTTCGTCACTGAGCCGAACCCGGTCATCACGCCGCAGCCGACGATGCAGGCGGAAGTAAACGGCACACCGTCCGGCAACCGCGTCACTGCCGCGGCTCGGACCAGCGTCAGCGTCGACAGCGTTCCGATGTTGAATGAGCGATCCACGGGTCTTCCTTCGCGGGTCGTTCCTTCGAGCCGCGCGTGGGCGGCCGACCGTTCCATCACGTAGGCCGGCTTGCTTTCTTCGCAGAGCGCCGGTTGACCCCTTCGGCATTGGAAGCAAGCGCCGCAGGGAATGGCCCAATTCAAGACTACGGAATCGCCCGGCCGGACCTGGCTTACGCGCGGCCCTATCGCTCGCACCACGCCCGCCCCTTCATGGCCATCACCAGCGGGCGCTTCCAAGTGAGCGACGCGTAATCGGTGTGGCATATGCCCGCGGCTTTGATTTCGACCGAAACTTCGTCGCCAATGGGTTCGGCGACCTCGATGGTTTCAATAGTGAACCGACCTTTTCCGTCGGCAATGGCGGCTCGAGCTTGCATCCGGGAAGTAAATCAGGCTACAGCCCCGGCGGCCTTTGCTTGTGCCATTCTGTGCTTTGCTCGTAGGCGTGCGCCACGCGCAGGATGGTTTCTTCGCCGAAAGGCTTGCCCAGCAGTTGCAGGCCGATGGGCAATTTCGGCGATTGCGTGAAGCCGCACGGGACACTGATTCCGCAGATCCCGGAGAGATTTGCCGAAATGGTGAAGATATCCATCAGATACATCTGCAGCGGATCGTCGGATTTTTCGCCAATCTTGAACGCGGCGGTCGGTGAGGCGGGCGAAACAATGGCATCAACCTTCTCGAACACCTTCAGGAAATCGTCGCGAATGAGCGTCCGGACCTTTTGTGCGCGCAGGTAATAGGCGTCGTAGTAGCCGCTGCTCAGGACGTAAGTGCCCAGCAGGATCCTTCGTTTCACTTCCGGTCCGAATCCGGCGCCGCGCGTTTTGCTGTAGAGGGAGATTGGGTCCGTGCCCTCAACGCGCGCGCCGTACCGAATCCCGTCGAACCGGGCCAGGTTCGCGCTGGCCTCCGCGGTGGCAATGATATAATAGGTCGCGACCGCGTAATCGGTGTGCGGGAGGGAAACCTCAACAATTTCAGCGCCCAGGGACGCGAGCTTTTGCACGGCGGCATCGATGGCCTGTTTCACTTCCGGATCCAGCCCGCCCACGAGATATTCTTTAGGCAGCCCGAGCTTGAGGCCTTTGATGTCACCAATCAGCCCTGCGGCATAATGCGGCACTGGCTGTGGCACGCTCGTCGAGTCGCGATGGTCCACGCCGCTCAGCACTTCCAGCACGGTGGCGGTGTCGCGCACCTGCCGGCCGAAACAGCCGATCTGGTCCAGCGACGACGCAAAGGCGACCAGGCCGTAGCGCGAAACCCGGCCATACGAGGGCTTCAGCCCCACGCACCCGCACAGCGATGCCGGCTGGCGAATCGAGCCGCCGGTATCCGACCCGAGCGCAGCCACGCACTCGTCTGCGACCACCGCCGCGGCCGCGCCGCCGGATGAGCCGCCCGGGATCCGCGTGGTGTCCCAGGGGTTGCGTGTGATTTGGAACGCGGAATTCTCGGTCGAGCTGCCCATCGCAAACTCGTCCATGTTGAGCCGTCCAAACACCACCGCTCCGGCTGCCTTCAGTTTCTCAATCACAGTTGCATCGTAAGGCGAAACGAAGCGGCCCAGGATTTTCGAGGCGCAGTTGAGCGGCTGGCCTTTGACGGCGATCACGTCTTTGACGGCGATCGGGACGCCCAGCAACGGGCGCTTGGCGTGAGTTTCGCCTCCGGCCAAAGCGCGGTCGGCCGCGTCCGCCTGAGCCAGCGCATCGGCCGCGTCGTAACTGATGAACGCGCGAATCTGCCCGTCCACGCGCTGGATTTGGTCCAGGCACGCCTGGGTGACCGCGCGCGCGCTGACTTCGCGCTTCGCCAGCCTCGCGGCAAGCTCAGTGATGGTCAGTTGATTGAGCATACTAACAGTCCGTCGTCAATTTGAGCGTGCCATGTTGCTCACCAGCCGTTCGAAAGTCACTTCGAAAGACGTCCTATGCATTCCAGAAACCGATCTTCCGCATAAGTGCCGCCGTTGGCATCGAGCGGATTCAGCCGTCGCTACGCGACTGGAAAGAGTAAAAGAGGACCGCGAACCCAGCGTTGAAACGCTGGGCTATTTTCTCGTCGTCCCTCCGGGACTTGAGAGCGTGTTTGAAAACGAACGCGTGCTTTCGGGATTATCAAGTCGCCATTGCGGATTATGCGGTCGTCATTGCGGTTTACGTCGCTGCGGCGGGTACCAATCGCTGCCGCGAATTATCGGTTCGTCACTGCGGAGAAACTGGAATCGCTCGGGCGCGTTTATGCCGCTTTTTTCTGTCTGGAAATGTCGCAGAGCATGTCCGAATGGATGTTCAGACCGATGTTGGTGATGTTGTAGAGGTGTTCGCTGGCGACGACCCATACGATTTCGCAGAGCTCCCGTTCGGAATAATGGGACGCCATACGAGCAAAAGTTTCGGGGTTAACTTCCTTACTCCTTGTCAACTCGGTTACGTAGTCCAACAACGCGCGTTCGGCGTCGGCAAAGAGATCACTGGTGCGATATTGATCCAGGGCATCAAATTTGGCCTGGTTCATTGAGGCGCGGATCGTGAAAGACCGACCGATGTCCATGCAGAACTCACAGACGTTGATGCGCGCCACCTGTTCGCGAATGAGCAGAACTGTTTCCGGCGACAGGGTCAGCTTTTTGTCGAGTTTGCTCACCTTCCCGTAAAACATGCCGAAGGCCACGGGCATGCGCGCCGAGTGCACTTTGAGGGGCGTGAGCACCTTGCCGAATTGCCGGCGAGTAAAGAAATAGGCCAGCTTCATCATCAACCCTTTGGGCGCTTCGATGGGCGCGAGGAATGGCCCCGAGTCTGTGATTGTTTTCGCATTCATAAATTTCCCTTCAATCGTTCAAATATACGACGAACGGGCAATCGTTGCCGGGACATTGATTACGTGAGTTGGGGTTTTTGCCCCGTTGAATTGCAAGCCATCGGGGAAAGCATTTGCCGAAGCGCATTTCAATTGACACTTACCCTGCCTGCGTCCATACCCGGCGGCATTAGGCGTGAGTAAGCCAGGTTGCGCAGCGGCATCGAACTCAGCCGAATCGAAAGCCCTATGTTTGTCGCTAAACCTTCTTTGCGAAAATGGGTCTCCAGCCTGTGGCTAGCCGCCGCGTTGTCATCGGCGGCGAAAACCGCACGCGCAGCGGTACATATTTGGGAGAAGCAGGAACTGACCTTTACTGCGATCCGCAACTTCACCAATGCGTATACCGAAGCCACGGTTTGGGTCGATTTGACGGGGCCGCAATTCAAGAAACGCGTCTATGGGTTTTGGGACGGTGGCCAGACGTTTCGCGTGCGACTCGTTGCTACGCAACCAGGGAAGTGGACCTGGCGAAGCGGTTCGATTCCGCCGGATAAGGGATTAGCTGGGAAAAGCGGCTCGTTCGAAGCGACAGCCTGGAGCGAGGCCGAGAAAGAGGCGAATCCTTTGCGCCGTGGATTCTCGCGGCCGACCGCCAATCATCACGCGCTGGAACAAGCCGATGGCACACCCTTTTTCGTTCTCGGTGACACGTGGTGGTCGCTGGGCGCGAATCGATTCCGCTGGTACGACGACGATCAGGAGCGCCCAATTGGTCCGACGGCCGGGTTCAAGGATTATGTCCGCTATCGCAAGGCGCAAGGGTTCAACTGGATCAACATGATCGCCGCATTTCCGAATTGGCTGACCGATGGAAAGCCATGGCACGTCATGATGAATGATGCGGCGCGCACTACGGTGCGTTCCGCCTGGCTGGAATTCGGAACCAACAGCGCCAAGAACATGGACAACGAAGGCGGCCATCCGTTTCTCTTTCCCGGCAAGGTGCCGGGCTACGAAGATATGTTCCCGGACGTGGACCGCATTAACCCGGACTACTTCCATTACATCGACCGCAAGATAGATTACCTGAACGACCAGGGGTTTGTGCCGTTCATCGAGGTGTCGCGGCGCGATGCGAGCCTTTGTTGGATGAAGTATTATGACTGGCCTGAGTCCTACGCGCGGTTCATCCAATATATCTGGTCCCGTTACCAGGCAAACAATACGGTGCTGAGCCCGGTCCACCTCGACACGCTGAGCGAATCAGTCAGTCCCGCGGAATATCTGAAAGCGATTAACCTAGTGCTCGAGCGACACGGGTCACCTCCGTTTGGCACACTGCTGTCGGCGAATGCGAATCCCTCGACCCTGGAGAACTGGGGCGAGGATTCCTGGGTGACCCTGCAGCAGACGGGGAACATGCGCGAACACAATAATTACTGGTACCTGACAGAGATCTTCAATGTGCCGCATCCCAAACCCGCGTTGAATGGGGAACCATATTATTCGGGTTACGTCGATGCGCGTTCCGTCGGATATAAATATGGCGCGCCTGGGGGAACGGAGAAGGATGATCAATACGTGCGTTCGGCGATGTACGGCAGTTTCCTTTCGGGAGGTCTTGCGGGACATGTCTATGGGGCCGAAGGAATCTGGGGTGGTGACATCGAGCCAGAGGCGCCGGTTAAAATGTGGGATGCGTTCCAGTGGAATTCAGCGCGGCAAATGCAGTATTTACGGACCTTCGCGTTCTCGATTGGCAACCGATATCAGGAGTTGGTCCCGAACGCAGATCTGGTTTCGCCCAATAAGACAGCCATCCTGCAATCGTACGAGGGTTGGGCCTACTGCGCCCGGACGCCGGACAAGCAGATATTCCTGGTTTATTTCGAGAAAGGATGTCCGCGCAGCCAGGTGCGCGGCGCGAAAATTCAAAGTCTTTACCGCGCAGAGTGGTTCGATCCGCGTGCCGCTGCATGGGAGGATGCCGGGACCGGAAAGCTGCGCTCAAATGCCATCGGGACGATTATGCTGCCGGATTCTCCAGGTGATGCGGACTGGGGATTGAGGTTGATGTTGCAAACGGAATAAGCGGTGAAATCAACCCAATCCGTAGCGGAGCCGCGACCGAACGGAAGACACAGTTTACCGCAGAGCTGCAAAGAGTGCAGAGAAACGCGGAGAAAATTAGTCACACGAAGGAACGAAAAAGCACAACGGAAAAGCCATTAACCGCGAATGGATGAGAATGAACGCGAATAAGCCTGCGTGAAGAGAAACCTTGAAAGGGTTTTGTCCGCGCTCCGCCTCGTAACACCTCCATAAATGGAGGTATTAATGAAAGGAGCAACCAGCACAGACTTAATCCCACCTAGAGCAAGCTATGGACTTTGAAGTTTTGACAAGGTGAGGTCGCAGGCGCAACATGGGTTAGCTGGTGATCCAGCTTCTATGTACACGGCAGGCGAGATTGACAGCGAAGGCGGGAGCGCAGGGACTTTAATGCCACAAAACCAAACCACTGCAACTTCATCGGCCGCTGCCAAGGGCGCCGTCGCCAACTCGGATCTGGCGTCCGCCCTTGACCGACAAACTGCGGTCGGCTCGCTTTGGCGTCCGGAGGGGGACAGGATTCGGTGTGTCGCCTGCGGGCACCGTTGCCTGCTGAGCGAAGGGCGACGGGGCATTTGCAAAGTCCGTTTCAGCCAGGGCGGGCAACTGCGTGTTCCGTTTGGATATGTGGCCGGGGTGCAGTGCGATCCCGTCGAGAAGAAACCGTTCAATCACGTTTATCCCGGCAGTGACGCGCTGACTTTCGGGATGATGGGCTGCGATTTTCACTGCGGTTATTGCCAGAACTGGGTGACCAGCCAGGCGCTGCGGGATGCGGCGTCCCTGGCGCCCACCAGATCCATGGCCGCGGCGCGATTAGCGCAGACCGGCCGCCGCCTGGGGGCGCGGCTCGTGGTCTCGAGTTATAATGAGCCACTGATTACCGCAGAATGGGCGGTAGCCGTGTTCCGAGAAGCCAAAGCAATAGGACTTGATTGCGCTTTTGTGTCCAACGGCAATGCCACGCCAGAGGCTTTGGATTTTCTCCGGCCGTGGATTGTGGCCTACAAAATTGATCTGAAAAGCTTTCAGGAGAAACGCTACCGCACCCTGGGCGGCACGCTGCAGCATGTGACGGATGGGATTCGCCTGGTCTACGAACGCGGGCTCTGGCTCGAAATTGTGACTCTAATCGTGCCGGGCTTCAATGATGATGAGGCTGAACTGCGCGAGATGGCGCGGTTCCTGGCTTCCGTCAGCCGCGATATTCCGTGGCACGTTACTGCGTTTCATTCTGATTACAAGATGATGGACTCGCCGAACACCGCAGCCGCTCAACTGGTGCGCGCGGCGGAAATCGGCGTGGAAGCGGGGCTCCGCTTTGTCTATGCCGGAAATGCGCCGGGGCGAGTCGGTCGATGGGAAAACACGTATTGTCCGAGCTGCCAGGAGTTGCTGATCGAACGGTCCGGTTATCTGGTGCGCAATTACCGAATTACGAAGGACGGGCAGTGTCCGAACTGCTCGACAGTGATCCCGGGAATCTGGCCTGCCGGTGGCAGCGCGGACGTGCGCACGGGCAGCGGTTGGGAGGATTACTCCCGGCGAATGCCACGCGGAGTCAGGTTATGAGCGCGCTCCATCCCCGATCTAAAGAAATCAGGCTGCCTGCCGCGGCGGGTCGATTTTACCCAAGCGACGCCAAAAAACTGCGCACGGCGGTGACGGAGTTGCTCAATGGCGCGACAAGCGATCCGGGGCCTGCGCCAAAGGCACTCATCGTGCCGCATGCGGGTTATCCCTATTCCGGTCCGATCGCGGCCAGGGCTTATGCGCGGCTCCAGCCCGGCCGTGGGTTGATCAAACGAATCGTGCTGATCGGGCCTTCGCATTTTGTCGAGCTACGCGGTCTGGCGACCAGCAGTGCGGAGACATTCGAAACTCCGCTCGGCAGTGTTCCACTGGACCGCGAAGGTATTGCTGTAGCGACAGCGTTGCCGCAGGTGCAGATTCTCGATGAAGCCCACCGGCATGAACACTCGCTTGAAGTGCAACTGCCTTTTCTGCAGGTGTTGCTCGGTGAGTTTACATTGGTGCCGCTGGTAGCCGGCGAAACAACCCAAGGAGAAGTGGCCGACGTTATTGAAGCGCTCTGGGGTGGGCCCGAGACCTGCGTGATTATCAGTTCCGATCTGAGCCACTATCTTGATCCGGAGTCCGCCCAACGGCTGGACGGTGCCACCGCAAAAGCAATTGAGCGACTGGACCCACTGGGCATAGGCGAAGACCAGGCTTGCGGGCGAGTGCCGATTCTCGGGCTTTTGCAAGCGGCCACAGCGCAGCACTTGCGCGCACATACGGTTGATTTACGCAACTCAGGCGACACAGGCGGACCGCGCAGCCAGGTCGTGGGCTACGGGGCGTTTGTTTTCGATTAAGCCCCAAACGGTAGGAGACGACGTAACGGCGTGTTGCCCAAATCGCGTGTGCTCTCATTAACACCTCGCTTCAGCGAGGTGGGGATCACGCGGCGAGGAGCAGGTAATCGTCTTAACGGTTTAACTGTGGCAAAAACCGTTGAACCCGGATTTTGCATTGGCGGAAATTGGGGATTTTCCGATGGCCACATCCCACACGAGTTCGGCGACTTGCATGTCGGAATTCCTATTGCGTTGCATTAGAAACCTCAAAAAACAGTTTTCGATTCTGTGCTCAATTCCG
>CAZUVM010000138.1:0-16819 GCA_964623885.1 uncultured Verrucomicrobiota bacterium
GTAGGACGATGCTCGCGTTGCAGGGAGACCAAAACGTCCGCGTCGCCTGTTCCAAGCAATCCGCTGTCGCTGTAGGTCAGGTTGATGCTCGAAGCGGGAATACCGATATTGTCGAGCATTCCGCGAAATTCGGCTGCGGGGATTTCGCTGCGCACGGCCTGCTCGATTTGATCGATGAGTTTGGCTGTTTCTTCGATTCGCGTCCCACTTCGAGTGCGAACGTGCAAGCGGAATTGGCCCGCATCGACGCTGGGGAAGAAATCCTGGCCCAACTGAGGAACCAGGAGCATGGATCCGACGCAAAACGCAAGGAACAGCAACCCAAAGATACCACGATGGTGCAGCACCGCTCCTAATAGCAGCCGATAGCCTTCGCGAAAGGATTCGAACCAGCGCTCGAACGCAGTCTGAATCGCAGTGAAAGGCCGAAAAACCGTAGCGAGTACTCCGGCAGTTTCGGCCGCAACTTTTTCGTGCCGCACATTGCGATAAAAATACATCACCAGCGTAGGAACGAGCGTTCTGGAAATCACATAACTGGCGAGCATGGCAAACACCACCGCTTCAGCCAGCGGCACAAACAGGTAATGCGCCACCCCGGTCAAAAAGAACATCGGCACGAACACAATGCAGATGCAGAGCGTAGAGACAAAGGCGGGCATGGCGATCTCCTGCGCGCCGTCCAGAATAGCATCGTTGAGTGGTTTACCCGACGCCATATGGCGATGGATGTTTTCGATAGCCACGGTGGCGTCATCCACCAGAATTCCGACCGCCAGGGCTAAGCCGCCCAACGTCATCAGGTTGATGGTTTCGCCCAGCGCGCTCAGCGCGATGATCGAAGTAAACACCGAAAGCGGGATCGAGAGCGCAATGATGAGGGTGCTGCGCCAGGAACCCAGAAACAGCAGAATCATTAAAGCCGTCAGGCTCGCGGCGATGACGCCCTCGCGCGCGACGCCGGAAATGGCCGAGCGCACAAACACCGATTGGTCGGCGAATTCCTTGACATGCAGTTCCGGTGGCATGCCGGCCATGATGCGCGGAAGGGCGCTTTTAATCCCGTTGACCACATCGAGCGTCGAGGCCGTGCCCGTTTTATAAATTGTCAGCAACGCGCCACGCAGGCCTTCGTTGCGCACAACATTTTGCTGCGGTTGGTATCCGTCGCGCACCTGCGCAACATCGTTTACGTGAATGACCGCGCCGTTCACAGTCTTCACCGGCAAGTCGCCCAATTCGGCCATCACCTCCGGGCTGGTGTTTAGCTCAACGGCGTACTCGGTGCCGCCGATTTTTGCGGTGCCGCTGGGAAAGATGAGATTTTGTGCGTTGATGGCGTTGACCACGTCCATCGGAGCGAGGTTTCGTGCTTTGAGAGCCACGGGATCCAAATCGACTGATACCAACCGGGCTTTGCCGCCATACGGGTATGGCATCGCCGCGCCGTTGACGGTGGCCAGGCCGACGCGGATCTGATTGACGCTCATGTCAAAAATCTCCTGCTCGGAAAACTTTTCGCTGCTGACGCTGTATTGCAGGACGGGAACGGTCGAGGCGCTATAACGAATAACGAGCGGCGGAGTCGTGCCGGGCGGCATTTGGCGAATCACGGTTTGCGCGATCGCGGTCACTTGCGCCACGCCCGCATCTACCGACGTGCCTTCCCGGAAGAACACCTTGATCACGCCAATGCCGTTGTAGGAATTGGATTCAATGTGCTCGATGTCATTGACCGTCGTGGTCAGGGCGCGCTCGCTGGCGTAAACGATGCGCTGCTCCATATCGTGCGCATCCAAACCCACGTAGTTCCAGACCATACTCACCACGGGAATGTTGATGTTCGGGAAAATATCCGTGGGTGTCCGCAGCAACACGAAAGGTGTTAGCAGCAGCAGCACCAAAGCCGCCACGATAAACGTGTATGGGCGGCGAAGGGCCAGCCGGACAATCCACATAGAGTCAGCAGCTTACAATGATAAAACCGGCTAAAAAAGCCAAAACTGGGCATTACTCGCCCGCCGGCTTTTCCGGCGGAATAGGAGGCGGCTGGCCGGGAATGTCGACCGACGGTGGCAGCATATCCGGACTGAAGATACGAGGCGGTTCCGAAGCGGCGCGTGTCTGGGCGCGTTTGCGCAGGACCACTACGGCCGCCGTGCATCCCGTCCAGGTCGGTAGCCAATCTGCCACCGGGACCAACTTGATGATGAACGTCGGCAGTAACAAGGGATGAAACCCCAAAGCGAGCGACGTCAGTACCATTGCCACTACATCGAGCGCCTCATCAATGAACAGCCAGCCAGCCGGGCCCGTGAGTAGTTGCACGCCGTCAATCGCCAGCGCCACGGCGAATGCGAAAACGATGCGCCCATTGGTCAGGCGCGGGACCTTTAACAACCAGTCTGTTTTGCTGCTATTCACTGTTAGGAGCGCCTGGCGATCGGGATCGTAATGTGCGCGACACGATCTACTTTAGCAAGCGTTTGAGGGGCGTCGGAATAGAATTGCGCCGCTTTTTCGAGCCGCACAGCATTTCAAAGTTCCTTAAGCAGGGTCAGGGCTGCTTCGACAAGCTCTTCTCCTGTGCCGGCTTGAACTCGCGAATTCATGACCTCGTAACTGCCTTCCGCGAAAGCCTGGCGGGTGGGAACGTAGCTGGGCCGGTCATTGCAAATGGACATTACAAACGTGTGTTTGAACGGCGATCCTCGTTTGATGGCCAGACCAAGTTGGGCGAAAATCTCGCCCGGGAGACAAACCAGGGCGGTTTCGGAGTCGATTCGCAGCACCTGCACCTCCATAGGCCAGGTGAGACCGCGTGCGGCCAAATCGAGCACTTTGACTGCCGCGACGCGGGTCAAAAAATCGGTTTTGGGATCGCCAAGCCGCTCAACCATGTTCTGCGCATTCGTGAAGTCCGCGGCGCCAGGCCGTTGCAGAGCAATTTTCAGCGTGCGGCTGCGCGCTGCGAATGAGGGATGCTCAATAACCTGAAGCTCCGGCGCCGCTTCGAGCACGGTATGGCCAAGCGCGTCGCCAAGGCGCTGCGCGACGGCAAACCCGCTCGTCGGCTCCTTTCTGTTCACGTTGATGTGATTGATGTCGCCGCACGCGCCAAGGCCAAAAGCAGAAATGAAGTTCGTACCGAATGCGGCCTGTAGCGTTTGCTGGACATAGTATTCGTAATCGGCGCTGAAGGCGGTTCCACCCACGGTGTCAGAGTGCATCGCAAAGATGGTGATTCCGGCGAACGGCTGATGCGTCGCCACGTCGCGCAGCATCAGGATATCGACGTCAGGATCGGTCGGCCCGGCGGCGCTCACGATGTTGGTGTTCAATTGACCGGGATTAAACGCGACCTTGCCGTTGCGCATCCAGTAGCGGCGGTTAAAGGCGAGGCCCTGCTGCTTCGCGACGCCGGCGGCCACCTTCGCCGGGTGGAGATTCGTTTGCGCGGTGACGATGACGTTCACCAGTTGGGCCGTAAGAAAAGAAGGATAGTCGATCTTTTCGTGCGGATCATAACCAAATTTCGCCACCGCGGCGGCATGGAGTACGTCTCGGCGAATGTCGTCGAAAAGCGGGCCGGTATGACTGTGGGTAGCGCTGATGACGATGTGGTCAACAGGAATCCCCGTAAGGACACTGGCTTGCGCACGCGCGTTAGTGGTGACGTGAAGTGAGAGGCCGATGAGATCGCAAAAAACCAAGGCCAGCCGCTGGTTCCCTTTAGCCAGCACGATAGCTTTGGCTTTGAGCGGGTCGTGGATGCTGGTCGAAATTCGCTCGTCGAAATACCCGGCCATCCGGTAGCCGATCGGGGGACTGATGTCGACTTCAGCAACGCCGGCTTTAAGCGAGCTGTCGGGAGCGGCGCAGAGCGGAAGCTGAGCTGCCCAGGTTGCCAGAAAGGCAAGCAGGAGAGTAAAGGAGGCCGGAGAGCGAAGGCCCTCCCTAAGGCGATCGCATTCGCGCCGCAGATTAGTGACCCTAGTGTAATTACGACGCCGCCGGAGAACTAAATCGAGCTCGCGAACCATGTCAAAGCACTGTCGGCACGAGCGCGGACGAGATCAAGGCGCTTCCGGGTGGAAAACAGCCTTTTAGCAAAGCCTCCTGAAAAATGTGTAATCGAGGAGGATTTTTCCTTCTTTATAGTATGAACCAGCTTTATGCATTTTGGACTGCCTCGTCGCTTTTGCCCAGAAACTTCCGCGCCGCGCCTGCGCTCTGCAAGCCGTTCTGGCCTTTTGACTTACCTCTTTTGTTTAGGCCCACTCGCACTGCTGGGGGTTTTGCAATTCCGCGTTTATGCACAGGACTGCACCTATTGGGTCTGCCGGTTTAACGGCCAGCCTGGCAACGGCGTCGGTTCGCCGGGTCAGCGGGTTCACCACGCCATGGCCTACGACCCGGATCGCGGCGTGACGGTGTTCTTCGGCGGTGAAATTGGCACTAGCGGGAGCGAGCAGTATTTCAACGACACGTGGGAATACGATGGGACAAATGCATGGCATCAAATCAACGTGCCCGGCGCAAAGCCTGCGGGGCGATCCTTTCATGCGATGGTCTATGACCGGGCGCGGCATTATGTGTTGCTGCATGGCGGGCAATCCGGCGGCAATTCTTACAATGACACCTGGGCCTACACCAGCGACGGCACCAACGGAACCTGGGCACCATTACCGACCCACGTGGAAAGCGCCTATTGCATGGAACTGCCAAAACTGGCCGGTCATGCGATGATCTACGATTCGGTGCGCAATCTTTCCCTGATGGTGGGTGGTTATGACGGTATCTACACCGATAATCAGCAGAAGCAGGAGACCTCAGCGATACTCCAGAACGGGGCTGTCATTGGCTGTAACTTCGCCCCGGCTACAGTCACGTATGTCTGGAACGGCGACAATTGGTACGGTTACGACTTCGGATTGCCGGGTTATTGGCCCTACGTCGATGAAATCTGGTATTTCGGGGGCGGCTCCTATCATTTTGCCGCTTACGGCATCGCCGCCGCCTTCGATGACTATCATGGGATTGCGCTCGGTCTTGGCGGTTACACCCAAGCTTACGAAAAAACCCAGCTCCCGTCCGGTTATTTCACGTACGTGCCGGACACGAATTGTTACCTGCATTGCACGTCGAGCGATGGGACAACCGGTTGGGAGTACAACCCCGACACCTCGATGCCGCCTCCATTGGCAGAAGCTTCGCTGGCTTACGACAGCCAGCGGCATCATTTCGCCCTGGTCGGCGGCGTGAACGTCGATGCTACCGACGCCGCCTATGATTACGTTTACACAGGCAACCGAACCAACCGGAGCGGCATCTGGTCAAGCTTGCCTTCCATTCCGGCCAATCCATTGAACGGAGCGTCTTCGGCACGCGCTGGTGCGGCCATGGTTTACGACAGCCGCCGCGGTGTGTTCGTGCTCATGGGTGGGGCGGGTGCGGGCGCCGAGGTGGATATTCCCCTCGACGTCCCGCGCGGCCCCGGGTCGCGGTTCAGTGACACCTGGGAGTTGGTGGTCAGTGGCGCCGGCATAGTCGCGTCATCGCAGGGCGAATTCGATCACTGCGTCGGTGACGCTGAGATTTTATCGGTCACGCCATCAGGATTGAACGCAACAATTCAATGGTATCACAACGGAGTGGCCATTCCGGACGCCACGCATGAACTGTTGGTTTTGAATAATCTGGCCGTCACCAACGCTGGTAACTACGTGGCACGCGTGCAAAACGATTGCGGATATGCGGACACGCCGAAAACGTATTTGCGCGTCGACCAGCCGATCACGCTTTTCCGCCAGGCTTTGTTCCCTAATTGCTCGAGCACGTGCATCGGATCCAACGTCACCATCTTCCCGCCCTTGCCGGTATACACCGGGATCGACCTCAACACCCATCTGCAAAAGAACATCGGCAGCGGCGAGTTTCCGTACTGGGTCGATGTGCGCGTCGACACTCCGTCGGCGCCCACGAACTTTGTCTTCACCGGCGTGGACAAAAGCTTCAGCGGCGATTACCGGTTTTATATCGATGGCTCGGCTTGCCCTGGCATTATCGCCAGCGCAGTTAACCACATTCAGGTCGGTTTCGACATCACCAGTCAGCCGCAGAGCCTGAGCAATGTGCGCCCGTGCTCCACGGTGTCGTTTTCGGTCGCCGCTACCGGCGGATGCTCGCTGACATACCAGTGGTACAGCGATGGCAGCATCCTATCGGACAACGGCCACGTCACCGGCACACACTCACCCACATTAACCATCACTGGCGTGCACTATGACGACGAAGGTAATTACTTCTGCCTGGTTTCTGACCCGACACAGTGCCAGGAATTCCTGTGGACAACCGAGGCGTCCTTGAAACTGACCTTGCCACAATGGGTGTTGCGGACGACGAAGGGACCACTGCCGCGCTACAACAATGCCATGGCTTATGACAGTCAGCGCGGTGTCACCGTAATGTACGGCGGTGGTGTGGCTGTGGAAAACACCGGCTACCTGGGTTACGGCGAAGTGTGGGAGTGGGATGGCGCGAAGTGGCGGCAACGAACGACTTACGATTGGACCAAGGTCTGGCACCAGGACATCAACGGTTATTGGGTGCAGAATTTCACCAACACTCCTGCGGCGCGAATGCAGCATGCCTTAACCTATGACAGCCGCCGCGGGCGCATCGTCATGTTCGGCGGGCGGGGTGCCGTCGCCACCAACATTTTCAGCGACATTACCTTCGGCGACACGTGGGAGTGGGACGGCACACGCTGGTATTTGGGTGCCACGAACGGCCCGGAGCCGCGGTACGGAGGTCACATGGGTTATGATGCGGTGCGTGGCATTGCCATTCTTTACGGCGGCTTCGGTGTGCCGGCCAATGAGATTTGGGAATGGAACGGTACCAGTTGGACTTCGATCATTTACACCAATGGACCGGTCAACCATTACAACGAATACGCCTGTCCGGTATTCGACACCTATTTGAAGACACTGTTCGTCGGGCCCACGGACGATGGGTCTGGTTACAATCATTTCTATTGGACGTGGGATGGACACGACTGGCATAGCCGCGCTTTGGGATTTTTGTTCGGCTCCAACTTCACCCCCATTAACGGCAACATGGTGTACGACACGTATCGGTTCCGGGCGTTGCACTTTGGAGGGCAGATAAACGGGTTCAACAATATGTATGGCGGCACTGCCGCCGGGTATTACGATTCGGCCAGCGATTCGTGGACCGTGCTGCCGGATGAAGCGCTGAGTTCGAATTTTGGCGCAAACGATTTTCTCAACGTCCCCGGCCTCGTCAGCAAACTCAGCTCGCAAGCCGCCCCGGTCTCGCAATACCTGTGGACCAACTTCGCCGCAATCGATCGACAAACGTTGACCAATTCCGGCGTGGCGATCGCTCAAAAACAAAACACGCTGGCGTTCGCGCTCAATAACATCATCAGCAACAACATTGTCTATGATGGAAACCGTTTTGCCGGTGTCGCGCTCTCGCCTGAAACAGTCGTTTTCCACAACCTCAATCCCGCCGCCGAAGACTTGATCCGCCTCAATCGCTTGCTCATCGAAGATGCTTACCCGGCGGAATTGGCGCGCAGTCCGTCCTTCCCAACGGGCCGCGATCAATTTGCGATGGCTTTCGATTCGGCACGCCGCGCGGCGGTGGTGATGGGCGGATTCTACAACGGCCCCGGTCTAAATCCGCTCAACGGCAGCGACACGTGGGAGCTGATGTATCTCGATACGCCGCTGATCAACGATCAACCGCCCAGCCAATATTGCGCCCCGGGTGACACCGCCGTTTTTAAAGTGAACGCGATTGCGCCCTACGGCAGCACCTTGACGTATCAATGGTATTTTGGCGCGATCCCTTTGAACGAGAGCGGCCGGATTTCCGGAACTCACTCACCGACGCTGCGGGTTGCCAACGTCACCCCGGCCGACGCCGGACAATACCAGGCGCTGATTTCCGCCGCGTGCGGCACTATTTACACCACCCCGGCGATACTGACGACCGATCCCCGATTGCAAATCTTTACCCCAGAGCTGGGCTCCGCACAGTTGGTCTGGTCGGCGGCCAATCTAGTCCTGCAACAAGCCGATTTTCCTGGTGGTCCCTGGACCACCGTCCCCGGCGCGACCAGTCCATTCGACCTGTCGCTTCAAGGTCCGAGCACATTCTTCCGTCTGGCCCTGCCGGGTCCCTGAGCAATGGCGCCGGGCAATTCTTTTATTATGAAAAAGTGTCTTTGGCCGGGAGCTTGCTTCCGAACAGTCCCGGCGGCTGCCGTTGTTTCTCTGGCCTTGTCCACTCCAGCGATGGCCCAGTGTGTCCACGTCCAAAACGTCAGCAGCACGATCACTGGCCAGGCGCCGTATGACGGCAGAATGATTTATCACGCTGCCACAGGAAAAATGGTATCTCTGGTCGAAGACCGCATTGATGAATCCCCTGGCGGCTGGGTTTATGATGGTACTGGCTGGACGGCGTTACCGGATCCACCGTTTCAAGTTCGCATAACGTTTGCTTGGATTTACGACAGCACCCGCAATGTCGGTCTGCTTTTTGGCGCGCCGGATTTCCCGGCGGATGCACTGCCGGAACTTTGGGCTTATGACGGCAATCAATGGCGGCAATTGACCTGGACCGGGCCATCCCCGCCGGAGATCGGCGGCGGGCCTTGGGGCGCGTTTGATCCAAATCGTGGACGCGCCATCTTCTTTTACGAAGGAACCGGACCGTCCACCGATTTCCAGACTTGGGAATGGACCGGCTCGGGGTGGGAACAAGGCCCTTCTTTCAGTACCCTGAATCCTCCCGACGATTTTATTTTTGACGCGGCGCACAATGTCGGATTTGTAACCGGAGAAGATCCTGTCCAGAACGAGGAGGTCTGGTACTATCGCCCTGGCATCACCGCGGCCGATGGGAGTTGGGAACGGCAAACGCTCCCCGGTAATCCGGTAACCGCACTATCCGGAGCCACTCTGGCCTATGATCCTTACCGCCAGCGTATCTTGCGCTGTTGCGGCCATTATGCCCAGCGCGTGGGTCATCCGGAAGACATCTACCACAGTTACCAGGGGGTAGACATTTGGGACTTTGGACAAACGAACTGGGATCGGGCCACCGAATACTCACTTCCCGACCCGAACGATGAACGAGCGGGCGCTCTGGCGGCTTACGACCTGAATCGCGATTTGTTGGTCCTTGCCGGGGGAATTTGGTTTCAACCGGATTCAGATAACCAGCCAAAGCCAATATATTTTCACGACACTTGGGAATCGAGCACGGACGAACCGGGAATTGTTTCCTCGTCGAGTGGATCCCAGTCCGATTGCCTCGGCGGCACCGCTGTGTTCTCTGTCACGCCGGCCGGTAGCGTTTACCAGATACAATGGTTCCACAATGGCAACGCCATTTCTGGCGCAGTGAACCCAATACTGGCACTCCACAACCTGACAACAGATGACGCCGGCAATTACGTCGCGCAGGTCTATAATGATTGTGGGTACCTGAACACTCCGAAAACGCATTTGCGCGTGGACCCGCCAACCACGCTCTTCCGCCAGGCGCTGTTCCCGAATTGCTCACAAACATGCATCGGTAACACCATCACCATAAACCCGCCGCTGCCGGTATACACCGGCGTCGACCTAAACACTCACCTCCAAAAAAACATCGGGAGCTTCGAATTTGTCAAGTGGGTGGACGTGCGCGTGGATACCCCCGCGGCGCCCGCGAACTTTATCTTCACCAACGTGGATGAGAGCTTCAGCGGGGACTACCGGTTTTACATCGATGGCTCCGCCTGCCCCGGCATCGTCGCCAGCGCCATTAATCACATTCAGGTCGGATTCCAAATCACTTCCCAACCGCAGAGCCTGAGCAACGTCCGCCCGTGCTCCACCATAACGTTTTCCTTCATCACGAGCGGCGGGTGCGGATTGACGTATCGCTGGTTTAGCTCGGTTTACGGATATTTGTCCGATAATGGACATTTTATCGGCACACACACACCTGTCCTGACCATCGACGGCGTGCATTACGACGACGAAGGAACTTACCAGTGCGTTGTGGTCGACACCGCCCAGTGCAACAACTCCCTCGGCACCTCACCCGCCAGCCTGAAACTCACCATGCCGCAATGGGTCCTGCGCACCACCAGCGGCCCGCCATCGCGCCGGGCCAATGCGATGGTTTATGACAGCGCACGGGGTGTGTCCGTGCTGTACGGCGGCGGACTGCTGGTTCCGAACGTCGGTTACCGGGGTTTTGGCGAGGTTTGGGAATGGGATGGCTCGCGTTGGCGGCAACGGACGACTTACAATTGGACCAATGCGTGGCATCAGGATTCACAAGGATATTGGCGCCCCAACTATGGCGATACACCTGCCGCGCGCATGCAGCACGCCATGGCCTATGACAGCCGCCGTGGACGGGTGGTGATGTTCGGCGGACGCGGCGGACCGGATGGCATTTACGGCGATTATCAATTCGATGACACTTGGGAGTGGGACGGCACGCGATGGTATTTCTGCACTACCAACGGGCCCTCCTCCCGTTTCGATCATCACATGGGCTACGACCCGGTGCGCGGAGTGACGGTGCTCTATGGCGGTGCGGGCGCCACCGAGAGCGCGCTTTGGGAGTGGAACGGAACCAATTGGACCTCCATTTACCCAACCAACGGACCCTCCGTTTCACCGTATACGAGTTATGCGCAGGACGATGCCTGCCTGGTGTTTGACACCGATTCGCAGACCCTCTTTGCCGGCGCCATGACGGACGGTTCTTTCGTGGATCGCTATTTTACTTGGGATGGACACGACTGGTACGAACGCTCTCCGGGATTTCTCTATTACAATTATCTGACTCCCGCCTATGGGAACATGGTCTATGACACTTATCGTCACCGGTCGCTGCGTTTCGGCGGGCAATATAATTACAATGCAAGTTATGGCTCCAGCTACGCCGGTTATTATGATCCGGCGACCGATAGCTGGTCCGCTCTGGCGGGAGACCTGAACGATTTGCGCCTGCAGGAGATAGTAACTTCCCTTTTTGCTCCGACCGATTTCCTTAATGTCACGAATCTGATCGCGAAATTGAGCGCCCAGTCGGATCCCGTTTCACAATATCTTTGGAGCGAATTCGCCACCACCGACCAGCAAACGCTCACCAATTCCGGCGTCAGTCCCGATCAGAAACAGAACACCTTGGCCGGCGCGCTTAACAACCTCATCACCAATAACGTTGTTTACGACCCAACCCGTTTCGCCGCAGTTCCACTTTCGACAGAAACGGCGGTGTTCCGCAACGTCAACCCAGCCGTTGAAGACATTGTGCGCTTCAATCGCTTGTTGTTGGAAGACGCCTATCCGGCCGACATCGCTCGCAGTCTTTCGACTCCGACTGGGCGCATGCAGTTCGGCATGGCCTTCGACTCCGGCCGACGCTGCGCGGTCGTGATGGGCGGTTTGTATGGCGGAAATTGGGACCTCAACCCGCTCAACGGAAGCGACACCTGGGAGTTAATGTACCTCGATACTCCGCTGATCAACGTTCAACCCGCCAGCCAATATCGTGCCGCGGGTGACACCGCCGCATTCAATGTCAATGCCGTGGCTCCCTATGGCAGCACGCTGAGCTACCAATGGTATTCTGGCGCTGTGCCGTTAACCGATGGCGGTAGAATTTCCGGCGCGCATTCGCCTACCCTCCGGATCGCCAACGTCAATGCCGGCGATGCGGGCCAATACCAGGCGCTCATCTCGGCAGCCTGCGGCTCCATGTATTCAGTGCCGGCGATTTTGACAACCGATCCGAGCCTGCAAATATTCTCCGCGCAGCAAGGTGCAGCGCAATTAGTCTGGGCGGCGGCCAATCTCGTTTTGGAACAAGCCGATCAGCTTAGCGGGCCCTGGTCGGCCGTCCCTGGCGCGAGCAGCCCGTTCGATCTGACCTTGAGCGGTGCGGGAAAATTCTTCCGCCTCAACACCAATTCGCCGGCAGGGCCGTGACAATGGCTTGAGAAATCAAGATCTTATACTGGATTCTCGACCCCATTCGCTTTGAGTCCACTGCAGGCCTCATGGAGAAAATAAGACCCCACAGTCGGTACCGCTTCCTGTGGGGTCTTTTGTGCAGGCGAGCTCTGTTTAGAGCGGCGCTGCGGCGCCATTCATGTGCCACAGCATCCATTTGCCATTGATCTTCTTAACCGTGCCATAAAGGCTCCGGTCGGCGCGCAGCACGTAAGGGCTCACCGAAGGATCCGCGTAATGACATTCGAAATAGATGTCCGCGGTATCGCCGTGAATGTCGGCGGAAATCTTGAACGCGGCGGTGAGTCCTACCCAATAATGGGTAAACGCGCCGCCGGAGGAAAACACCGCCCGGACGGCATCCTTCCCGACCAGAGTTGTTCCGCCGCTGGTGAACGTGCAATCGTCGGCCCAGAGCGCCATCATGGCGTCAATGTCGCCGCCGTAAGAGCCGGCCTGGTGGAATTGCACTTCGAGTTGATCGAGTTCGTAGAGTTGGGCTTTCGTTCTCACATCCGCCGCATCCTCCCCGTCGGAGTCAGCGTGCGCGCGCCCCACGAGGCCGGTGGAGGCGGCCACAATGAGGCCAACGGTTGCCGTGGCGGCCAGATACGTGCCCGCTTGCCGGGCGATCGTGCTGGAATTGAATAACGCTATCAGTTTTTTCATAGGTCTTTATTGGTTTGTTCGTTGATGTTTTGGTTTCGTTTGCGAGTGGCCTGGGCGCTGCCCGGATCCACTCATTGAACCCCGCGACAATGCCTCGGGGTTCAAGGCTTACTTAAGCGTGTCATTAGAATGGTTACACTTGGTCTCGCCGCGCCCGGCTCATGTAACCACCGGACGGCCGGCGCTTAAGTACCGGCATGCACCTTGATTCGCGCCCCGGATTTGTCTCGCCCCAGAGTGATTTGCTTTGGACGACGGGGCGTTTTTGTGGTACATTTTCGACAAGTTCACCACCAACCGCCATCGAACGCTGGCTATTACGGGGTATGGCTTTGCTTGAACAGGACGCTGAAGACGCGCAACGGGACCATTGGTTCGGTACCACGCACTGGAGCCAGGTTTTGCGGGCTGCCCAACCCGATTCAACGGAAACGTATGAAGCGCTGACTCGACTGTGTCAGACCTACTGGTATCCGCTCTACGCGTTTGTGCGGCGCCAGGGGCAGAGCCCGGAGGATGCCCAGGACCTCGTGCAAGGTTTTTTTGCGCGGCTGCTGGAAAAGGGTTATCTCAAGGAAGCCAACCCGGAGAAAGGCAAGTTCCGCTCATTCCTCTTAATCGCCTTGCGGCGTTTCATGGCGAACGAATGGGACCGCGCTCGGCGCCTGAAGCGAGGCGGAGGCTGTGAGATCATTTCTCTCGACCAACCGGAGACGGAACAACGCTACGCCTCCGAGCCGGTAGACGACCGGTCTCCGGAAAAGGCTTACGATCGGCTTTGGGCGCTAACCTTGCTCGAACAGGTACTGGACCGGCTGGAAGCTGAGTTCGCCGCGACCGGCAAGGCAGCGTTTTTCGATGAGCTCAAGCTCTACCTCAATGGGGAGAACGGCCAAAGCACATATGCTGAAGTTGCTGACCGGCTGGGAATGACGGTTGCCGCCGTCAAGGTTGCGGTGCACAGGCTCAGGCAGCGCTATCGCGAGTTGTTGCGGCTGGAAATTGCGCACACTGTCGCCACTCCGGAAGCCATCGATGATGAAATCCGCGAGTTGTTCGCGGCAATCGGCTGAGCCCGGGTTTCGCGGGCAACAAAGAGCCATGGATTCGATGGAACCATCAAGCAGGGAAAACGAAATTGTTGAAGCACTGCTGGGCATGGCCCCTGAGGAACGCGGGCCTTATCTGGAGCGAGTTTGCGGCGAACAGCCCGGGCTGCGGAAGCTGGTCGAGGCCATGCTCCGGGTCCATGAACAAGGCGTCCTGCTGCTCGAACGCCGCCGTACCCCGCGCCCAATTCCCTCACCCGTTCCATCCATCAGTGAAAAGCCGGGAGACCGCATTGGCCGTTACAAATTGCTGCAACAAATTGGCGAAGGAGGTTGTGGCGTGGTTTACATGGCGGAGCAATCGGAACCCATGCGTCGCCGTGTCGCCTTGAAGGTGATCAAGCTGGGAATGGACACGAAGCAAGTGGTTGCGCGTTTCGAGGCCGAACGCCAGGCGCTGGCGATGATGGAGCATCCTAACATCGCGCGGGTGCTCGATGGCGGAGTGACTGACAACGGGCGCCCTTATTTTGTGATGGAGCTGGTTCGGGGAATTCCCATTACCCGGTACTGTGACGAGCATCGGCTCAGCACCGATCAGCGGCTCGGACTGTTCATGCTGGTCTGTCAAGCCATCCAGCACGCCCATCAAAAAGGCATCATTCATCGCGACATCAAGCCCTCCAATATCCTGGTCGCCGATCACGATGGCGTGCCGGTGCCGAAGATCATCGATTTCGGGATTGCTAAAGCGACCGCCGGCCAGACGCTCACCGACAAAACACTTTTCACGGCTTTCGAGCAGTTTATCGGCACGCCGGCTTACATGAGCCCTGAGCAGGCACAGTTGAGCGGCCTGGAAATCGATGCGCGCAGCGATGTCTACAGTCTGGGCGTGCTGCTCTATGAACTGCTTACCGGAAAAACGCCTTTCGATCCCAAGCGCCTGATCAAAGCCGGACTCGATGAGGTCCGCCGAATTATCCGGGAAGAGGATCCGCCTCGGCCTTCAACTCGACTGAGCACGCTGGATCTCAAGGAGCAAACCAGCCTGGCTCGCGATCGCCAGTCGGACCCACCCAGGCTTCTCGGTGGGCTCCGCGGGGATCTGGACTGGATCGTGATGAAAACCCTCGAGAAGGACCGCAATCGGCGCTACCACACCGCCGAAACTCTGGCGGCCGATGTCCATCGCCACCTCAGCAACCAACCGGTCCTGGCGCGGCCTCCGAGCAGTGCTTACAGACTGCGAAAGTTCATGCTGCGAAATCGAGTCGCTGTCGCCGCGGGATCCGTTTTGGTGGTTATGCTGGTACTGGCCGGGGTGACAGTTCTGCTGCTCGCCAATCGCTACAAAATGCAGGATACGACTGCCGCACACACGGTCGGATTGCGCGTCGCGGTGCTGCCCTTCACTAATGCCAGTCCCGAAGCGGTTCCTTACCTGGCAGAAGCGCTAACCGGCGAGGTGATCGATGCGCTGGGAGAATCGCGCGAGTTGATTCCCTTCCGAGTGCCTTCGGATCAAGCGGCCCAATCCCTGCGGAATTTCGAGCAGTTCCTGTGGGCGGCTGATGTGCCGCTGCTGATTGACGGCACGATCCGCTGGACCGATGGAAAACTCGGAATTCAAAACCGCCTGATCGACACCAAAGCCGAGAAGGTTCTGTTGTCCACCAATTACGAATGCGCTGTGAACCAAGTGCTGGGCATACCCAATGACTTCGCCCTCCAGGTCGCTCATTGCTCACTGACCAACCTCTCGGCCGCAGCGGAAGCGCGCATTCGCAAAACACCCACGCTCAACCCGGAGGCATATGATTATTATTTGCGCGGCAAGGTAGCCCAAGGGACGCTCTATACACCAGGCATGAGCAACAACGCCAGCGTCCTGGAGCGCGCGGTGCAGTTAGACACAAATTTCGCCCTGGCCTACGCTGTCTTATCGCGCACGTATGTGGACGAATATTTTTATACCGAACCGGAGCGAATCAGGGAGCTGGAGCCCAAAGCGTCTAATGCTTTCACGCGCGCGTTGGAACTCGATCCCAACCTCGCCGAAGCTCACTTCGCCAAGGCTTACTATTATTGGACGCCTTCCCAGCGTTGGCAGGTGGAAACCGCGATCACCGAAGGAAGGCGCGCACTGGAACTGAAGCCAATCCTGCAGGAGCCGCGCAGTCTTCTGACCCTAATCTTTTTTCACATCGGGTTGTTTGAGCAAGGACGGGACCTGGTTTCGCAGTCAGCAAAGATCAACCCGGTGAATCCGATTACGCAGTTCCTCGGAGCCAATGCCGACTTTTGGGGTGGCGATAACTCCAAGGCCGCCGATACGTGGCAGGCGATTCGAGGGCCGTTATCAACGAACTTCGTAATGAATTCCTACCTGGCAGTCGCGCTGATTGATCTCGACCGCACTGACGAGGCCATTACGGTCATCAGCAATGCTTCACTCACCGCCGACATCGGCGGCCAGTTCGCCAGCGTCCGGGCGATTCTAGCGGCCAAGCAAGGTGATAAACGCGGAGCGCAGACCAACATAGCCAATGCGCTCGAACACTCTTTGAAATTCGGCCACTCCCATCACGCGTTCTACAATATAGCCTGTGCTTACAGCCTGCTTAACGAACAGGACTTGGCCCTCGAATATTTGCGCCAGTCGGCGGAAAATGGTTTTCCGTGCAGTCCCATGTTCAACGTGGATATCAACCTTCGTAACCTGAGCCAGAACGAGAAGTTCAAGGCTTTCCTCGCGGAGCAAAACGCAACTAACGAGCACTACAAGAAGCTGTTTGGCAAATCGGCCGCCACCGCTCCGGCGCCGGTCGCCGGGCATTAGCGAATGTAGGCCCTTTACCTTTCCCTCTTTCTCCCTTACACCACCCGCATCTGGACAGCATCAACGATTTGTTCGCTGACCAGGATGGAGCCAATGATCACGACGGTGCTGCCGGGGCGGACCCGGCCTCGTTCACTCAAGATTTTGAGCGCTGCTTCGATAGTATTTTCAGGCTGGATCAGATCGAATGGCACGACCAG